>CAMNCG010000215.1 GCA_946534105.1 uncultured Verrucomicrobiota bacterium
GCGCCTGCGCCAGATCGCCTTCGGCGCCCCCGTCGAGGCCGACGCCCTGCGCCTCGTCGTCGAAACGACCTGGGGCGGCGGCGCCGCCCACGTCTTCGCCTTCGACGCCCTCTAGGAACCTGCGGCCCCGAAAAAACAGGCCCCGCTCCGTCCGATGAGACCGACTCTGCTCTACCTTTCCATGATCGCGGATGTGCCCAGCCACCGCAGGAAACTGGCAGGGATCGTTCGCTACTGCGCCGTCCGGGGCTGGCAGGCCGTGCCGGTTCCGCGAGCCGAATCGACCCCCGACGCGGTTCCGGGGCTGCTCCGTCGCTTCCGCCCGGTCGGCTGCGTGGTCGAGGGCGTGGGCCGCCACGCCGATCTGCCGCCCGGACTTTTCCGAGGCGTTCCGGTTTCCTACATCGCCTATCCGAGGAGCATGGCGGGCCGGCATCCGAACTTCCACTTCGACTCCGAGGTCATCGTGGAAACGGCCCTGCGCGAGCTCTCGCTCGGCAAGCCTTCCTGCTACGCCGCGATCGGGCACCCGAGACCGTGGTCGTGGTCCCTTTTTCGCGCGAGGATCTTCCGCAAACAAGTCCGCGCGGCAGGCGCGAAATGCTTCTCGTTCCCGTCGCGTCCCGTTGCGGAGGACGAGCCGTGGGACGATTTCGTCAGGCGCCTTTCGCCGTGGCTGGCGCGTCTGCCGGAGCATTGCGCCGTGTTCGCCGTCAGCGACGAAACGGCCGCCCTCGTCGCGCGCGCCGCCCGCGCCGCCGCGCGCCACATTCCCAAGTCGCTCACTCTGCTCTCGGTGGACAACTTCGCCGAGCTGTGCGAAAGCGCGACTCCGCCCATTTCCTCGATCGAGCTGGACTTCGAGCGCGAGGGCTACCTTGCCGCCCGATCGGTCGAGGAGGCGCTTCCCGTCCGGCCGATCGAGCGCCTCGGGCCGCTTCTCGTCGCGCGCCGCAAGTCAACCGGCGGGCGCGGTCGCCACGAGCCATGGGTGTCCGACGCCGTCGAGGCGATCCGCCGCGAGGCGACGTCCGGCCTCACCGCCGCCGCGCTCATCGCGCGCTACCCAGTGTCGAAGCGCCTCTTCACCATGCGCTACCGCGAGGCGACCGGACACTCGGTCCTTGACGACATCCTCCACGTCCGACTCGAAAAGGCCTGCGCGCTCCTTGCCGACACCGACACGGCTATCGGGGCGATTCCCGGCCTGTGCGGCTTCTGCTGCGACCGCACGCTCGACGCCCTGTTCCGGTCCCGCTTCGGGGTGTCCATGCTCGCCTGGCGCCGAAAGCACGCGCGCGCCGCACTCGGGCGCCACGAAAAATAGTTTGCCCAAAATTGAGAATTTTGCGACCGGGAATCGAGTAGGATCGGATCCGTCGCGCGCGGTTCGGCTTCGCGGCGCTTCGCGCCCGGAGCAACACCGTCTCCGCCCCGCGCGCGCATCATCGCAGACAAACAACGAAACAAAGCCATGAAACGCCACATGCCATCAACAATGTTTCCGAAATTCCGCATTGCCGCCGCGCTGGCTTTCGCCTTTCTCGTCGGCGGGGGCGCTTCCGCCCCTGCCGTGACGATCGCCGGCGAGCCGGATTGCTATCTCGACTACATCGAGTCCACCGGCACCCAATACATCGACACCGGCGTCAACGCCGAAACCGGCCTCAAGGCCCGCGTGGATTTTTCGTGGGAGGGTGAAATCACGGCGAATACCGACAAGTCGATGCTGGACGCGGCAACGGTTGACTCCGCCTCCGACAACAGAAGCCGCGTCTTCCTGTGCCACCTCTACCAGAAGAAACCCTTCTTCGGCTACGGCCTCAAGCAGCGCGGCAATCCAAGCGGGACATTCGAGTTCGTGAGCGGGCAGCGCTGCGAGATCGTCTCCGACATCACGGGCACCGATTCCATGGAACTCTACCAGAACGGCAAAAAGACGTTCAGCGCCGGCGACCGCGAGAAATACGCCGTGAACGGCACCGTGAACCTCAACTTGAATCTCTACCTCTTCGCCTGCAACTATGGCGGCAGTCCGAATTGGAAGGCGACGGCCAGGCTCTACGAGTGCAAGATCTTCAAGAAGAACGCCACAACTGGCGAACTTGAACTTCTCCGCCACTACCTGCCGGCGAAGAAAAACGGCCACGTCGGTCTCTACGACAAGGCGGGCGGTCTTTTCTACTACGACGCCAACAACGAATTTGTCGCCGGCGACGTCCTCGACAAACCGATGGCGCTTGTCGAATCGCTCACGTCCGATGGAGCCAATGACACCTACCAGTGCTTCAACACCTGGGTCTGGGGCAAGAGCGGCCTCAGGAGCGAGGTTGATTTTTCGCCGCTGTACCCGACCGGCGACCGTGGCATTCTGGCTTGCCGGGAAACAACCGGCGATACGCGCCTCTTCATGGCCTACCACTACCAGACGGCATTCCGTTTCTCGACCGGAAAACTGCTTGCGAAGAGCGACATCAACGTTGTCGCGCCGCAGACGGGCGTGCGCTACGTCATTAGGACCGACACGACGCCCGGAGCGCAGTCCATGACCGTCAGCGCGAACGGCGGCGAAGCGGTCGAAGTCCTCAAGGACGGCGTTGACTACGGCTCGGACTACATGGCCACTACGAACACGCTTTCGCTCCTTGCGACCCACCGCGCCTACGACAACAACTTCGCTACTCCAGTTGAGGGAACGCTCTACGCGACGAAGATATGGGACAGCGACGGACTCCTGCGCGATTTCGTTCCCGCCGTCGCGACCAACTCGGCAGGTGTGCTTTACGCCGGACTATACGACAAAGTCACGGAGCGCATCTACAAACCATTGAAGGGAAAAATCTCTTCTGAAAGAGACTGCCCGTTCGACCTTGCGTCGCAAGTCGGCCCCGTCACGAACGTCCTCGTTGATATCGATCCGCCCAGGACCCGCCTGGAATACGTCGATTCCGACGGCGCGGCCGATTACGTGAACCTCGGCGTCGTCGCGAAGGACGGACTGGAGATGGACGCCGTGATGGAGTGGCTGACCGCGCCAGACGACGACGTGTTCGTCGGAGCGCGCCCGACATCCGGCAACACCCGGTTCTTCCTCTACAACGCCTGGCCCGCCCACAGCATCGGATACGCCAAGGATTTGCCGCGCATTGCCGACGGCGGAAAGGATGCCAAGGGAAACGACACGTTCTTTACTCCTGCCGCAAATGTAAAATACAGGATTTCTTCTCGCCTCGACGATGGAGACCAGTTTCTCTCCATCGCCACTGACGCGAACGGCGCCTGGGCGGCTCTTGGACGCACGGACAGGACGTATGCCGGGCCACTGGACACCGGACTGCCGCTCTACCTTTTCGCGCGAAACTACATCGGGAAGGCCGACAGTTTCGCCCATGCGCGAGTCTATTCGCTGAAACTGCGCGCGAAGCAGCCAGGCGGCGCCTACGCGCCCGTCCTCGACCTCGTGCCAGTGCGCGATCCGCTCACGGGCGGCGCGGCGCTCTGGGACAAGGTGACGGAGAGATATTTCCGCTCCGCCGGCAACTTCCGCCTCGCGGGCGGCGGCGCCGAGCGCGAAATGGTGCTGCCTTTCATGATGGTGGTGCGGTAAGATTTGCCCTAGCCTAGGAACTCTAGGAACCCTAGGAGGCCTAGGAAACTCCAACAATCCTCTAAACTCCCATGAATTCACGATTTCCTGCGATTATCTTACTGGTATCCGCCATGGCGCTTTGTCGCGCGACCGACTCTGGGAGCGCGGGCTTCCAGCCCGCGAACATGGGAGGTGCGGCTTCCAGCCGCGCCACAACAGGGAGCGCCAACATCCCACCCGCGCAACTCGACCGTGCGCCCCGCGAGGCCGCGCGCGTAGTCATGATCGGCGTGGACGGCCTCGGCGCCCGCTACATCCCATGGGAGGAAATGCCGAACCTGCGCGCGCTGCGCGACGAGGGAACCTGCGTAGTCGCCCGCTGCCACCGCCCCACCGCCTCCGCCATCAACTGGAAGAGCGTCTTTTCCGGACTTCCCCCGGAGATTCACGGCTACAACAAGTGGAACAGCACAGAGTCTTCCATCGAGCCGCCGCCCTCCGCGCTTGCATCCGACGGCGCGCTCCCGGATCTCGTCGCGGAAATCCGCCGCCAGCGGCCCAACGCGCACACGGCCCTGCTCTACTCGTGGGGCGGCCTCGGCTTCTGCCTCGCCACCAACGCCGCCTCCGTCGCCCGGCATTATCCCGGCGGTTCGCACATTGGCGACGCGCTCGCCGCGTATGCGGGACGCGACTCTTCCGTCTTCGACGAGGGAATGCGCCAGCTCGCGAAGAAGCCTCTTTTCATGCTCCTCTACCAGGGGCAGGTCGATTCGACCGGCCACGCCACGGGATGGGGTTCGCCCGAATACACGAACGCCTGCAAAAACGTCGATGCCAACATCGGTCGCTTCGTCGACGCCCTTCGCGCCTTCCATCTCTGGGACGACACCGCCATCGTCTTCGTCGCCGACCACGGCGGACTCGACAAAGGGCACGGCGGCAAGGAGGACATCCGGGTCTTCGAAGTTCCGTTTCTCGTTTCCGGCGGCGCCGCGCGGGGAATGAGCCTGCGCGAGCCCGCCATGCTCATGGACGCGGCGCCGACGATCCTCGCTCTGCTCGGCCTCGACATCCCGGCGCAAATGCGCGGGCGCGCGGCCGTTGACCCTTGAGAATGACCTTGGCGACCTCGCGATCGCCTTCGGCGATTGCTTGATCCCGTCCAGGACGGCGCGGCGCCTCACTCCGGCTCGAAGGCGAAGATGTGCGCCGTGGAGCTTCCGTAGTCGTTTTCCTTGAGGGAGCTGCCCCAGGTGGCGAGCGGCACGAGGCGGATGCCTAGGCATTCGCGCCCGATCGCACCGCGCACGAGGCGCTGGTGGTTGGAATCCGTCTCGAAGACGGTGGTCCAGGAGAATCCCGCGGACAGGACGCCCTCCTGGGAGCGCGGGCTTCCAGCCCGCGAATTCGCCGCGGGCAGGATGCCCGCGCTCCCAGGGGCGCCATCGCTTCCGGGAAGTAGCGCCTCGACGCGGAAGCTCTTCAGCACGGTGCGCGGGAAAGTGAAGGAGGTGTTGCCGTAGCCAAGGCCGCGGAAGAGCGGCATCGGGATGGTCAGCAGGTCCGGATGGCCGTCGAAGTTCTCGCGGTCGAGGTCGCTGTCGCACACGAGCCGGAAGCCGCTGACGAACGTCGGCTTGTCAAAGAGCCAGGAAATCGCCTTGCCGGTCTTGCCGAAGTAGCCGTTGTCGCGCCCCCAGATGCGGCGGTCGGTGCCGTTCACAAGGTCGCTCGCGTCGCCGTAGTCGGCGACAAGTCTCGCGCCCTTGGCGAGGGGCGACACCTCGCGCCTGAGGCCGGGCAGGAAGCAGTCGTCGTCCATGAGGCGCTTCTGGAGCTCGCGCAGGAGCGCCTTGTCCTCATAGACCCCGGCCGGATCGACGCCCTTTTCGACGGCGAGCGCGGCGGCGGTGCCGACGGCCTGGCCCATGATGCCGATGGTGCCCATGACGCGCGTCGAGGCGAACGCGATGTGCGTCGCCGAGATGTTGCGCCCGGCGAACATGAGGTTGGCGACGTCGCGCGAATAGAGGCAGCGATACGGGATGGCGTAGGGCTCGGAGAGGCGGCGCTTCTGGAGATGCGCTCCGCCCTGCGACTTCATCCGGAACCCGCCGGGCAGGTGGTTGTCGATCTGCCAGCCGCCGTAGGCGACGACGTCCTCGAACGCCTTGCCGCCGTTTTCGACGTCGTTCTGCGTGAGCGTGTAGGCGCCGACATAGCGACGGCTTTCGCGCTTGCCTGGCAGGAAGCCGACCCACTCCAGTTCCCAGTTTTCGGCGCCGTGGTCGCCATGGTTCTTCATGTGGTCCCACACGCCGAAGGCGATCTTGAGCAGCTCGTCGCGAAGTTCCTCGGCGTCGGCAATGGTGTCGGCTTCGCCGCCCAGCTCGATCCAGTAGAAGTTGGTGTGCGGCTTGAGAAGGCACTCGTGCGGCTTGTGGTTGAGCGCCTCGTCGTCCGGGAAGGAATACGCCCACGGCGGCGGAGCGAAGGCGACCGGGTGGTCGGTCTCGCGCGCCTGAATGAGGAGCGACGAACCCATCGTGTGGCGGTCGGCTTCCGGAAGGCCGAATTCCTCGCCGAATTCCGCCTTCGCCTCGCGGCCCACGCGAAACGACGCCCCCGTGAGCGGAGCGAGGATGGAGTCGCCGGAGCAGTCGGCGAAAATCTTCGCCTTCACCTTGTGGCGGCGCTGCGTGGTGGTCTGGAACCCGGTGACGGAGACGATGCGGCGGAGCGACGCGGCTCCGGGAATGGACGGGTGCTTGCCGCCCCCGAACCCCTGCGCAGGCGTGGTGGAGGAATCCTCCACCTCCGCCTCGCAGCAGGCGCAGTTGAGGAGGAGGTCGATGTTCGGCTCGAAGCGGGCCTTTTCGTAGAGGAGGGCGTCCCAGAGCGACCAGTTGCGCGAGGGATTGCGCGCCATGTTGTCGAGGGCGATTTCCTCCATGATGCCGGTTTCCTGGAGGTTGCGGACGCGCGTTCCGGCGCCGCAGA
>CAMNCG010000216.1 GCA_946534105.1 uncultured Verrucomicrobiota bacterium
CTCAACCCCGCAAGTTTACTGGACTTTTTGCGTTGAGGGGGGCGGGTTTTTGCAGGCTATGGGATGGTAGTGATTTGGAATCTCCGTTGTGGTAGACTCGGTGCCGATGTCTGCCATGTTTCCTCTCGCTCTTGCGTGCGCCGTGGCGTTTGTCGCGGCGGCGGGGTGCTTCCGCGGAGCGCCCGCGGAAGAATCTCCGGGTTCGGGGTTCGGGTCCCACGTTTCGGGTTTCAGTCCGAAGGTTCCAGATTCCAAATCCCAGGATTCGGATCTCCGGTTGAAGGGTGGAAATCGCCCGTCTCCGGGTTCGGAAAGCAATTTTCGGTTTTCGGGTTGCAGGTCGGAGAGTTCGGGGACCGAGGAGCCGGGTTCTGGCGTCGAGACGCGGGGGCCGGACGGGAAATTGCGGGCGCTTTTCGAGGAAGCGATGCGGCGCGGACTGCCGGCGGGCGGGCTGCTGCTCGTGGCCGACACGGCGTGCGGGACCGCGACGCTCGTTTCGCGCGGGCGCGCGATCTGGCGCGTGCCGTTTTCGTGGGCGAGCGCCGGCATCGGCGCGCAGGCGGGTTCGAACAAGACGCCGCCGGGCTGGCACCGCGTGGCCGAACGGTTCGGCGCGGGCGCCGCGCGCGGGACGATGTTCGTCTCGCGCCGCCGCAACGGACGCGTCCTGAAGCCTTCGGAATGGAACGCGCCGGACCCGGCGGAGGACGCGGTGCTCACGCGCATCCTGTGGCTGGAAGGGCTCGAACCCGGCGTGAACAAGGGGCCGGGGATCGACAGCCACGATCGGTACGTCTACCTGCACGGGACGAACCAGGAGCAAAAGCTCGGCACCCCCGCCTCGCATGGCTGCCTGCGGTTTTCGAACGCCGACATCGAGAAGCTTTTCGACCTCTCGGAAGGGGTCGAGACGTACTGTTTCATCCAATAGGAGGGACCATCCATGCAGATCGAAACCCTGGAAGAACTCGGAGGCCGCCCGCGCCGCCGCGCGCCGCTCCTGCTCCTCGCGCTCGGCATCGTCGTGGCGGGCTCGGCCGTCGCCTGGTCGCTTCTCCGGGGCGGCCGCGGCGAAACCGCCGCCGCGGAGCCGGCCGGAACGCCGGTCCCGGCCGCGGCGGACGGCGCCGCGGAGACCGGGACGGAAGCGTCCGCGGCGCCCGCGCAGCCCGCGCCGGAAGCCACGGACGCACTTTCCGGCGACGCCGTGCGCGAAGCCGTCGCCGCCGCGAAGACGCTCGAAGCGCAGGGCAAGGCGTGGAACGCGCGGGAAACGCTTCTCGCGGTCCTCGACGACGCCCCGGCGGCCCTCCGCCCGGAACTGGAGGCGACGCTCGGGCGACTCGCGGACGCGATCTACCTCACGCCCCGCCCCGCTCCGGGCAAGGTCGAATACGCGGTCAAGCCGGGCGATTCGCTCTCCAACATCGCGTCGGCGCACGTGTGCCCCGTCGCGTTCATCATGAAAGCCAACGGCATCGCCGACCCTTCGCGCATCCGCCCGGGACAGCGGCTCGTCTTCCCGGACCGGCCGAAGTTCGAGGTGCGCGTCTCGAAGACGGCCAACACGCTGCTGCTCCTGCTCGACGGGAAGTTCTACAAGCGCTACGTCGTCGGAACCGGGCGCGACGCGCGCACCCCGACCGGCACGTTCCGCATCCGCGACCGCATCGAGCATCCGGAGTGGTGGTCGGAAAGCGGCAAGACCATTCCCTACGGCGATCCGGAAAACGTCCTCGGCACGCACTGGCTCGCGCTCGAAGCCACCGGCGACACGCCGCGCGTCTCGGGCTACGGCATCCACGGCACGTGGGACGATTCGTCGCTCGGAAAGCAGTCGAGCGCCGGATGCGTCCGCATGGCGAACAAGGACGTCGAGGAACTCTTCACGCTCCTGCCGCGCGGAACGCCGGTCGTCATCACGGAGGAACCATGATCGCCTTTCTCAGGGGAACGCTCGACGAGAAGCGCCTCGTCCCCGCGCCGCCAGCGGCGGTGCTGGACGTCGGCGGCGTCGGCTACGAACTCTCGGTCCCGCTTTCGACCTTCGACGCCCTGCCGCGCGTCGGCGCGGAATGCCGCCTCGAAGTCTCGGAAATCGTCCGCGAGGACGCGCACCTACTCTTCGGGTTCGCGACGGCGGCGGAAAAGTCGCTTTTCGAACTCCTGCAGAGCGTCTCGGGCGTCGGCCCCAAGACCGCGCTCTCCGCGGTTTCCGGCCTGCCGCCCGCGGAGCTGCGCGCCGCCGTCGCGGCCGGCGACGCCAAGGCGCTCGCCCGCCTGCCCGGCATCGGCAAGCGCACGGCGGAGCGCATCTGCGTGGAGCTACGCGGAAAGATCGACCCGCTCGAAGCCGCGGCGGCGTCCGCCGCCGGGAAGGTCGGCGCGCCGGCCGCCGCCGCGCCGCTTGCGGCCTCCGCGCGCGACGCCGTGCTCGCGCTCGTCCAGCTCGGCCAGACCGAAGAAGCCGCCTCGCGCGCCGTGCGTGAAATCGTGTCGAAACCCGGCGCGCCGGCGGAAACGTCCGCGATTGTGCGCCTAGCGCTCTCCGGCGGGTTTTCCGCGGGCAGGAAGGAACCTCGGTGATGCGCCTCACCGCGTCGCTCCGGGGCGTTTTCGCGGTCGCGCGCGCGACCGCGCTGGAGAGCCTCCAGCGTCCCGTCTCGGTGCTGCTCGCGCTCGCCTGCTTCGAACTCGTCGCGCTCCAGCCGCTCGTGCAGCTGCACGCCTTCGGCGAGCCGGGGCGCCTTTCGCGGGACGCCGGCATGGCGTCCATGCTCGTCTTCGGCCTCGTCTTCGCGGTCTTCTGCGCGGGCGAGGGCTTTGCGCGGGAGCTGCGCGACGGCACGGCGGCGGCCGCGCTGGCGGGGCCCGTCTCGCGTCCCGCGTTCGTCCTTGGCAAGTACCTCGGCGTCGCCGCGGCCGTAGCAGCGTTCGCGTGGTGCCAGGCGTGGGCGGTCGCGCTGGCGGGCCGCACGTCCGAGGCGTTTTTCGAAACGGCTCGCTTCGCCGGCAGCATCCGGGACGTCGGGTGCGGCGCCGCGTCGGTGCTGCTGCCCGCGGCGGCGCTGGCCGCCGGCGCGGCGGCGGACGTCCGGCACCGCCGGTTCGGGCTGTGGTTCTTCGGCTCGCTCGCGGCGCTTTGCCCGGTCGCGGCCGCGGCGCTCGGCTTTTTCGACCGAAACGGGTCGTGGCTCGGCGCGGCGGCGTGGAACCCGGGACTCGACGCGCGCCTCGCCGTGCCGCTCGCGCTCGTCGCGGCCCTCCTCCTCGCGCTCGCCGCGTGGACGACCGCGTTCGCGACGCGGCTCCAGACCGGGCCGGTCCTCGCGCTCTCGGCTCTCCTTCTCGCGCTTGGCTTTTTCGCCGAGGCCGCCCGGACCGCGGCGCTCCCGGTCCGCGCCGCGTTCGCGCTCGTGCCGGACGTGCAGTCGTTCTGGCTCGCGGACGCGCTCCGCGCCGGCGGGACGGTCCCGCCCGGCGCCGCCGCCGGCGCGGCCCTGTACGCCGCGTTCCACGTCGCCGCCGCGCTCTGCGTCGCGGCCGCGCTTTTCGAAAACAGGGATTTGTGATGGACTCGGAAACGGACACCGCGCCGCGCGGCGGCGCCGCGCTCGAAGCGGAAAACCTGCACAAGACATTCCGCGACTTCTGGGGACGGGCCCGCACGGAGGCCGTCCGCGGCGTCTCGCTCCGCGCCGGTTCCGGCGAGGTGCTCGGCATCCTCGGCCCCAACGGCTCCGGCAAGTCGACGACGATCAAGATGGCGCTCGGCCTGCTGAAGCCGACCTCCGGGTCGGTGCGCCTCTTCGGGCTTCCGCCTTCGGACGCCCGGGCCAAGGCCCGCGTCGGCTACCTGCCCGAACTTTCGCACCTGCACCCGTTCCTCACGCCGCGCGAAACCCTGCTCTACGCGGCCGGTCTTTTCGGCATGCCGCGGCGGACCGCCGGCGCGCGCGCCGCGGACCTGCTGAAGCGCGTCGGCCTCGACGGCGCCGCCGCCGACCGCCGCGTCGGCGAATTCTCCAAGGGCATGGCCCGCCGCGTCGGGCTCGCCCGCGCTCTCCTGAACGACCCTGAGCTCGTCGTCCTCGACGAACCGACGAGCGGCCTCGACCCCGTGGGCCGCCGCGAAGTGAAGGACCTCGTGAAGGCGCTCGGCGGCGAGGGCCGCACCGTGCTGCTCTCCTCGCACCTCCTTTCCGAGGTGCAGGACGTCTGCACGCGCGTCGCGGTCCTCGTCCGCGGCCGCATCCGCGCCGAGGGCGCGCTGCCCGGGCTGCTCGAAACGCCTGGCGAAGGCGTCCGGTTCGACGTTTCCGGGCTCGCGCCGGAAAAGGTCGGCGAGGCCCGCGCCGCCCTGTTCGCGCTGGGCGCCTCGTCGGTGGAGGAAAGCCCCCGCACGATCCCGCTTGAAGATTTCTTCCTCTCGCTGCTGCGGGCGCCGGAGGACGCCGCGCAATGAAGCTCCGTGCCGTCGCGGCCGCGTTCCGGCTGGGCGTCCGCGCGCCGCTACGCTCGCGCCTCGTCCTCGCCCTCCTGCCGCTCCTCGCGGCGGCGGCGGTGGCGCTCCCGCTCCACCTGCACTCCGCCGGCGGCGAAGGGGAGGAGGGAGCGCTGCGCATGGCGCTCTCGTGGCCGCTCGGCGCGGCGTTCGCCGTGCTTGCCGCCGCCACGCTCTGGGCCGGAAGCGCCGCCGTCGCGGGCGAAATCGAGCGCAAGCGCTTCGTGTCCGACGCGGTGTCCCCGGCCGGCGCGTTTTCGCTCTGGTGCGGCCGGTGGCTCGGGCTCGTGGCGATCGACGCCGCGCTGCTCGCGTCCGTCCTCGCCGCGGTCTTCTGCATCGCGCGCCTCCGCGCGCCCGAAGCGGCGCGGCTTCCGGTGCGCGTGCCGCTCGAGCGCGACGCCGCGTACGACCGCGAAATCGCGGCCCTTCTCGGCGGAGGCGACGCGGAGCTCGCGGCGGCCGCGCTCGCCGACATGCGCTCCGGCGCCTACATGCCGGTGTCGCCGGGCGAAGCGCGCGCGTGGCGCTTCAAGCTCCCGCGCCGGCTCCCGGAATCGGTGCGGCTCGACTTCTCCTGCCTCTCCGCGTACGGCATGGCGCAGGGCGTGGACGGCGCGCTCGCGGTGCGACCGCCGGTTCCCGGCTCGCCGGACCTCGCGCGCCATCCGCTGTCCAAGGACGGCGACGGGACGTTTCGCATCGAAATCCCCGGCTCCGCGTTCGCCGGGCTCCGCGAAGCGGACGTCGTCTTCGAAAACGCCGAAGATCCCGAAACCGGCGCCGGCGCGCTGGTGTCCCATCCGGACTCGGTGCGCCTCACGGTGCCCGGCGGCGGCCTCGCCGGAAACCTTGTGCGCGCCGGCGCGGTCCTGCTCGCGGCGCTCTCGCTGCTCGCGGCGCTCGGCCTCGCCTGCGGCTGCGCCTTTTCGCCGCCGGTGGCGGCGTTCGTCGCGACGGGGCTCGCCCTCGCCGTCGTCGCGTCCGGCTCGGGCGCGTGGACGGACGGCGATCCGGGCCACGACCACGGCGCGAAAGCGCCGCCCTCCGCCGCCGAAGTCGCGCTCGGCCGCGTCTCCTCGGGCGCCGCCGCGGCGCTCCGCGGGATCGTCGCCCCCGTCCGCGACGCCGACGCGCTCGGGCGCGTCGGCGACGGCGTGGCCGTCTCCCCGCGTGCGGCGGTTCGCGCCGTCGCGGAGTGCGGCGTCCTCTTCCCGCTTCTGCTCGGGCTCGCCGCGGCCTGCACCCTTTCGCGTCGCGAATTTCCGTGACGCCCGGCGCCTACGCGTGCGGCACGCGGTGCAGGCCTTCGGGAATGGCGCGGCGGTAGGTCTCCGCTTCTTGGAGAAGCGAGCGGAGCTCCGAAGGGGGGGTCGCGGGATCGAGCGCGGCCCGGAGGCGCGAAAGCGCGGCGATGTAGGCGTCGAGCGCGGCCGGAAGGGCCGGGGACGCGCGCAGGATGTCCGTCCAGAGCGCGGGCGACGAGGCGGCGATGCGCGTGGTGTCGCGGAAGCCGCCGCCGACGAGGCGGGCGAGGAGCGGATCGCGCGAGGCCGCCGCTTCCGCCGCGAGCGCGAAAGCCGCGACGTGCGGCAGGTGCGAAATCATCGCGAGCCGGCGGTCGTGCGCGCCGGCGTCCATCTCGAACACGCGCATGCCGAGCGCCTCGACGAGCGCGCGGAACGACGCGAGGCGCTCCGCCCCGGCGGAATAGTCCGGCGGCACGCAGAGGACGAACGCGGCGCCCCGGAAGAGATCCGGATCCGCGGCGCCGAAACCGACGCCCTCGGTGCCGGCCATCGGGTGGCCGCCGACGAAATTGCCGAGTCCGCGCGCGGCGGCGAGGACGGAGCCCTTCACGGAGCAGACGTCCGAAACGATCCCGGCGCCGGCGCGCGCCATGCGCGGCAGGTCGCGGCACACCGCCTCCGGCGGGGCCGCCATGAAGACGACGTCGCAGCCCCGGAGCGCCTCCTCGGGCGGCGTTGCGACGGGGTCGAAGACGATGTCGGCCGCGCCGCTCGCGCGCACGGCCTCGCGCGTCCTTGCGGACGGCGCGCCGGCGCGCAGCTCGGCGCG
>CAMNCG010000217.1 GCA_946534105.1 uncultured Verrucomicrobiota bacterium
ACGGGGGCGCACATGCCGCGCTAGGGCGCGCACGCAAGCGCAAGCCCGCGTACGGTCGCGCCATGCCGCTGACAGCGGTTGGTCACCCCCGCTTTGGCGGGCGGGTTGAAATGGCGGGGCAAAGCGGGTAGGATAACCGGCACGGCAAACACGAGGATTTCGAAATGGCCCTCAACATCGGCATCGTCGGGCTGCCCAACGTCGGCAAGTCCACCCTTTTCAACGCTCTCACGCGCGCGCAGAACGCGAAGGCGGAGAATTTCCCGTTCTGCACGATCGAACCGAACACGGCGGTCGTGCCGGTCCCGGATGCGCGCCTCAAGGTCCTGGCGGACATGGTCCACCCGCAGGCGACGATCCCCGCGACGGTCGAATTCGTGGACATCGCGGGCCTCGTGAAGGGCGCGAGCCGCGGCGAAGGGCTCGGCAACAAGTTTCTCGCCAACGTGCGCGACGCCAACGCGATCCTCCACGTCGTCCGGTGCTTCGAAAACCCGGACATCGTCCACGTCGAGGGGTCGATCGACCCCGTGCGCGACGTGGACGTGATCGAGACGGAGCTCCTGCTCGCCGACCTCGAAGTCGTCGAGGCCCGCGCCGCGCGCCTCGCGAAGGTCGCGAAGGCCGACCCCAAGCAGCGCCCTGAACTGGAGGTCGTGGAGGAGCTCAAGGCCCACCTCGAAGCCGGAAATCCGGTCCGCTCCTTCCCCCGCCACGATGACGACGCGCTCGCGGCGGCGCTCCGCGAGGGGCGGTTTCTCACCGACAAGAAGATCATCTACGTCGCCAACGTGGACGAATCCGGCATCGCCGCCGACAACGCCTTCGCCGCGGCGCTCCGCGCCCGCGCGGAGTCCTCCGGCTGCGAATGCGTTCGCATCTGCGCCTCCGTGGAGCAGGACATGGCCGGGCTCTCCGACGAGGAGCGCGCGGAGTTCCTTTCCTCCTACGGCATCTCCGAAAGCGGCCTCGACGCGATCATCCACAGCGGCTACAAGGCCCTCGGCCTCGCGTCGTTTCTCACGGCCGGGCCGAAGGAGGTGCGCGCCTGGACGTTCCGCCGCGGCTGGAAGGCCCCGAAGTGCGCGGGCGTGATCCACAGCGACTTCGAGCGCGGCTTCATCCGCGCGCAGGTCGTTTCGTACGAAGATTTTGTCGCGCACGGCGGCGAAAAGCGCTGCCGCGAGCTCGGCCTCGTCCGGGAGGAGGGCAAGGAATACGAGATGCGCGACGGCGACATGGTCGAATTCCTCTTCAACGTCTAATCCGGAAACACATGACACCCCTCGTCCTCTCGTTTCTCGTCGGCGCCGCGCTCGGCGCCGCGTTCGGCTGGTGGGCGCGCGTCTGGACCGCCGGTCGCGGCACGCCGGCCTCTCTCCGCAGCGCGCAGGCCAAGATCGGCGACGCCGACCGCACGGCCAAGTCGATCGTCCGCGAAGCGGAAATCCAGGCCCGCTCGGAAGTCCTGAAGGCCCGCGAATCCTTCGAAGCCTCGGTGAAGGAGCAGCGCCGCGAACTCAACGAAACCCTTGCCGGCCTCAACAAGCGCGAGGCCTCGCTCGCCCAGCGCGAGCAGAACATGGACCGCAAGGCCGACGTTCTCGACCGCAAGGAGGAAGCCGTGGACCGCAAGGCCGCCGCCGCCGAGCAGACGCTCGCCGAGGGCCGCCGCATGGCCAAGGAGGCCGAGACCGCGCGCGCGGAGGCGGCTTCGCGGCTGGAAAAACTTTCCGGCATGACCCGCGAGCAGGCCCGCAGGGACCTCATGGAGCGCGCCCGTCGCGACATCGACGGCGACGTCGGCACGTACCTGCGCCGTTCGCGCGAGCGCGCCGAGGAGGAGGCCGACCGCACCGCGCAGAAGATCGTCCTCGGCGCGATGCAGCGCTACGCCGGCAACCACGTCGGCGACACCTCCATCAAGGTCGTCTCCGTCCACGGGGAAGACGCCAAGGGCCGCATCATCGGCCGCGAGGGCCGCAACATTCGCGCGCTTGAAGCGGCCACGGGCTGCTCGTTTGTGATCGACGACATCGCGGACGGCGTCGTGATCTCGGCCGCCGATCCGGTCCGCCGCGAAATCGCCGCCGCGGTGCTGGAGCGCCTCATGGGCTCCGGCCGCATCCAGCCGCAGCGCATCGAGGACGAAGTGGAAAGCGTCCGGCGCGACTGGGATTCGCACCTTGCCAAGATCGGCGGCTCGGCCGCCGACGAGGCGGGCGTCGCGATTTCCGATCCCGAGACGCTCCGCACGCTCGGCCGGCTGCGCTTCCGCACAAGTTTTTCGCAGAATGTGCTCCGGCACGGCGTCGAAGTTGCCCGCTACGCCGGCATGATGGCGTCCGAGCTCGGACTCGATCCCGTCGTGGCGCGCCGCGCCGGCCTCCTGCACGACATCGGCAAGGCGCTCGACGAAACGCACGAGGGGCCGCACGCCGCCGTCGGCGCCGCGTTCCTCCGCGCCCGCGGCGAACGGCAGGAGGTCGTGGACGCCGTGGCGGGCCACCACGGCGAGGCCGGCGACCCGACGGTCTACGCCTCCGTCGTCTCCGTCGCCGACGCGATGTCGAGCGCCCGCCCGGGCGCCCGCGCCGAAAACGGCGACATGTACATCGGGCGCATGGAGAAGCTCGAGCAGATCGCCACGGCCTTTCCGGGCGTGGAACGCGCCTTCGCCTACCAGGCCGGGCGCGACCTGCGCGTTTTCGTCGATCCGGACAAGGCGTCGGACACCGATGCGCTCGTCCTCGCCCGCGACATCTGCGCCAAGATCGAAAAGGAACTGCAGTTCCCCGGCCAGATCCGCGTCACCGTGGTGCGCGAAAAGCGCTGCGTCGAATACGCGCACTGACGCGTTTCCGCGCCTCGCGCCCCCAACTCCGACTTCCGGCCATGTCCCTCCTGATCGACAGCCACGTCCACGTCTACCCCTCGTACGACGTCGGCGTCCTTTTCCGCTCCTTCCGCGACGCGACGCTCCGCGCGGGCGCCGACGCCGGCGCGATCTGCCTCGTCGAGCGCGAGGGGCAGTCCGTCTTTGCCTCCTGGTCCCGCGGCGAGGACCTTCCGCCCGGCGCGGAGGTCTCGCGCCGCGAGGACGCGGCGCTTCTCCTTTCCTGGCGCGAAGGGCCGCCCGTCGCGGTCCTCGCCGGCCGGCAGATCGCCTGCGCCGAGCGCGTCGAGATCCTCGCGCTCGGCACGCCGGAGACCTTCCGCGACGGCGTTCCCGCCGCCGAGGCGGTCGCGGCCGCGCGCGACGCCGGCGCCCTTCCGGTTCTCGCGTGGGGCGTCGGCAAGTGGCTGTTCGCCCGCGCGAAGGTCGTGGACGGACTTCTGCGCCGGTTCCACGCCGACGAGCTCTTCGTCGGCGACACGTCCATGCGCCCCGTGTTCTGGCCGACCCCGCCCCGGATGTCCCAGGCGCCGTCGCTCGGCCGCCGCGTCCTGCACGGCTCCGACCCGCTTCCCAAACCCGGGGAGGAGAAGCGCGCCGGGCAGTGGGCCGACCTTGCGGACGACATCCTTCCGGACGACCGTCCGCTCGCCTCCGCCTTGCTTTCCACCCTCCGCGAAGCCCCCATGCGCCCCGTTGGCCGCCGCGCCGGGCTTTTCGAATTCGTCCTCCGCATGCGCTGAAACGCCATGGAAAATCCCGCCGCGAAAAAGCCGATCCACCGTCCGATCGTGGGGACCCTCGGCTACATCCTGTCGCCCGACCGCAGTCGCGTGCTGCTCGTCCACCGCACGTTCCGCGCGGACGACCAGAACCTCGGCAAGTACAACGGCGTCGGCGGCAAGCTCGAGCGCGACGAGGACGTCGCCTCCTGCATGACGCGCGAAATCCGGGAGGAGACCGGCCTGCGCGTGACGTCCATGCAGCTCCGCGGCACCGTCGCCTGGGCGGACTTCGGTCCCCGCAAGGAGGACTGGCTGGGGTTCGTCTTCCTCGTGGACGGTTTCGAGGGCGAGCCGTTTTCCGAAAACGACGAGGGGACGCTTTCCTGGGAGCCCGTTTCGGCTCTCGGTTCGCTCCCGATGTGGAAAGGCGACCGGCATTTCCTGCCGCTCGTCTTCGACGGCGACCCGCGCCCCTTCCACGGCTTCATGCGCTACGAGGGCGACGAGCCGCGCGACTGGCGCTTCTCCCGCTTCTAGCAAACGCCGGCCGCGAACCTCCGGCGCCGGGGATTGATTACCGCAGCGCCTGCGCGCCGGGCGCCACGGGAAAGACGAACGCGGCGCAGAAGAGGAACACCGCGGCGAGCGCGAGAAACGCGGCGGAGACCGCGCGAGCGCGGCGGGGCGTCGCGTTGGCGGCGAAAACCGCGTCGCGCAGGAGCCACGGCCGCGCGATCGCGAACATCCCCGCGACGACCATCGCGTACGCGACGGCGACGACGAGGTACCGGCACGGCGATGGGTGCCACTGCGCGGCGGAGAGCATCGGCGTCGGGACGAGGACCATCAGCATCCCGGCCGCGCGGCAGGAAAGCAGCTCCGGCAGCGCGAAGCACGTGGCCAGGATCATCGCGGCGAGCGCGTACTGCAGAAGAGGAAGCAGCGACGGCGCCGCGGAGGGGACGAACTCGACCAGGAACGACGGCGTCCACGCCGCGGTCCACGCGAGCGCGACCGCCGTCATGACGCGCCCGGGCCACACGGAGCGCGGAAACTTCCTCCACAGTTCCGCCGTGCGTGCGGGCCTCGCGACGCCCGGAAGCGCGAGCGCCGCCACGACGGCCCCGAAGACGCCGGAAACGGCGGCGAGCGCAGGAAAATCAGGTTTGAGGAACATCGCGGCCCTCCGGAAAAAGCGTTTTGGAATAGACCCAGTCGTCCATGACGAACCCGCCGCCAATGTCCTCGCAGAGTCCGCGTTCGCGGCGGAACCTGGCGGCGCGGTACGCCTTCTGCGCGCGCTCGTTGCGCTTGTTGACGCGAAGCCAGACCGAACGGGCGCCGGCGGCGGCGAGACGGCGGCAGATTTCGCCGAGGAGCGCTCCTCCCATGCCGCGCCCCCACCAGGCCGGAAGCGTGTAGAGCTTGTGCAGTTCGGCGGAGCCGCCCTCGCCGCGTTTCGAAAGGTCGAAGGAGCAGACGCCGGCGTCCGCGCCGTCGGCCCGGACGAGGAAGAACGGCGACCCGGCGGCGGTGTCGGAGCGGATCGTCTCCGGCGAATACATTCGCCCGATCATGTACGGCACCTGCGCCTCGGGGATGATTCCGGCGTACGTCGGCGGCCACGCCTCGCGGGCGATCTCCAGGGCGCGGGACTCCCGTTCCGGAGAATTCACGGGCACCAGTTCGAGGGTGGGTAGCGGAAGGCGCGGGCGAGGCGAGGCGGACGGCTCTCGCGCGACCTCGCTGCGCAATTCGACCGTGCAGGGACCCTCGTTCACGAGCGAAACCCGCATGTCCGCGCCGAATCGCCCGGTGGCGACGCGCGCCGGGCCGAGCAGCGAGCGCAGGTCCGCGCAGAACCGGTCGTAGAGAACGCGCGCCGCGTCCCCCGACCCGGCCTCGACGAAGCTCGGGCGGTTGCCCTTGCGCGTGTCCGCGTAGAGCGTGAACTGCGAAATGGCGAGAACCGCCCCCCCGGTGTCCCCGAGCGAGCGGTTCATGCGGCCCTCGGCGTCCTCGAAAACGCGTAGCGCGGCGGTCTTCGCGGCGAGCCGGTCCGCGTCCTCCGGCGCGTCCCCGGTCCGGCACCCGACGAGGGCCATGAACCCGGGGCCGACGGCCCCGACGGTCTCGCCGCCGATTTCGACCTTGGCCGAAGAGACGCGCTGCAGGAGGACTTTCAAGGCGGGACCTACTTGTCCTCCGCCTCGATCTTCTCCATGATTTCGTCCGCGATGTCGGCGTTGTGGTAGACGTTCTGGACGTCCTCGTTCTCGTCAAGCGCGTCGACGAACTTGAGGATCGACTTGGCCTGCCCGAGATCGGTCACGGAAACGGTCGTTCCCTCCATCGGGAGGTAGACGATTTCGGAGGAGACGGTCGGGACGCCCTTCTCTTCAAGGGCGGTTTCGACGGCCTGGTAGTCCGACGGAGCGGTTGTGATCTCGAACCCGTCCTCGGTCGTCTTGATGTCGTCGGCGCCGGCTTCGAGGGCGACCTCCATGAGGAAGTCCTCGGTGACGGGCGCGTCGCCGACCTTGGCGTCGGCCGCGACGAGGATCTGCCCCTTGCGCTCGAAGTTGCGGGAGACGGCGCCGCGCGTGGCGAAATCGGAGCCGTTGCGCTTGAAGATGTGGCCGACGTCGGCCGCGGCGCGGTTCTTGTTGTCCGTAAGGACGTTCACGATGATGCCGACGCCGCCCTGGGCGTACCCTTCATACGTGATTTCCTCGAACGCGGCGGCGCCGGCGAGTTCGCCCGTGCCCTTCTTGATCGCGTTCTCGATGTTGTCCTTGGGCATGTTCGCCTTGCGGCCCTTCTCGACGAGGGTGCGGAGGGCGGGGTTGGTGTTCGGGTCGCCGTT
>CAMNCG010000218.1 GCA_946534105.1 uncultured Verrucomicrobiota bacterium
AGACGCTCGACCGCGTCCGCGCCTTCTGCGCCGCGCGCCCGACCGTCTACCTCGGCACTCATACGCCCGAGGCGCTCGAAAGCCTGGAGGCGAAGCGCGTCGTCGATCTCGCGAACCCGCCCGCCGTGATCCCGCCCGGGGAAATCGTCTTCAAGACCGCCACGGGCAAGTACGTCTGCTCCGTCTGCGGCTACGTCTACGACCCGGCCGAGCACGATGGCGTCCCCTTCGAGGACCTGCCCCCCGACTGGCGCTGCCCTCGCTGCAAGCAGCACAGGGACCGCTTCAACCCGGCCTAGTGTTCGGTCCTCGCGCCCGACGGGGGGGAGGCGGCGAAAAGGGTGCCTCGGACGGCAAGGGAGAGGGGGACGGCGAAGAACATCCCGACCGGCCCGAGGACCCAGCCCCAGAAGAGGACGGAAAGCAGGACGACGGCGGGCGAGACTCCGAAGCCGCGTCCCATGACGCGCGGCTCGACGATGTTGCCGAGAAGCTGGTTCGCGACGAGGTAGAGGGCGGCGGTCCACAGCGCGGTCGCGAGACCGCCGCCGTTGAGCGCAAGCAGGATGGCGGGCACGGACGCGACGACCGAACCGATGCCGGGCACGAAATTGAAGAGAAACGCGACGAAGCCGAGCAGTTCGGGCGAATCGACGCCGAGAAGCTTGAGACCGCACCAGACGCAGACTCCGGTAAACGCGGAAATTGAGGTCTTGATCGTCATGTAATGCCGCACGTCGCGTGCGAAGCGCGAAAGCGCGAGCCATCGTTCCTCCGTCATGTACGGGGTTCGCCTCCCGACCTTCGGAAGGGACGGGAGTTCGGCGAGGAGGAATGCGACGACGATGACGTCCAGCACGACGTTCATCGTAAGCCGTCCGGCAAAGCCGGCCATCGCGCGGACCGTCGCCGTGATGGTCGTGGCATCGAGGGAAACCGCGTTTTCGACGAGGCCCTTCGGCACGTCGATGTCCCGCTCGCGGAGCCATTCGGCGAAGTCCGCGGCGGCGTCGACCAACTGGCGGTGGTACACCGTGATCTTGCGCGAAAGTTCCCAGATGCCGCGCGGCAGAACGAAACCGACCACGTACACGCACACGGCGGCCATGAGAACGATCGTGATCGCGACGGCGGCCTTGGGCGGGACCTTCCACGAAACGAGACGATCATAGACCGGCGACAGGATGATCGCGGCGAAGGCGATGATGAGAACCTGCGTCGCGAGCGGCGCGGCGAGGTGGAGGCCTCCGATGACGACGAACGCGGCCGCGAGCGCGAGGAGCGCCAGCGTCGGCCGTTCGACACGGTGGCCCTGCATGGAATCCGGAAGATGGAATGTCATGTCGGAGACTCCTGTTGGTTCTCGCCCGCCCACGGGCCGTCACTCCGCCTCCGGCGCCCGACGGAGCGCCTTCCGGACCGAGTTGGCGTGCTTTTCGGCGAGCATTCGGGCCTTCGCCCGGCGCGAGCGGCGGCGCTTTTGGCGGCGGATCTTCTCGGCCGCCTGCCGCGCAAGGCTCTTCTCCCCCTCGATGCGGTCGGCGAGACGCTCGCAGAGAAGGAACCGCGCGCGGTAGCGATTGAGCGTGAGCGAACGCTCCGCCTGGCATTTCACGCGGATTCCGCTCGGCGCGTGGAACAGGGAGACGCAGGACGAGGTCTTGTTGATCTTCTGCCCGCCCGGACCGCCGCCGCGGACGAACGTCTCGACGAGGTCCTCCTCGCGGACGCCCAGACGTTCCATCCGGGTGCGGAGGGCTTCGCTCTTGGCAAGGGAGGGAGGGGCGGCGTCCATGTTCGTCGGGAAGAACGCGGCGCTCATTCGCGCGCGCGCCGAAGGACGGTGAGAACCGGGAAGTGGTCGGAATACCCGTCGTTGTACGCGCCTTCCTCGACCACCTTGTCGCCGCCGCTTCCGGCCTCGTACTTGCGCATGCGGCGAAAGGCGTTCGGGCGGCCGTCGTCGCCCCAGCGCATTTCGGGAAGGGCGAACGTCACGGTCTGCGAAGGCTCGCCGACGCGCCACGCGGGACCGGGTTCGGAAAGGGGCAGCAGCATGCGCGGTTGCACGACGATTCCGTCGAACGTGTTCCAGATCTTGCGACGCGCGTAGAAATAGGAGCCGCGGTCCTTTTCGGGAATGTCGCCGACGAGATTGTAGGGCCGGAGGCCGTCCGGCCCGACGCGGAGCGAGGCGAGCGCGGTCTCGCGGTCGTTCGCGGGCCGGAGCCCGGCCGTGATCGCCGGGCCGTCCATGTCCTCGTTGAAGTCGCCGAGGGCGATCACGACGGCGTCGGGATCGCGCGCCAGGCGCGCCAGCATCTCGGCGCGCAGCAGCGCGGCTTCCTCGGTGCGCGCGCGGATGTTCGACCGGGCGTCGCCGACCTGGCTCTTCCAGTGGTTCGCGAACACCGTCACGGTCGTGCCGTCGACGTCGAGATCCGCCGCGAGCAGCCCGCGCCGCCCGACACGGGACTTGTAGGAGACCTTCCGGACCGGATACCGGGAGAGGACCGCCACGTCGATGCCGCGCGGATCGCGCGACTCTCGGTGCGCGACATACGGCAGTTCCCAGTGGTAGGTGCGGGAAATCTCGGCCGCGAGATCGCGGCACACCGCCGCGTTCTCCACTTCCTCGACGACGAGGACATCCGGTTTCATCCGGTCCACGACCCAGGCGAGGCGGGCGAGCTTCGCGCGGTAGCGGGCCGGGGTCCAGCGCCGCCAGGAATCCGCGCTCCACTCGGCGTCGGCCGGCTCGCCCGTGAGGGGGTTCACGGGCGCATTGACCTCGGCGTCGAACAGGTTCTCGACGTTGTAGTTCGCGACGCGAAGTTCGCGAAGATCGGCGAAGGCCGAGACCGCGATGGCGAAAAACGCCGCCGCGATCCACATCGTCCATCCACCGAATCGCCCCGTCACGGCCTACAGGTACTTGTGCTCCCGGTACCAGTCGTAGGCGAGCTTGAGACCTTCGTCGAGCTTCACCTTGGGCTCGTATTCAAGCTCGCGGCGGGCCTTGTCGATCACGAAGCCGCGGTTCTGGCGGTACCAGTCCACGCGGCGCGGGAAGATCGGGGGATCGCCGGGAAGGAGCTTCCAGACGGCCGCGACGAGGAACGAAAGCCAATACATCGGGTAGAACGGAAGGTGAATCATCCGGCAGCCCTTGATTAGGCCGTCCGCCTTCTCGATGTCGGCGATCTTCTGCACGATGTCCTTGATGTAGAAGTACTTGTCGTCGGCGATGATGTACGTCTGCCCCTTCGAGGCCGGGTGCGACATCGCAAGCGTGAAGGCGTCGCAGAAGTTCTCGACGTAGACGGGATGGTAGAACGCCTTGCCGCTCCCGAAGAACGGAAACCAGCCCTTCTTCACGCGCTTGTAGATCATGAGGAAGCGCGCCGGATCGCCCGGGCCGTAGAGCGCGGTCGGACGCAGGATCGTCACGTCGAAGTCGGGATTCGTCTTGAGAAAATCCGCGATGACGAGCTCGCCCTGGTGCTTCGTGTACTGGTAGTAGTCCTCGGGCTTGATCGGGGACTCCTCGGAGCCCGGGCGCGGCGGGTTCTCCGAGAGCGACGCGATGTCGCCGTGGACGCCCTGCGTGGAGCAGTAGATGAGCTTCTTCACGCCCAGCTCCTTGCAGAGCTTGAGCAGCGTCTCCATCGCGTGGATGTTCGTGTCGTCGTAGACCTTCTTCGAGACGTTGATGTTGCGGAACGCCGCCGCGAGGTGGTACACGGCGTCGCACCCGGTCACGGCGCGGCGGAGATCCGCCTCGTTCGTGACGTCGCCGATGATGACTTCGGCCCCGAGGCGCTTGAGCTCTTCAAGGAGCTGTTCCTTCTCGGGATTGGGGGAACTCTGGTTGTCGAGCACGACGCACTTGTTGCCTTCGCGGAGGACGTGCTTGACGAGATGGCTTCCGGTGAATCCGGTACCGCCGGTGACGAGGATTTTCATGTATTTTCGGCGCGGCGGACGGCCCGCCGCTTGGTTGCTGATTTGTCGGAAAGGCCCCGATTCTAGCAGAAAAGGGGCCGCCCGTCCTTCCCGGACGGACTAGCCGCGCTGGAGCTCCTTGAGCTTTTCGAGCTGCGTGTCGGGGTCGCGCGACTTCGAAATGAACTCCTCGTAGGAGATCATGCCGTTGGCGTAGAGCGCGAGGAGGTGCGAATCGAGCGTCTGCATGCCGTACTTCGCGCCGGTCTGGATGTCGGAAACGATGCGGTGCGTGTTGCCGTCGCGGATCATGGAGGCGATCGACGGGGTGTTCACCATGATTTCGAAGGCGGCGACGCGGCCGGGCTTGTCGATCCGCGGAATGAGCAGCTGCGAAATCACGGCCACGAGACCGGTCGAAAGCTGCATGCGGATCTGGCCCTGCTGGTCGGTCGGGAATGCGCCGACGATGCGGTCCACCGTCGAAGTGGCGCCGGTCGTGTGGAGCGTGCCGAAGACGAGGTGGCCGGTTTCGGCCGCCGTGATGGCGGCGCCCATCGTCTCGAGGTCGCGCATTTCGCCGACGAGGATGACGTCCGGGTCCTGGCGAAGGGCGCGGCGGATGGCCTCGGCGAAGCTCGGCACGTCGGCGCCGATTTCGCGCTGCGTGACGACGGACTTCTTGTGGTGGTGGTAGTATTCGATCGGGTCCTCGATCGTGATGATGTGGCAGGAGCGGTTCTCGTTGATGAAGTTGAGCATCGAGGCGAGCGTCGTCGTCTTGCCGGAGCCGGTCGGACCGGTCACGAGCACGAGCCCGCGCGGCTTGTAGAGAAGCTCGGTCACCTCTTCGGGAAGGCCGATCTTCGAGAGCGGGATCATGTCGTTCGGGATCTGGCGCAGGACGATGCCGATGTTGCCGCGCTGCTTGAAGACGGACACGCGGAAACGCGCGCGGTCTCCGAAGGCGAGGCCGAAGTCCGCGCCGCCGTTGTTGTGGACGCTCTCGATCTGCTGCTCGTTGCAGATGGCGTTCATCAGCACCTCGGTGTCGGCCGGCTCCAGCACCGCCATGTCGAGCGGCGTCAGCTCCCCGTGCACGCGCAACACCGGCGGGTCGCCGACGGCGATGTGGAGGTCGGAAGCGCCGAAATCGCAGGCGGCTTCCATGAGTTGGTTCATGAGTTCGGGTTGTACGGGCATGGCGTGGAATGGGGTTCGAAGTCCGGCCGGAAGACGGGTTGCACCGGCGCGCGTGTCCCAAAGCATACCACAAACCGCCAGCGCTTTCACGGCGACCGCCCGCGAAGGGCGCATGAAATTCGCGGCGTTTTCGTTTACAATGCGCGCCCATGCAGGCCCCTCGATTTCCCGGCCCGCCTTGGGAACCGGGATTTTTTCAAATTCACTTCATCCACACCGGCGTCGCGGAATCGCTGTTTCTCGTGTTTCCCGACGGCACGTCCATGCTCCTCGACTGCGGGGACCATCCCGCGATCCTCCGGGGAGCCAAGGCGGTTCCCGTCGTGCCCGGGCCGGGTCGCCTCGCCGGCGAATGGGTTGCCCGCTACGTGGAAAAGGCGAATCCGCGCGGCCGCGACGTCGACTGGATCGTCGTCTCCCACTTCCACGCCGACCACGCGGGCACGCCGTTCTGGCAGAAGTCGCCCCGTCCCTTCGTGCCGATGCCCGGCGCCGCCCCGGAGCCGGACATGCTCGGCGGCTGCGCCCGCAGCGGCATCGGCCTGGCGGCGGAGTTCCTGCGGTTCTCCCGCGCGACGGACCGCGGATGGCCGTTCTACGACGATCCGCCGCGCACGCCGACAACCGCCGAAAGCCGCCTGGTGGCGGAGCACGTGCGCGCGACGTGGTCGGCCCTGCACCGCCGCGACGGACTCGTGCCGGAGCCGTTCCGGCTCGGCGCGACGGACCAGTTCGCGCCGCTCCACGGCGATGCGCCCGGGTTTTCGGTCCGCAACGTCTGCGCGAACGGCCGCGTCGCCCTGCCGGACGGAACCGTGCGCGACCTCTACGCCGACCCGATCGCGGCCGGCGTCTTCCGCCAGCCGCTCAACGAAAACGCCATGAGCCTCGGCATGGTCTTTTCGCTCGGGCGCTTCCGCTTCGCGGCCTGCGGCGATTTTTCGGACCGGTTCGTCCTGCCGGACGGGCGCGAAGTCTTCGCCGAAGACGATCTCGCGGACGCCGTGGGCGCCGTGGACGTGGCGAAGGCGACGCACCACGGCCACCATTCGATCGGCCGCAAGCTCGCCCAAACGCTCCGTCCGCGCGTCTGGATCGCCCCGGTGTGGGACAACCTCCACTGCACCGACGACTCGATGGAGTCGATCGTCGGCGGCGTCGCCCCCGGCCCGGACGCCCCGCTCCTCGTGCCGACCGTGCTGCCGGTCCGCCCCGACGGCGAGCGCCCGTGGTGGCGCTTCGTGCCGGAAGCGTGCCGCGGCGGCGTCCACGCCGTCGTGACGGTCCG
>CAMNCG010000219.1 GCA_946534105.1 uncultured Verrucomicrobiota bacterium
CTTGGAACCGGAGCAAACGGGACGTTGGGCCGCTTCTGGCGCGGAACCGGGCAAGACGGGCGCGATGTCGGCGCTGACAACGTTTGGTCACACCCCTGACCGCCTCCCCGGTTGCTCCGCGCGCGGCGGCTGTGGTATGATCGAAGACGTCTGACCGCGCTCGGGGATGGATCGACCGAATGGAACCGGACAGCCCGCAAATCCTCTACCTCAACACCGCCGCCGGCGACCGCATCCAGGCGATGACGCTCGCCGGCATCCGGCGCTACGCCGGAGCGCTGGGATGGGAGGTCCGATCCGTGCCGTGGCAGGAATCGCGCCCGGAGGACATCGCCCCGCTGCTCGGGGCGCACCGCCCCGTCGCGGGCTGCGTGGTCGAGTGTTCGGACGGCAACTCGCATCTCCCGCCGCGCCTGTTCGGGCGCGTTCCGGTCGTCTACCTTCACGCCGCACCGTCGCTTTACGGAGGCCGGATCGTCCGCGTCTCGGCCGACAACGAGGCCGTCGCCCGCGCCGCCTTTCGCGAACTCTCCGCCGGGCGCCCCGCCGCGTATGCGGTGGTCGGCGCTTGCTGGGATGTCGAATGGGCTGGAAAGCGGATCGACGCCTTCTCCGCACTTTGCGGGGAAGCCGGAATGTCGTGCCACACGTTCCCGTTCCGCGAAGAGCCTGAGATCGAGAGGATGGAACGTCTTGCCCGATTCGTGGAGGAACTGCCGCAAAAGACCGCCATCTTCGCCGTCAACGACCGCATTGCCACCGAAGTCGTGGCCGCCGCGAAGGCTTCCCGGCGCGACATCCCGCGTGAACTGACGCTGCTTGGTGTCGACAACGACCTCACGGTCTGCGAGACGTCCGAACCGGCCATTTCAAGCATCCAGCTCGACCATGAGCGCGCCGGACATGTCGCGGCGAGGATGATCGGGAACAAGACCTCACACAGAGACACGGAGACACGGAGCCGAAATGCAAATCTCCGTGTCTCTGTGGCTCCGTGTGATCCAAAAACCTTTTTCATCGCCCCGCTCCTCGCCGTGCGTCGACGCTCCACCGGCGGCGCGGGGCGGCGCGAGAAGTTCGTCCTGGAGGCGGTCGAGATGATCCGGCGCGAGGCGTGCGACGGCCTCACGGCCATGACGCTTGCCAGGCGCTTCCGCTGCTCGCGCCGACTCTTCAACCTGCGCTTCCGCGAGGCGACGGGGCATTCCGTCCTCGACGAAATCCAGTACGTCCGCCTGGAGAAGGTCTTCGCGCTTCTCTCCGACACCGACACGGCCATCGGGGACATCGCCGACTTCTGCGGCTTCGGCTCCGGCGTGGAACTCCGGCGCGTCTTCCGCGCTCGCATGGGAAAGTCCCTGCGGGAGTGGAGGAAGGAGAATTCTCACACGTAGGGGGGGAACTCGGGCGCCCCTATCGGGCATACGCCCGGACGGCCTCGCGAATCGTGGCCTTCGCCTCCTCCCAGTCGAACGGCAGGAGCATGTTGGGAAGAGGCTGCTTCTCGGCGTCTTCGAAATACGTCATGCTGCGCAGAGCCGCGTATTCGTTGGCGTCCTTGTATTTCTCCATGTAAAGCGACATCAGCGCCGGAACGCCTCCATTGTATCTGACGGTCGCCCGCGTCGCAACACCGAATCACCACCTCAAAACTATTTTTCCCGAAATGAACACTTCTACCGTTGCGGAGTGCTATCATGACCTCCGTCTCGCAGGTGTGGGGCCATTCCGGCCCTCGGCGCGAACGGCAAGGTGAACAAAAATGAAGAAACTATTGGCTATCATCGTGGCAATCGCCGCCACATTTGCGACGATGCCCGCATCTGCTGTGTATTATCTCTCACACTGGGACTTCGGCTCGGACCCGCAGGGCGAGTTCGACTACACGGGGCACAACGATCTCGTGAATGATGGCAATGTGCCAATCGTGGACGGCGCGGCGGTGTTCGACGGGACAGCCAAATCGTTCATTACGGAGCACAATGTCGATTTTTCCTCCGATAAGCCCTACACGATTGAGTGCTTTGCGCTGGCGGAGCCGGACTGCAACGGCATGATCATGGAAGTCAGCCCTGACAACAATGCGACGATCGGTGGCTTCTACCTGTACGCAAAAGAAGGCGTCATGGCGAGAACTACCCAAAACGGGCATAACGGTGAAGAGTTCAACGGTACGATCTGCGACGGCGTATGGCATCATCTGGCGGTCATTATTGATCCCACGACAAACGTGGTCACAGAGTCCGTCCGCCTATATGTCGATGGAATGCGGCAGGGTGTGCGCCGCTTTAATGACGCAGGCGTCGTCTTGAGGCCGCACCGTTTCTACATCGGCTCGCGCGGCGGCACGTCGTTTCCGTTCAAGGGCAAGATCGACGACGTGCGCATCACGGAAGGCATTCTCTCCCCCAGCCAGTTTCTGCAGGCCAGGTCTGCCGGTGCCATTGATGTGCGAGGGTACTGGAAGTTCGACGACGGCAACGCCCTTGCCGACTCCAGCGGCAACGGCAACACGCTTCAGGGTTCGCAGGGCGTGGCGTTCACGAACGGCTGCGCCTCATTCAACGGCACGGCGAGCGACGTGCGGACGGCGAACATGTTTGACTTGAGCGCATACAAGGACGTGACGGTCGAGTGCTTCGTGCGCAAGCACGCCGGAACGGGTGACGTCAGACTCATCTTGGAGCATTCCGCGAATGGCGCGGGCTATCACGGGGGATTCTACCTGTCGCTTGACGAGACAGGCACGGGGACTACCCGCGGCATTTTCTGCTTCACCAACGCCCTTTGCTACGGCGATTCCCCGACATACTCCGCGAATACCGGCTGGCATCATCTCGCCCTTGTCAAGGATTCCTCGAACGCCGGCAACAATTCATGCATCAGACTTTATGTTGACGGTGTCGGCGTAAGCAAGTACACGTGGGACTCCAGGTCCTCAGACACTCCTCTCCGCAACGACTACCTTTACTTCGGCTCGCGCAGCAACAGCGCATATTTCCTGGATGCCGACATCGACGACGTGCGCATAACGGCGAACGTGCTTGCGCCCGGGCAGTTCCTCAGGACGCGCACGGGACCGCTTGACGATGCAATCGCCTACTGGCCGTTCGATACGACGAACATGCTGTCCGACGCGAGCGGCAACGGCAACGTGCTGACGGGAAGCGGCGTGACCGTGAGCGATGACGGCGCGGCGGTGTTTGGCGGTTCACAAAGCGGCTTCGCGACGCTCGCGCCGCTTCCGCTCTACGCCTACGATTCCATGACGGTGGAGTGGTTCATGAAAACCGAAATGTCCGATGTGGGCATGGTGCTGGAGACCTCCGCGAATGCGCTGAGAAACCCCGGTGCCTTCTACGCGGCGGCGAACGAATTCGCCGGGTTCCAGATGACGCGGACGCACAGCCTCGTGCAGGGCTGGTCCGCGGCGGACGGCAAGTGGCACCACTACGCCATCGTCTTCGACTGGGACTCGACCACGGCCGACATCGTGCGGCTCTACCGCGACGGCGTCCAGGTCGCGACAAGATTCTCCAGCAACACCAGCCCAGCCCGACTGCGTGCGGATCGGCTTTTCATTGGAGCCCGCAACGGCTCGGATTACAAATTCGCCGGCCAAATGGACGACCTCAAGGTCACGGGCCGCGCCCTTTCCCCGGCGGAGTTCATGCAGGAGCGCTCCAAGATTCCCACCGCCTTCGTGATAACGGTGCGCTGATTAAAGCCCGATGCGTTTCGCGAACTTGAACATCTTTGCCGCCTTGTCAGCCTTCGCCGTTTCTGCGGCGGCGGAGACGCTGCCGTTTGCCGCGCAAAGTTTCGAGGCGTCCGAGCGGGCGGGAATCATGCTGACGCCCGTCGGCGCGGAGACCTGGGATTTCTCCGGCGTTGGCGAGGTGCGGGTCGCCGTGCGCAACGAGAGCGACCAACCCAGGCGCGTCAGCGTCGCCGTCTTCGGCGAGGGGATGTCGCTCGAAGCCGCACCCAGAGCCGCGCAGCGCGGCTCACGCATCCCGCCACACGCCGTCCGCACAATCGCCATCCCGCTCAACGACACCCCATACGCCACCGACGAACCCGTGACGCTCACTGGAATGCTGGGGAAGCCCCCGGCGCTGAAGGAGCTGCCCGATTTCGGGAAAGTGGGGAGAATCGAGGTGTGGGGGACACCCCCTATTGACCCTCCCCTTGCCATCTTGGGCATCGAAACCGCCCACCCGGCCCGCACGCCGAAGGTGATTCCCGCCGCATCGTTCTTCCCGTTTGTTGACCGCTACGGCCAGTTCAGGCACGACGACTGGCCGGGCAAGATCCACTCAGACGCCGATTTCGCCGTCGCTCGCGCCCGGGAGGAAGCGTGGCTCGACGCCCACGCCGGCGGTCCGATCCCCGACGCCGACCGCTTCGGCGGCTGGGCGGGCGGTCCGCAGCTCGCCGCCACCGGCTATTTCCGCACCGAGAAGGTCGGTGGCAAGTGGTGGTTCGTCGATCCAGATGGCCACCTCTTCTGGTCGCTCGGCGTGTGCAGCGTCTATCCGGGGCTGCCGACGAAGGTCGCCGGCCGCGAGAAGTATTTCTTGGATCGCGCCGACGCCTCCGATTTCTGGGTTGTCCGGGAAAATATCGTCCGCAAGTACGGCGAGGACTGGCGGGCGCGCTACGCCGAGACCACGCAGCGGCGCTTCCGCGCATGGGGTCTCAACACCATCGGCAACTGGAACCACGAATTCATCTACGCCATGCGCCGCACCCCGTATTGCCTCTGCATCGACTTCTCCTCAATGACCGTCTCGCCCGCGTGGGACGGGAGCAGGGCGCATGGCCGCGCCGTGCCTGACGTGGATTCGCCGAAGTTCGCCGCCGACTTGGCGGCCGCGGTCGAAAAATGGGCGGAAAAGACCAAGGACGACCCGTGGTGCCTCGGCGTTTTCGTCGATAACGAGCTGGGCTGGGACGGATGCGGGGAAAAGGCCGGCGAGATTGCGGAGAAATACTACTCCACCGTCCGCGCCGTGCTGAAGAAGTCGCTTCCCAACCACCTCTACCTCGGGTCGCGCATCCACAACGACTTCGGGGAGATCCCCGCCGTGTGGGTCGCCGCCTCGCGCCACTGCGACGTGGTGAGCAACAACCACTACGACTTCCTGCCGTCCTACGACTTGCCCGCCGGCGCCGACGACAAGCCCATCATGATCGGCGAGTTCCACTTTGGCCACAAGGGCGGCGGGAATCTCAACGGCGGGCTTGTCTCCGCCTTCGACGTGGCGGAACGGGCGCGCCTGTTCCGCAAATACGTTGGCGCGTGCCTCGACCATCCTCGCTACGTCGGCTGCCACTGGTTCCAGTACCACGACCAGCCGGCGAGCGGCCGTTTCGACGGCGAGAACTTCGCCTGCGGCCTCACCAGCGTCTGCGACGTGCCGCATCCTGAACTGGTCCTCGCCGCGCGGGAGATTGCCGGAGAGACGTATCGGCGCCGCGCCGCCAAGTGACCCCGGACCTTTGCCCGCCGCTCTTTCCGATGGCGTCCGCAGCCACTCGGCGGCGGGCGACTCCATGCCGTAGACCCCGCCGCGCGCGACAAACTGGCCTAGGCCGGTTTGTCGCGCGGAAGGAACTGCGAAGGTCGCGTGCGGAGGGGCGTTGTGGTATCCTTCCTCCCCATGAAAGCCATTCTCTGCGCAATGGTCCTGGCGGTTTCCGGAACCGCCTTTGCGGCGGAAGGCGGCCCTCCCGTCCTCGGCACCGCCGTGCGAGGGCGCGGCGGTGCGGTCTTCACCGTGCCGCCGCAGCGCCGGACGGTCTAGGCGGACATCGAGTGGGTGACGGCCGGCGGCGAGACGAACACGGCCTGGCGCCACCTCCACCTGTATGGCGACGGGAAGGAGCGGCGCTACTTCTTCGACGGCGCGGCGCCCATCCGCTGGGGTGCGAACTATCCCGACGGCATCCCCGCCGACAAATGGAGCGGCGACATCGTCTCCTTCCGCGTCGTGAACGACAAGACGAAGGAGGAGGTTCCCGTCCGCGACGTCCAGATCGTTCCGGACAACCCACGCCTTCCGCCCGAACTGATCCTCTCACACACGAAGTATCCGATGGCGCTCGACCGCGCTCGCCGTCCCGTCGATGTCGAGGTTGGCGTCTTCAACGCGGAAACCCTTGCGGCGACGGGCGTGTCGGTGCGCGTCGAGGGGTTGCCTCAGGGCGTCCGCGTGGCGAATCCCGAAAAGGAGTTCCGGATCTGCGACCTCGCCGGCTACGAGGGCATCTATTTCGTCGGACAGTGCCTAGGAGGGAAAGGAGGTCTGTCCCTCCCGTCGCCCCGGGGCGCGTCTTGGCCGCCGCCGTCCGACCAAAAAGGTTGGACCTGCTTGGAACCGGAGCAAAACGGGACGTTGGGCCGCTTCTGGCGCGGAA
>CAMNCG010000220.1 GCA_946534105.1 uncultured Verrucomicrobiota bacterium
AAGAGCAAACTCCAAATCAACATCAAACGCACATGAAGACATTTGGTCTCCGCTTCTCGTCCTTCGTCGTCGCCGCGCTGGCGGCGCAAACCGCCGCCGCGGTGCCGTCCGTCTCGGACGTCACGCTTTCTCAGGACGGCATCACCCGCGCCGTCACCGTGAACTACACGCTCGCGGACGAGCCGGCGATCATCACGCTCGACATCTGCACCAATGGCGTTTCCATCGGCCAGCAGAACGTCTGGGCCATCGACGGCGACGCGAACAAGGTCATCCAGCCTGGTTCGCGCTCCATGGTCTGGCACCCGGACAAGTCCTGGCCGAACCAGAAATTCGCCTCCGGCGATGGCATCGAACTCACGGCCGTCGTGACGGCCTGGAACGTCGACGACCCGCCGATGTACCTCGCCGCCGACCTCGTGACCGGCGACATCTCGTACTACACCTGCGCCGAGGCCGTCCCGGGCGGCGTCCAGGACATCCTCTACAAGACGACCTCCGTCCTGATGCGCCGCATCTACGCGCGCGGCAAGACGTTCGTCATGGGTAGCCCCTCCGACGAACCGGGTCACTTTGTCTCGTCCGCCAGCGACCATCGTGAAGACCAGCACGAGGTCGCCTTCGACAACGACTACTACATCGGCGTCTACGAGGTCACGCAGCAGCAGTACGCGCAGCTGACGGACAAGTGGCCGTCCTACCACTCCAACGCGGAATGGCGCGCGACCCGCCCGGTGGAAAATGTCTCGTTCGCGACGATTCGCGGCAGCGGAACCTATTATCCGGACGACCCGCTCGGAACCTCGCTCCTCGGTCGTCTCCGCACGAAGACGGGCTTGGCGTTCGACCTCCCCGGCTGCGCGCAGTGGGAATACGCGGCGAAAGCCGGAAACGGCGATGGCAAGTGGGGCGACGGCACGCCCATCTCGACGGCTCTGGCCGCGCCCACGACAAATAACAGCCAGGACTACGAGGACGCCGGCTACAACGAAATCGGGCGCAACGCCTACAACAACGCGACGAAGCAGTACTCGGCGGACTCTTCCGCCTCGGCCACCTCGAACGCGAATGCCGACCGGACATGCGGCACCGACATCGTCGGCAATTATCGGCCCAACAGCTGGGGCCTCTATGACATGCACGGCAACGTCTACGAGTTTTGCAACGACCCCTTTGGCAATGACGGCACGTCAAATAGCGTCTTTGCGAACACGTACGGCGGAGTTCCCGTTTCGGCGAGCGGGAAATACCGCGTCCGCAAGGGCGGTTCGTTCCAGCGCGGCCCGTTCCGCCACCGCGCGGCGTTCCAGCTCTCGGTGGATGCGACGGCCGTGAATCAGGACACCGGCTTGCGCCTCGCCATCACGCTGGAGTAACGGGAGACGCCCATGGAAAAGTTCCGCCCGATTCTCGCGTTCGCGCTCGCCGCCGCGTCGGCAGGCGCCGCGAATCCGTCCGTCTCCGGCGTCACGGTTTCGCAGGACGCCGCCACGCGCGCCGTCACGGTGAACTACACGCTTTCGGACGCGCCGGGGATCGTGACGCTCGGCGTCACAACCAACGGCGTCTCCATCGGCGACGAACACGTCTGGGCCGTTTCCGGCGACGCGAACAAGGTCGTGCAGCCCGGCGCGCACACGCTTGTCTGGCATCCCGAAAAGTCGTGGCCGAACCACGTGCTTTCCGACGGCTCGGTGAACGTCGAAGTCACGGCGTGGGCGACGACCGACCCGCCGCGCTACCTCGCCGTCAACCTGCTCGAAACCGGCGACGTCAAATACTACACGAGCGCGGAGGGCGTCCCCGGCGGCGTCACGAACCTGCTCTACAAGACGACGTCCGTCCTGATGCGCCGCATCGACGCGCGCGGGAAGTCCTTCATGATGGGCAGCCCGTCCGACGAGCCCGGGCACTGGGCGAACGACCGTCGCGAAGCGCAGCACCGCGTCTCGTTCGCGAACGACTACTACATCGGCGTCTACGAGGTCACGCAGCGCCAGTGGTGGCTCGTGACGGGCGGACACAAGCCTTCGTGGCACACGAACGCGACCTGCTGGGCCGAGCGCCCGGTGGAGAACGTCACCTTCGCCATGATCCGCCACAACAAATACGACACCAACGCGCGCAACGCGGAGCTCTACTACCCTGCGGCGCCATACAAGCAGTCCTTCCTGGGCCTGCTCCGGACCCGGTCGGGCGACCTCGCCTTCGACCTTCCGAGCGCGGCGCAGTGGGAATACGCCTGCAAGGCCGGAAACGGCGACTTCAAGTGGGGCGACGGCACGCCCATCGCCGACAACTTGAAGGGGAACACCAGTGCCGATGACGAGGATCCGGCGTTCAATGAAATCGGGCGCAACGCCTTCAACAACGCCATCGGCTCCTATTCGGTCACGACGGCGCTGACGACTCCGGAAGAAAGCCGCGACGTCGACGACACCTGCGGCACGGCCCCCGTCGGCTCCTACCGCCCCAACAGCTGGGGGCTCTACGACATGCACGGCAACGTCTGGGAGCTCTGCGGCGACGAGTACGACGTGTACAACGACTACGCCGACCTTCCGGTCGCCAGCCGCCAGCGCGCCCGCGTCCGCAAGGGCGGCGACTACACGCGCGGCCCATGGCGCGCCCGGGCCTCCTACCAGATCGCGGCCGACGCCGAAACGGGGTTCACGCAGACCTCCGACGCGATGCGCCAGAACGGCTTCCGCCTCGCGATCACGCTGGAGTAGCCTCCGGAACGAAGAGGCTCTCGCGGAGGTGCAGCCGATGACAACGTTGTTTCGGAATCGTAGGCCATCGTCCCTTGCGCTGGCCGTCTGCGCTGCCGCCGTTTCGGCGGCCGCGCAGCCGTCCGCAAGTCCATCCGCCGCATCGCCCTACGGCGTTTGCTCGCATGTCACGCGCACCGGATTCGGCTATCGCGACGAGTCCTGCGCACGGATTGCGAAGGCCGGCATCGGGGCGGTCCGCTCCGACGTCGATTGGCAACGCTGCCAGCCGGAACGGGACGGCCCCTTCGATTTTTCACGGTACGACGAAGCCATTGCCTCCTGCGAGGCGCAGGGACTGCGCTTCCTGCCCATCCTCATTCGTCCGCCCAAGTGGGCGACGCCCGTCTGGGAGCACCTCGACGCATGGGAGGCGTTCGTCGAGGCCTTCGTCCGGCGCTACGGAAGCCGCTGCCCGGACGTTGAAATCATGAACGAGCCCAACCTCCGCGCGTTCTGGGGGAGCGAGCCCGACGCGGCGAAATACGCCTGCGTGCTGAAAGCCGCCTACGCCGCCGCGAAGCGCGCCGACCCCTCGGTGCGCGTCCTGCTCGGCGGACTCAATGGCGTTCCGATCCCCTACCTCCGGTCCGTTCTGCAAAGCGGCGGCGTAATCGCCTTCGACGCCATCTGCATCCATCCTTACACCCATCCCTACGCGCCGGAACCGGCGCTGGAGCGCGACATCGCGGCCCTGCGCGGCCTGCTCGGGGAATTCGGCGTCGCGGACAAGCCGATCATCGTCTCCGAACTCGGCTGGCCCACGCACGACGCCCATGTCGAGGGACTGCCGCTTCTGCGAACGCTGCTCGCGGCGGCGCGCCCGGAACAGGCCGCCTGGCGATGCGTGTACGCCGCGGCGTCGGACATGGGCGGCGACATCGTGGCCGCACGCGTCGCCGCCGCGCTTCCGCCCGGCTCCACCTGCGAAGCCCTGAGCGGCGATGCGCTCCGCGCGCGCCTCGCGGAAGGGAATGTCGATGCCGTCATCTACCCCTTCGACGAAACCTTCCCGGCCGACACCTTCGACGCCGTCCTCGCCTTCGTCCGCGATGGCGGCGTCCTGGCCGATCTCGGCGGAATGCCGATGTGGTATGCCTGCGTCGAGACCGCTCCGGGCGTGTTTTCCAGAAATCCGCGCGGCGAGGACGCCGAGCCGCTGCGCCGCCGCCTGCGCCTTTCGCTCGATGCCTTCTGGCTCGACCCCGCCACGCCCCGCGAAGGCCGAGCCTTCCCGACAGCCGCCGCGCGAGCGGCGGGCTACAGGGGCGATCCGGCCGGCGAGCGCGCGCGCCGTTTCCAGAAACCCGATCGGCTCGGCCCGGACGACGAATGGATCCCCATCCTGACGCTTCCCGGCTCCGCTCCGGGCGGTCCCCGTGTCGCCGCCTCGGTCATCCGCTATGGCGGCGACATGAAAGGCTGTCTCGCCGTCTCCGGCGTGAAGGGACGCAACGCATCCGTCCCCATCGACGAAGCCGCCCAGGCCAACTACCTCGTGCGCTCGCTCGCCATCTGCCTCGCGCTTGGCGTGGACGGCTACTACTGGTATGAATTCCGCTCGACGGAAACCGACCCGCATTACAGCGAGCATCACTTCGGCCTCACCCACGCGGACTTCTCCCCGAAGCCGGCGCTCCGCGCCTACATGGACTTCATCGCCGCCCGCCCCGCAGGGAGCGTCCAGCGCGACGTCCCGCTGCGCGACCCCGAGACCGGCCTCTACCGCAGCGAGTGGACGCGCCCCGACGGCACGACCGCCGGGGTCTTCTGGAAGCCCGGCGAGATTGAAACCCCCGTCTTCTACGAGGGCAGTTTCCCGGGCGGCCCGCTGCTTTCTCTCAAACTGCCCCCCGCGAAACGAACGACTCTCCCATGAAAGCCCGCATCATCCAATACCGTTTCGGCCCGACGGCCGACGACCTCGGCGAAAACTTCGACTGGATCCTATCCGAACTCGACGCCTGCGATCCGTCGCTGGACATCGTCGTTCTGCCCGAGGGCTGCCACGCCCCGGCGCCGACGGCGACGGATGGCGCGGGCAGGGGTTCGGGGGTGTCCCCCGTCCCTTCCCGCAGCGAGGCGCTCCTCGCCAAGTGCGCCGAAACGGCGCGCCGCTGCCGCGCCGCCGTGTTCGTCAACGTCCACGCGGAGACGCCGACGGGGCTGCGCAACCGCACCTTCGCCTACGCCCCGGACGGTTCGCTCGCCGGCGTTTACGACAAGCAGAACCTCACGCCCGGCGAGCACCGGACGCTCGACGACTCCTACACGCGCGAGCCCTGCGCGCCGACCGTCATTGAAATCGCCGGCGTCCGCTACGCCTTCCTCACCTGCTACGACTTCTACTTCGTCGAGCAGTGGGCGGCGCTCGCGCGCGTGAAGCCGGACGTCGTGATCGGCTGCTCGCGTCAGCGCACGGACACGCACGACGCCCTTTCCTTCAACAACCGCGCCTGCGCCTACGCGACGGGCGCGTATCTCCTGCGCGCGTCGGTCTCGATGGGCGCGGACTCCCCCTTCGGCGGCTGCTCCTGCGCGATCGCGCCGGACGGGCGCGTCCTCGGCGCCTTCACGAACGAGGTCGGGCACTTCGACGTGGAGTTCGACCCGCACACGAAATTCCTCAAGAAGGCCGGATACGTCGGCAACGTCGTTTCGACGCACCCGGACTACGTCGAGCGCGGACGCCGCCCCTGCAAGTACCGTCCGGCCGGGAGCGCCATCGCGCCCTTCATGGCCGAACTTCCCGCGAAGCGCCTCTGCGCCCACCGCGGCCTCCACGGCGCGGCCGTTCCCGAGAACACGCTTCCCGCCCTCTCCGCCACCGCCGCGCTTGGCGCCGCCGAAATCGAGTTCGACCTCTGGTGGACGCGCGACAACGTCCCGGTCGTCATCCACGACGTGGACCTCGGCCGCCTCGCCGGCGTTCCGGGCCGCGTCCTCGACATGACGCTCGAAGAACTCCGCCGCATCGACATGGGCGCAAAATACGACACGGCCTTCCGCGGGCTTTCCATCGCGACCTTCGAGGAGGCGATGGACAAGCTCGCCTGCCACGCCACGATCAACCTGCACCTCAAGGACGACGGCGGCCCGTGGGACGAATCGCGGCTCGCCTCGGTCGTGCGCTGCATCGACGCCCACGACGCCCGCCGCCACCTCTACTTCATGACCTCGCAGCGGGCGCTCCAAGCCCAGCTCGCCCGCCTCGCGCCCGACATTCCACGCTGCATGGGAGCCGGCAACCACGACATCGACATCGTCGACGTCGCGCTCGAATGCGGCTGCACCATGATCCAGCTCTTCAAGGGGTGCCCGACAGGCGACGCCACGCCGGAGCGCATCGCCCGCGCCCATGCGGCGGGGCTGCGCGCGAATCTGTTCTGGAGCGACGATCCTGAGGAGGCCCGCCGCTACCTCGACATGGGCGTGGACACCGTCCTCACAAACAACTGGCTGGCGCTGCACACGGCGCTGGAGATGGCGTAACTGGCGGCCCATCCGATGCCGAAGGTTCTTTGCGCCGTTCTTTGCGCGCTGTTCGCGTGAGTCCGGCGAAATCTCCCCCCCCCCCCC
>CAMNCG010000221.1 GCA_946534105.1 uncultured Verrucomicrobiota bacterium
GCTTCTGCAGAAGGCGCGTCGCGGGGACGAACCGGGGCGTGTCGCGGACCATGCGGCGAAGGACGCGCACGGCGCCGTTGGTGTCGCCGGAGCGGAGCTGCAGACGGGCGCTTTCGAGACGGGCCATGGAGTTCGACGGCTCCAGAAGGAGGACGCGGTCGATGCAGTCGCCGGCGGAGCGGAGCTCTCCGGCCTCGGCCATCGCGACGCCCGTGCGCAGCAGAAGATGCGACAGTTCGCGGCGCGTCACGGCGTCCTCCTCCCCCGCGAGAAACGCCGCTTCCGCGCGGTCGATCGCCGCCGCGACGTTGCCGAGCGCGACATGGCAGCGGGAAAGCATCCGGTTGGCGAGGACCATGTTGTAGCCGATGCGGGACGCTTCGGAATAGGCGTTGCAGGCGCCGGCGGGATCGCCGGCCGCGACGAGCTCGCCGCCGAGAAACTCGAAGAAAAGGGGGACGTCGGGATCGGACGCGACGAGCGCCCGGGCGGCCTCGACGCGGTTTGAGGCCGCAAGCGCGGCGCGCCAGCGGCCAATGCGCGCGAGGCCGGACTCCGTCATGGCGTCGAGCACCGGAACATCGTCCGGCAGCGGGGGCACGAGCCCTTCGCCGAGGTGGCCGGCGGCCCGCATCGCCGCCGCCTCGGACTGGTTGGCGACCGGGTTCGGCGCGACAGGCCCCGGAAGACCGGAGCGCGGATCGGGGGCGCCGGGACCGGCGATGGCGACGGGAGGGAGCCGGAAGGCGTACCACGGCACGACCGATTCCCAGTACGACGGCCGGAGAGCGTCGGACCGCCCGAGAAGCCACGGGACGTCGGCGACGGAGACGCCGCCCGCGCACTCGCGGACGGAGCGGACGAAGCCGGTGCTCGACGACGGCACCCCGCCGGAGCCGGGCGTCGAGAACGAACGCGGACCGTCCGGAGCGCCGTCGGGTCCCGGCTCGGCGGCCGCCTCGAAGAGAGGGACGACCAGAACGGGGGACTCCGAATCGAAGAGCGCGATCGTTTCCGACAGGCCTTCGAGCCCGGGCGCGGCGGCCTTCGGCCCGGGGCGCGGAGCCGGGGCGGCCCAGGTCGGTGCCGTGCCGCCGCGGGGCGAAAGATGCAGCCACAGAAAGACCGGACGGCTCCGGTCGGGACGCGACGAAAGCCATTCCGACGCGGCGGCGCAGACGGCGCGCGAGGACGCGCGGAACCGGGTCGCCGCGTTCGTGACGTCGGGGCGCGCCGAATAGACCGAAAAGCCGCGCGAAAGCCCCCGTCCGGGAGAAAGCGCGGCGTCGGACAGAAAGGCGGCGCAATCGTGGCCGCGCTCGGAATAAAACGTGGCGAGGGTCCGGACGGACGGACCGAGCGCGCCCGCGCCGTCGACGCGGAGTCCGTGTTCGGGCGGGAGGAGCCCGGTCAGCGCCGACGCGGCGGATGGCGCCAAATCGGAGGAAACCGGCCCGAACCGAAGCGGCGAGAGCCCGAGCGCGCCGGCCCACGCCGGCACTTCCGAGCCTTCGGACAGCGTGACGAGAAGAACGCCGCGCACGGGACCGCCGGTTTCATGCGGACGGCCGCAGCCGCAGAGGAGCGCCACGGCGGCGAACAGCGCCGCGGCGGCGAACGGCCGCCGAAACGGGGCGCGCATGGAAGGCTCCTTGGACATGTCGGGGAAGCTCCGGACTACTTCTCGATTCTGGCTTCGCGGCGGAGTTCGTCCACGTGCGCGGCGAGGGCCTTGCCGCGACGGTCGTGCCGAAGCAGGTCCATGACGCGGTCGCGCGCCTCGAGAAAATCGGGAACGGACGCCGGCTGCTCGTCGTTCTTGAGGATCACATGGTAGCCAAACTGCGTTTCCACGATGTCGGACAGGCCGCCGACGGGCAGCGAGAACGCGGCTTCGTCGAACTCCTTCACCATCATGCCGCGCGAGAACCAGCCGAGCGAGCCTCCGGCCTGCTTGCCGGACGGACAGTCGCTGTGCGCGGCGGCCTCCTCCGCGAAGTCCGAACCGGCCTCGACGCGCGCTCGGATCGCCTCGATCTTCGCGCGGGCTTCGGCCCTGGCGGCCTCGTCGCGACCCTTCGGGGTGACGAGGATGTGCTGGGCGCGCACCTGCGCCTCCTTGCCGAACTCGCCGCGATGCGCCTCGAAGAACGCCTTCGCCTCGTCCTCGGTCGGCTCCCCGGCGTCGGCGCAGATCTTTTCGACGAGCTTGTCCACCTTCTTGCCGCGCGCGATCTCCGCGCGGAGCTGCACGGCGTTTTTGCCCTGCTTGTGGAGAATCGCGCGAAAACGGTCGGCGCCGCCCGCCTCCTCCTCCATGCGCTTCAGCGCCGCGACGATCTCCTCCTCCGGCACCGGAATGTCGAGCTTGGCCGCTTCCTGGAAAAGCAGCGCGGCGCCGACGGCCTGGTCCTCGGCGCGTTCCTTCAGGACCGGGAGCTGCGCGCGGATCTGCTCCTCGGTCATGCCGTGGCCGGCGTAAAAGCGGATCAGGCGGTTGAGTTCGTATTCGACCGCGCTGACGGGAATTTCGGTGCCGTTGACTTTCATCTGCGAAACGGGTTCTTGCGTTGTCTTTCGAAAACGGTCTTTTTCCGGGACGCCCTAGTCCGAGGACTTGCCGGACGTGGCGAGCGTCATGCTTTTCACGCCGAGGGAATGCGCGAGGCGGGCCACCTCGGCGACGCGGCCGTAGTCGGCCTTTTCGTCGCCGCGGATCGCGAGGCGCACCTCGGGATCCGCGGCCACGCGGGCGCGCAGCGCTGCCTCCAGCTCCGCCATGTCGAGCGGATCGCCGCCGAGAAACACGCGGCCCTCCGAATCCACCGACACGACGCTCGTGTTCGACTGCGGATCGACCGCCTCGGATTCCCCCTTGGGGAGCTTGACCGGAATGCCCTGTTCGATCATCGGGAACGTGATGATGAACGTGATGAGAAGCAGGAACGTCAGGTCCGACATGGACGTGAGGTTCATGTCGATCATCGGACGGAAGGAATGCGGATGCCGGCGCGACATGGAGGGGACCTCACTGAACTTGCGGGACCGGCGTCATCGGGGAAGCCGTCGGAACCGGCGCGCCGGGCGCGGCCGGGGAAACGGGCGCCATTTGCGGAACCGGCGCGGCCGCGGTAACGGGCGCCATCTGCGGAACCGGCGGAACCGGCGCGACCGGGGAAACGGGCGCCATCTGCGGAACCGGCGCGTACTGCGGGACGTACGCGGCCGGGGCGGGGGCGGTCTGGATCACGACCGGCGCCTGGGAAACCTGCGGCGCCGGCGCGGCGGAGGCGCCGTGGACGCGCACGATGTCCGCGAGCAGTTCGTCCGTGAACGTTTCCTGCCGCACCGTGTGGCGGCGCACCGCGGCGCTCAGCGCGTTGTACGCCACCGCGGTGGGGATCGAGACGAAGAGGCCCGCGACGGTCGTGAGGAGCGCGCCGGCAATGCCCGGCGCGACGTTCGAGATCACGATCGCCGAGCCGCCGGAAACCATGCCCATGAACGCCACCATGATGCCCCACACCGTGCCGAAGAGGCCGAGCGACGGAGCGACCGAAGTGAACGTCGCGAGCAGCGACATGTTCGATTCCAGTGCGAGGAGCTTGTGCGAAAGCGAGCCTTCGGCGGCCGCGCGGACGGACGCCATGTCCGACTCCGGCAGCGCCGGGCCCGTGCGCCCTTTCTGCCACGACGAAAGTTCGTGGTCCTGCACGCCGGCGGCGTGCAGGAAGCCGAGCAGTTCCTTGATCGCCGCCGCGTAGATCGCGCCGCACGGCACTTCCTCCGGAAACGCCCGGCGCGCCGTGACCTGGAGCCAGAGCTGCGCCGGATGCGTGTTGCGCCCGTAGCGGCGCAGGAACGCCTCGTCGTCGCGCTTCACGACCGCCAGCGCGGTCCACTTGTGGAACATGATCGCCCAGGCGGCGACGGACATCGCGACGAGCCCGAGGACGATGGTCTTGCCGATGACGTCGCACGTCGAGAAGGCGCGGATGATGATCGAGAGCACTTCCCTACCCTCCTATTGCAGGTTGTCGCGCCAGTATTCGCCGACGCGGGAGAGGCAGTCGAACGTCGACGCGATGAGCGCCGTGCGGATCCACATGCCGTTGCGGACCTGCCGCCAGTACATCGCCCTTGGGTCGGAATCCACCTCCGGCGCGATTTCGTCGCGGCGCGGCAGCGGGTGCATGAGAATCGCGCCCGGCCGCATGCGGCGCATCTCGTCCGTGCCGATCTTGAAGCGGGACGTGTCGATCCGGGCGCTTTCGCCCGCCGATTCGTCCCACTCGTCCTGGATGCGCGTCATGTACACCGCGTCGGCCTCCGGAAGCCAGGCCGCCATGTCCGTGCTCGTCACGGCCTCCTGGCCGGCCGCGCGGACCATCGCGAGCACGTCGTCGCCGATCGCGAGTTGCGGCGGCGCCACGAACACGTGTCGGATGCCGGCGTAGTTCGTGAGGAGCCGCGCGAGCGAGCGCACCGTGCGACCGCGCGCGAGGTCGCCGACGTACACGACCGTGCGGCCTTCGAGGCCGCCGCGGCGCTCGAACGAGCGGCGCAGCGTGTAGATGTCGAGCAGCGCCTGAGTCGGATGCTGGTCCTTTCCGGACCCCGCGTTCACGATCGGAACCGGGCGCTTGCTCTGCGAAAGGGACCACGCCATGCGCTCGGCGAGCCCCTTCTCCTGCGTCCGCATCACGATGAGGTCGAAGTACGAACTGAACGTGCGGATCGAATCCTCGCGGCTTTCGCCCTTGAATTCGGACGACACCGACGCGTCGCGCACTTCGCCGGTCGAGATGCCCAGGATCTGGCACGCCGAGAGAAACGAAAGGAACGTCCGCGAAGACGGCTGCGTGAAGTAGATCATCGCCCGCTTGTGGAACAGGAGGCCCCGCAGGAACTCCGTGCCGGCGCGGGTCTTGGCGATGGTGCGGATCTGCGTCGCGGCGTCGCACAACCGGTCGAGCTGCGCCCGGCCGAACTGCCCCGCGAAAATCGTGTGGAACGGCATTCCGTCGGGACGCGAAAGGCACTCGGCCTTGTCCGCCTCTCCGAGCGCCGAATACCGCTCCCAGCTGAAATCGGAAAGTCTCTTCATGACGGCGCCCCATTCTAGCAGAACCTTTTCCCGCTTGCACGGTCCGGCCGGACCGGCGCGCCGAGACGGCGTTCGATCGCGTCGGCGATCCGGCGGTGGCCGGCCGTGCCCGGGTGGAGCATGTCCGTCTCCGCGTCGTGGAAGAAGGGGGCGTGTTCGGGAAAGAGCGGAAAAAGTCCCGATTCCGCATAGACGTCGATCACCGTCGCCGCCCACACGCCGCCCGCTTCCTTGACGGCCGCCACGTAGTCGTCGATGAAGAGGCCCGCTCCGTTGGCGAACGATTCGTCGGGCTGCACGTTCTCCGGCCCGAACGTCGCGTACCCGCGGTGCAGGGGCGTGAGCAGGTAGACGGGCGTCGAGGGCCACTGCGAACGCAGCCGGCGCATCAGGATGTTGATGCGCCCCCGGAAGGTCGCGTCGTCGTAGACGAACGCGCGGCGTCTGCGCTCGACCTCCCTGCCGTTGTGGTTCGTCTTCTCCGTCGTTTCCGAGAACCATTCCCCGAGCGGCACGTCCGAATTGTAGTCGTTCGTGCCGGCGAAGACGAAGATCGCGTCCGCCCCTTCCGGATGCTCGGCGGCGAATTTCTCCGCCTGCCCGTCGAGCTGCTTCATCTGGTGCCCGTTGACGCCGTACACGAGCGGCGTGACGCCGAGGTCTTCCGCCAGGAACTGCCAGTAGTTGGCCGTGCAGCCGATGTGGGCCGGATCCGTGATCGAATCGCCGAAAAAGACGAACTGCGGTTTCCCGCCGTTCATGTTGCCCGCGCCCGGGCGTTGCGTCGCGTTTCCTTCGTCTGGACTCATCATTTCCGGCCTCTCGTCATCTTCGTTTGACACCTTCCGGCGTCTCGTCCCCTTCGTTTGACATCTTCCGGCGTCTCGTCCTCTTCTTCAGAACCTGCCCTTTCCGCCATTCGGTGAAAACCGGCGAACCGGGAATGTCGGCGAGTATAGCAAATACCCCCGCCAACGGCATTTCCACTCCGTTTCCCCCCCACGTTTTCCACCGAATTCTCGCATTATTTTCATTTAATTGAAAGCGTATTTCTAAATATTGATTTTACGCGGTCCGTCGTCGCGCCCGGACGAGGCCGATGCCGTCGCAGACGACCGCGTCGAGCGCCGTCATCGTCCGGCACGTCGCGAGCAGTTCCGCCGCTTTCGGGTGCCGCGCCTGCTTGGGAAGCGCCGTCGCGGCGTGTTCCGGGATCGTGAGCCCCAGCGCCTC
>CAMNCG010000222.1 GCA_946534105.1 uncultured Verrucomicrobiota bacterium
TGCTTACGCCTCCCCTACGCAACGGAAACCATCGGCGTTGCGTTATCGGGGGAGGTTCGTTGCATTTCTATGGGATGGTAGTGAAACAAAACAAGAAAATTTTCGGCGATTTTTTTCTTGTTTCGACAAAAATGTCGAAACAAGAAAAAAACTTTGTCTGTTTTTACGGCATTTTGCCGGCGCCGCTGCGCACGAGGGCACGGAGGGCGGTTTCGACGCGGAGGGCGGCGCGATAGCGGAGCTGGTAGACGGAATTGGGCGTCATGCCGTATTCGGCGGCGACGGTCGCGATGTCTTCCCCGTGTTCGGTGCGGACGTAGACGGCCTTGGCCTTGTCGGACCAGCGGCCTTCGGCGAAGACGCGGTCCACGACGAGCCGCCAGAGTTCTTCCGCTTCGGAGCGGAGCAGCGCATCTCCGGGGTCTTTGGCGGCATCGGCCTCGGCGGCGGCGCGATCCGCCGCGCCGGATGCGACTTCGTCTTCGCGCACGATGCGCAGGAGCTCGTCGGACGTGCTGCGCTTCGCCACGAGGCGCGTGACGCCGAAGAGGAAGTCGCGGAACCGGTGGCGGGAGCGGTCGTAGACGCGGCGCGGGAAGAGTTTCCAGAGCTCGATCATCGTTTCCTGCACGAGGTCGTCGCAGTCGTCCGGATCGACGAGCGGGTGCGTCCTCGCGACGATGGCGAGGAATTTCCGCACGACGGGATCGTAGCGGCGTTCGAAATCGGGCCACCGGGTGGCTTCACGCCCTTTTTCAAGGTCCCGGAGCAGTCCTGTCGAGGTGTCCGGAATCGCGTCGGCGCCGGGCGCGGCGCCTTTCCGGCCGCCGCCGCCGCGCTTCGCATCCGGCTCGGGTTTCGTTTCCATGCGCGCAAGGATACCACGCAACCGGGTTCCGTGTTAGGATTCCGCCCATGCAAGAACGGTCCGGATTGCCGCCGGGAACCCGGTTCGGCGGCGATTTCACGATCCTGCGCACGCTCGGCGCGGGCGCGTCGGCCACGGTCTACGAAGCGCGGGAAGACGCCATCGGGCGCGTGGTGGCGCTGAAGACGCTCGATCGCGCCGGTCCGGACATGCGCGCCCGGTTCCTTTCCGAAGCGCGCGCCATGGCGGCGGTGCGGCATCCGGCCGTGGCGGAGATGTTCCGCTTCGGCGAAGACGCCGCGACCGGGCTTCCGTTCCTTGCCATGGAACGGTTCGAAGGGTCGCTCGCGGACCGCATCACGGACAGCCGCGTCCTGCCGGAAGCCGAGGCCGCGTCGATCGGCCTCGCGGTGGTCGGGGCGCTCGCGGCGCTTCACGGGCGCACCCCGCCTCTCGTCCACCGCGACGTGAAGCCGTCCAACATCCTTTTTTCCGCCGACGGTCGCGTCGCGCTGGCGGATTTCGGGCTCGTCCGCCGTCTCGCGCCCGACGCCACGGCGCTCACGGCGCCCGGCGCCGGGCAGCCGGGGACGTGGCTCTACGCCGCCCCGGAGCAGCGCGCCGGCGCGGCGGCGTCGCCCGCCATGGACTGGTATGCGTTCGGCGTCACGCTCTTCCGGTGTCTCACGGGCGGTTTTCCCGGGCCGGGCGGGGCGCTTCCGGTCGACATTGCGCGCGAAGTCGGGCGCGGCTGGCAGCCTCTCCTCCGCGGCCTCCTGCAAGAGGAGCCGCAAAAACGGCTTTGCGATCCGGATGCAATCATGCGGGCCCTGCGCCGCATCCGCCGGCGCGCCGAAGCGCGCGGAAAACGGCGGCGCGCCGCGTTCGCCGCTTCCGCGGCCGCGTTTCTTGTCGCCGTCGGCGTGTCGGCGTGGGCGCTCCGGGACCGGACGCCGGCGGAAAGGCCGGAAGCGGACGCGCCGGCGGCGGAACCCGAATTGCGGGAAACCCCGGCCGCGCCATCGGTCGCAGAAGCGGCCGCGACACAAACCCCGGCCGCGCCATCGGTCGCAGAAGCGGCCGCGCCGGACGCCGGGGCCGAAGCCGGCGACGAGTCGTCGTTTTCGGCGGTCGGGTGGGCCCGGCAATATGCCGCCCAATTGCGGGAAACGCTGGCGAAGGCCGTCGAGAATCCCGCGCCCGATGCCGAAAACCGCATCGTGGTGCGCGCCGGCGAGATTCTGCTTTCCGGGGACATCGCGCCGTCCGCCGATCCGCCGACGGTCGTCCTTGACGGCGGAGCGCTGCATTTTTCGCACGGCGCGGCGGTGCTCCGGTCGTGCATCGAACGGTGCGACCGGTTCGTGGCGGAAGCGTCCGGCACCGAAACCGTTCCCCCGGACGTGATGCTGTCGCGCAGGGAAACGTTCCGGAACCCGATCGCCGTCACGGAAAACGGAGGGCACCTCGACCATGGCGACGATGCCTTCGCGACGCTCGTCGGTCCGATCGGACTCGCGCCCGGAAGCGCGTCCGGCGTCCTCGACGTCTTCGGTCTCACCGAGATCGAGATCGACCGCCGCGCGCTGGTCGATTCGCGGCTTTCGATCACGGGATGCGGCAAGATCGTCGACGTCCAGCCGAACGGCCGCGTCCGCAACCGCCGCTGGTTCGAACCCGACAATCCGTTCAACTGGTCCTGGGTGGAGCGGCGTTGAACGCGCCTCTTCCTCCCGCGAACGAGAAGCTTCGGCGCATTCAAAGCGCGCGGCGGGCTAGACGGTCGCGAGCGCGCGGAGGCGGGCGATTTCGCGGGCGAGGGGGACGACGCCGGCGCCGGTCGGGGAGGAGGCGGCGAATCGGCGGGCGATGCGGCCGGGGAGCGCGCGGGCGGCGGCTTCGATGCGGAGCTCGGCGATCCACGAGAGCAGGAGACAGAGCAGGCCGAGGAGCGCCGCGGCCTGCCGGTAGAAATCGGCGGGCAGGTATTCGCCGCGGAAGAACGTGGAGGCGACGGACCAGAGGGCCTTCGGCAGCGGGGCGAGGGCGATCGCGTTGAGGAGCAGCTGGAAGATCGGGCCGGAGACGCGTCTGGCGGCGCGTTCGGTTTCGCGCGCGGCGGCGTCCGCCCAGGCGGCGGCGGCGGCTTCCGCGCATCCGGCGGCGGAAAGCGCGTCGGAGGGCTCGCGGAGGCCGGGATCGAGGTCGAACTGCCGCGCCATGCGCGCGGAGAGGTCCGCCCATGCGGTACGCGTTTCTTCGTCGGGGGAAAAGGCCGGGACGGGCGAAACGGCCGGGGCGGCGGCGGGGCCGGACGCGAACGCCTTCACGCGGCGGGCGAGGCCGAGCGGAAGCACGAGGTCGGAGGGGCGGAGCGGGGTGCGGAACGTGCGGCGGAGCCGCCGCGCGACGCCGAGGCAGAGCCCGATCGGTCCCCACCAGCGGGCGACCGCGGCGTCGGAAAGCGCTTCCGCGGCGGCGTCGCGGGACGCGGAAGCGCCGCCGCCTTCGGCGAATCGGGCGGCGATTTTCCGGGCGACGAGACCCTCGAAGGCGGCGACGTCCGCGGCGAGCGCCTTCCAGTCCCCCTGGGCGCGGATGGCGTCCGCCACGTCCTTTTCGGCGTTTCTGCGCAGGAATTCCGCGCGGGCGGCGCGTTCGTCGGCGAAGGGGGCGCCCGAGACCGAGCGGAGGAACGCCGCGAGCTCCGCGGTTTCGTCGGCGTGCCCGGCCACGGGGGCGTCTCCGGGCGCGGCGGCGCAGAGGTAGACGCGGCGGGGGGCGCCGGGCCAGAAGGAGGCGAGGGTGGCGAGAAAATCGGGGACGACGTCGCGGCGGAGCGCGTCCTGCGGGACGAGGTCCGCGCGGTTGAGGACGAGCGCGACGTGCCGCCCCTCGAACTTGGCGACGGCGCGGGCGAGGCGGTCGAGGTTGTCCCGGCGCTTCGGGTTCGCGGCGTCGAAGACGCAGACGAGGACGTCCGCCGCGGCGAGCGCGGCGTCGAGGACCGGAGCGTAGGACGCGCATTCGGCGCTGTCGGTGTCGGGCGTGTCGAGGAGGACGGCGCCGGGGAGGGCGGTTCCGGGCGCGGGCACGACGTCGAGCGCGCCCGGCGCGAATTCCGCGACGAGCCGGGCGGCGTCCTCGACGCCGCGCACGACCGCGGAGGCGGTGCGGGTCGTGGGCCGCGAGACGCCGGAGGCGACGACGCCGGGAACGCCGCAAAGCGCGGACACGAGCGAGGACTTGCCGGTCCCGGTGCCGCCGACGAACGCGACGACGGGCTTGGCGCCGGCGCGCGCGGCGACGGCGTCGACGTCGCGCGCCGTTTCGCGCACCGCGGCGGCGAGCGGGGTGGCCCGGAGCCAGTGCGGGCAGGCGTCGAGCTCCGAGGCGAGGCGTTCGAGGCGCGCCTTTTCCGCCGCGAAACGCGCGCGGCGGAGCGGGGCGGCGTCGGCGCCGCCGGAAACGGGGTCGTTCATCGGGCTTTCCTTTCGTCCGTCCCGGAAGGGGGCGATCCGGTTTCGCCGGGACCGAAGACCCGGGCGGCGAGGTCCCGCGCGGCGGCGACGTCGGCTTCGAGGCGGCGCAGGACGGTTTCGAGACGGGCCGTTTTTTCGCCGCATTCCGCGATCGCGGCGCCCGCCGCGCCCCGTTCGAGGATCCCGCGCACGGCGGACGCCTTGTCGCCCGCCCAGGCCGTGAAGAGCGCGGACATCCGGCGGTCGAGCGCGGCGCGGTGGGCGGCGCCGCTCGCCGAGAGCCACGCGCCGAGGGCGGGAATCGCGACGAGGTCGTTCGTTCCGAACATCGACAGCAGGGAACCGCCGCCGAAAACGTCGCCCGTCGCGACGACGTACGTCACGGTGCCGATCACGGCGGCGGTGTCGAGGCTCGCGCCGGCGATTTCGCGGGCGCGGCTCCAGGGGGACATTTCCGCGCGGATGCGCGCCACGAGGGCGCGCACTTCGGGGCGGGCGGATTCGACGCTTCCGACGGCGCGCCCGGCCTCTTCGGCAAGCGCGGCGGCGATGGCGCCGGGATCGGCGCCGGGGGGTGTGCCAGGCGCGCCGACGCCCGCGGCGAGAGGCGGCCGGGCGACGGTCGCCGAGCAGGATCCGGTGGGCCGGGCCGCGTCGCGGTCCACGAGGTCGTATCCCTCCGGGCAGGTTTCGGCGAGGCGGCGGATCGCCTCCGCCTCGCCTTCGAGTCCGCGGCCGTCCTTCGGGAAGTCGAACCGGAGCGAACGATCTTCGGCCGCGGCAAGGAGCGCGAGCGCACGTTCGACGAAGCGGGCGCGGAAGGCGTCGGCGAACGACGGCTCCGGCGGCGGCGCGGAGTCCGCCGCGCCGCCGGAAAACAGGCGCCGCGCCGCCGCCGCCGCCGAGGCGGCGCCGCGGACCACGGTGCGGCGCCTGCGGACGATCCAGGGCTGGGCGGCGTTCCACTCGTCGAGAAAGAGCGCGAGCAGGTCCTTCTGCGGGGCGATGCCGAGGCAGATGCGGCATTCCTCGCTCGCCAGATACCGCATGGCGTCGCGCCAGACCGCGAACTTGAGGCGCTCCGTTTCTCCGGCCGCGGCGAACTCGTCGGCGCGCGCGACGGCGTCGCGCACGGCGGACCGGAGCACGTCGCCCCGGGTGGCGGCGGGGTCGAGCGCGCAAAGCGCGTCGCGGAGGGGGACGCCGCCGGCGAGGGGGCGGATTTCCGGCGCGGCGTCGCCGGCGGCGACATCGTCCGATTCGTCGATGCGCCACACGCCGACGCAGGACGCGGCGGCGGACGCGGGATCGGGGTAGAGGTTGGAGAGCGCGACGGCCATGTGCTCGCGCACGGTCTCGTCGGGGTAGCGGCGCGAACAGCGGTAGAGGAGGGCGACCTTGCGGCGACCGATCTCGTTCAGGACGGAGCGGAGGAAATCGCAGCCCGACTTGTTGTTGTACGTCTGGTTCGTGGCGACGAAGAGCAGCACGTCCGAGACGGAGAGGATTTCGGCGGCGGCGTCGCGGTTGGCGAACCCGGAGGCCGAGCCGGTGTCGAAGTCGGGGGTGTCGACGAGGACGATCTTTTCCGGAAGCGCGGCGCTTTCCACGTAGACGGGATCGCCGGGACGGGACGCCTCGTCCGCTTCCGTCGCGGGGCGGGGCCTGGCGTTCGCGCGGAAGCGCTCGAAGAGCCGCGCCAGGGAGGCGCCGTCGCGGGCGAGGTCCGGGTGCACGGCGGCGACCATGCGCCGGGTGAATCCGGCGCGCGGCGCGGCGGGGGCGTCACGGCGCTGGAGCGTGTGGACAGGCGCCGCGCTGGAGGGCTGGACCCGCGGCCGGCGTAAGGCGGGCCTCGCCCTGCGCCTCTCCCGCCCCGCTGCGCTCCCCGCGCCGCCCGCCCAGGCCCAGCCCCACTCCCGCTCAGCCTCCCCCCCCCCCCCCCCCCCTGCCCCCCCCCGCCCCCCCCCCCCCCCCCAGC
>CAMNCG010000223.1 GCA_946534105.1 uncultured Verrucomicrobiota bacterium
GAGATTCCAAATCGGGCGGTCGCCGGCACGGCGACCGCCCGATTTGGAATCTCTGCCCATTTTTTCTCATGGTTGCGACGCGGGCGGGGGTATGGTATGATGGATGCCCATGTCTCCATTCGTCGAAAGCCTGTCGTCATACCTCTTCTGGGACACCGATCGCGAACAAGTCGATCCCGAGAAGCACCGTTCCTATATTGTCCAGCGTGTAGTGGAGCGTGGCAGTTTGGCGGATTGGAAACGGCTTCGCAACCATTACGGCCTTGAAGGGGTCATCTCCGCGGCACAAGGACTCCGCACCCTTGAACCAACTGCGCTTTCTTTTCTGGCAACTGTCGGTAACGTGCCCAAGGAGTCTTTCCGATGCTCCACCTCGAAACCGTGGCTCCCACCACTCTGAGATGAAACTGTCCGCCGTTACAAACCGAGGAACGCGCAAGGATTTCGTGGATGTCGCCTTCCTTCTCAAGCAATATGGTTTTCCGGAACTGATGTCTCTTTATCAGCGGGGAGGACTATAGCAGGTCTCCCGCTCCGCGTTTCACGGGACGAAGGTCCGACCCATGCGCCTTTCGTATATCTGCGCCGCCGTTTCGCGGCAGGCCTCGACGAGTTCGGAATGCGGAATGTCGGTGATGGAGACGAAGCCGCACGGGAAGTTCTCGCCGTCGAAGCGCCCGGTGAACGGCTGGTCGTGGTATTGGAACCAGTGCGCCCCGACGTAGCGCGGATGGTCAAGGCATGCGCCCACGTATTCGCGGAACCGGCGCGCCCGCTCCCTTGCGTCGAACGCGGCGACGAGTCCGCTGCTGAAGTAGCCATTTCCCTTGTAGCCGAAGTGAAACTCGCCGATCAGGATGGGCTTGTCCTCGGCGCCGTCGGGCAGGTCGTAAGACGGCAGGAAGTCGTAGTGGTTGTTGCTCACCACGTCGCAGTGGCGCGAGGCGGCGACCCACACGGCGGGGATCTCCCCGAAGTCGTTGTGGATGCGCGACCCGAGGTACAGGTGGTTCGGCAGCGCCTTCTTCAGCACGGCGCGAACGGTGGAATAGTATTTCTCCGCCATCTCGCCGGCCTTTTCGCCGCACCCGTCCCAGCCGAGTTCGTTATCGACGAAGACGCCGAGGCACCACGGGTCGTCCTTCATCCTGGCGGCCCACTTTTCGGCCTGGGCCGCCAGGTCGGCGGCGAACTTCGGGGAATCGACGTCCGGCACGGCGCGCCCGTGCGCCTTCTTCCCGTCCCATGACGGCGACACGGTCTTCGACGAGAAGTCGATGCAGAGGCAATAGGGGGTGCGGCGCAGGTCGCAGATGTAATGGTGGTTCCAGTTGCCGATGGTGTTGAGCCCCCACGCGCGGAAGCGCCGCTGCGTGGTCTCAGCGTAGGGAGGACGCCAGTCCTTGCCGTATTTGCGGGCGAGATTCTCGTAAACCGGCCAGAAGTCCGAGGAGTCGGTCCGTCCGTCGAAGTTGCTTTCGCGGCCGGCCACTTTCGTCGGGAGTCCGGGATAGACGCTGCACACGCCAAGCGACCAGAAGAGGTGGCCTTCGGGATCGACGAGCCACCACTTGCCATCGACCTTCTCCGTGCGGAAGAAACCCGTGGCCTCCAGCTGTGGGCCGCCCGCCCAGCCGCCATACTGATCGGCGTCGGGGATCGGGCTTGCGGCATGGGCGGCGAGCCACGCTTCCTCGGCGTCGCGGGCCGCGGCGAAGTCGGCGTCGGAATGGATTTTGCCCGGCCAGTCGTCGTGCATGAACTGTCCGTAGCGGTCGCAGAACGGGAAGAATGACGTAGCGGGGATGATCTTTGGCCGACACGCGGGGAAGGCAGTGGCGATGGAAAGGATGGAGAGACCTTGAAGGCAAGCGGACGCCGGCAAGGGCGTCCACACCTCGATCCTGCCCACCTTTCCAAAATCGGGCAGGTCCGCCATCGCCGGAACCTTGCTCCACATACCCGCCAGCGCGGCGGGTTCGTCCGTGGCGTAGGGCGTGACGTTGAGCGGGACGGCGATGGGGCGGACGGCGTGGGGCGGAATGCGCGAGCCGCACACGGGGGGCTTGGGCGAGGCGTCGAGCGACATGCCCTCGCCGAAAACGGCGACGCGGACGCGCGGGGCCTGGTCCGTCGCGTTGCTCACGGCGACCCGAACCTCGCCTACGCCGGAGAAGTCCCACGCCTCCGCGCCTGCCGGTGCGAGTTCAATCCTCGGTCTGTCTCCGTCGCCACGCACCCGCACGGCGAACGGAACCTGCGCGGCGGAGGTTGCGGCCGCCGCGATGGCCGCCATTGCCGCTACGAAAAACCGTTTCATTGTTTAGCGAATCGTCATGACCGTCGCGCCGGGCACGTTCGCAACCTGCGCCTCAGCCGAGACGGCATAGCCGAAGACGTTGTAGTTGGCGACGCACTGGTAGGTGTCGGTCGTGTCGGTCGTGCCGAATGCCACCTCAAGCGTCCGGCCCGTCGCGCCCTCCACGAGTTCGCCGTTCCTGAACCACTGGTAGCAGACGGCGCCGGGGGCGAATGCCGAAAGAGTCGTGCTTTCGCCGCGCAGGAGTCGGCATCCCTGCGGCTGTTCCATGAACGCCATTCCGCTGCCGTTCACGCCGGCGCCGCACACCGTGAAGCCGGAGCCGTCTGCCGTTCTGGCGTTGGCGCGGAATTCCTTCGCCACCAAATCCCAGACGCCGGCGACACCATCCTGGGCGCACGGCACATAGTCGTGAACGAGCTGGCCGCCTTCGTAGATCTTGAACGCGTACAGCCTCATGCTGGCAAATGCTCCGGGAACCCCCATCACCTGCAGCTTGCCAGTATCGCCCAACGAACCGGAGGGGAGGGTGAATGGGGTGGTCTGGCTGTTGGGCGTCGTCATCACGCCTTGCGCGTTCGCAAAATCCATCGCGACGCGGACCCGCGTCGGGAGGATGTTGTTTGCAAGCCATGGCCAGGTGCTTGCGGAACCATTGTAAACAAGCATGGAAAGGCTTCTGGCGCTGCCGTTCTGGTGGTAGAGGCCGTTGTTGCCAACGCCGGCGCCCGTTCCGAAGAGAAATGCCGTGCCCCCAAAATCGAGCAAGGAGGCATCCATTTCCAGTTTCGACTGAAGCGAAAGGAGGCAACCGGTGTCGATCGTCTGGCTGCCGGTGCTTTCAAGGTAGGCGTCGGCGGGAAAGTCGCTCCTCAAGGTTTCGGCCTCGACGGCGCCGCCCGTCGTATGACGGTATTTGCCCGTGTTGGAGGTGCCGGACAAATCGCAGTAGTCGAGTTTGCGCTGGACGTTGTCGTAAAGCCCATCGTATGCTCCGATGACGCGCGGCGTGTAGTCGCGGACAAGCGTTCCGCCATTCCATATCCTCATGCGGTAAATTTTCACAGACGCCCCATTGGTGGGGGCGACCACTCCGGCGCCATTATCCGCAGCGTTGCCGAAGAGGCGCAGCGTCGTGTAGCCGTTCTTCGTGAATGTTGTGCCGATTGTCCCCGAATATTCGACTGCGCCGTTGGCCTTGGCGAGGGTCACGGACCTGTTGGGCGCATCGAGCGTGAACGTCCGCCGCGAACTGTCAACCGCGACCCCCGTTGCCTGTCCGCCGGCGGCATCGTCCTGAAAGGCCCATTTGAAATATTTTTTCGTCATATCCGTGACTTCGCTTGTGTTGGCTCCTTCAATGTAGAAGCCGCAGCAAAGTCCGGTTCCCTTGTCCGCGCCGAAGATTCGCTGCTGGCCAGTCAGGATGTCCGCCATGGAGAAGTCCACCTCGATCTTCGTGTCCGGCGTCACCGTGTAGCCCGTGTCGAGGAACTGACCGCCGCGCTTCAGGCGGTTGCTGCGGAGGAATCCGTCGTCTGTGCCGAGAACGAACGGGTTGGCTCCGGACTGCGTGTTGACATGGACTTTGCCCGTGCAGCGGTCGAGAAGACCCGTCACGGCGCCGCGTCCGTATGGAACGAAGTCGTGGGCGAGCTCGCCGTTGTCGTGGATGCGCAGCGAGTAGAGTTTGCCCTTGAAGAGCATGCTCGCCGAAGTCGGGCTTTCGTGGTTGCCGAAAATTCCCAGAGTGCAGTTGTTGGCCGCAGAGCCAAAACCCTTCATCTTGTTGCCGCTGTTGTTGAACTGCCAGCTGTCCTCGGCATATAGCAGGATGGTGCGTTCCGTCATGTTGTAGGTCGCCTTGTAGCGTGCTGGAGCCGTGATGACACCGTGATTGTCGGTTTGAATCCAATCACCGTTTGCATACGTGCCGGCGCAGAATTTAATGCCTTGGCTTTGGTGAATGAAAATTCCGTAAGTCATATCGCTCCCGGCACCGTAGGAACCGAAGAGAAACCGATTGCTGGTGCTGTCGAGTTCAGGCTCGAACTCAGCCTCCAGGCACATGTTGGTCGTGACGTAGATGCCCGTGTCGATGAACTGGGTGCCGTCGCTCTTGAGATAGGTGTCCGCCATGTGGCGAATCGTATCCGCGTTGGCGAGAGTGGTGGCCGCTCCCATGGCGGCCGCGACCGCGGCGGCGGCGAAAGGACGGGCGGCGAACGAATGGCGAATGGCCTTGTGCATTGAGGTGCTCCTTTGTTTCCGCGCAAGCGCCGCAGGGCGGGATGCCCGCAGCCTCGCGTTCGACTACGGAGGATATGATACTACCGCGCCGCAAATGAAGTGTTCATTTCGGACAAAGATTTTTTTGACTCTGTTTTATTTCAGCCCGTTCGCCTTGCGCCACTGGCGCATCGACATGCCCGTGTAGGCGCGGAAGACGCGGCGGAGCTCCACTCCGGAGCCGAACCCGCAGAAATCGGCGACCGCGCCGATGGGGGTGTCCGTGCCGGCGAGAAGGGCCAATGCCTTTTCGAGGCGGACGTGGCGGATTTCGTCTAGGACCGAATGCCCGGTCGCCTCGCGGAAGCGCAGGTTGAAAAGGGTGCGCGAGCAGCGGAAGCGCTTGGCGAGCGCCATGGGCGTCAGGCCGTCGCACGCCTCGCGGCGTATCATCTCGACGGCCTCCAGGACGAACTTCTCCCGCCGTGCCGACACGCCTGTCGAACGCCGCCGCACGGCCAGGAGCGGGGAGATCGGGGAAGGGCCGGGCCGCGTGCAAGCGCGGCCCGCGCTCTCCCCTATCATCCTCGCGGCGGCGAAGCCCGCCCGCTCGAAATCGAGCTGGATGCTGGAAAGGGCGGGAACTGTCGTTTCGCAGATGGCCACGTTGTTATCGACACCGAGGACCGTGAGGTCGTGGGGGATGGAGAGATGGACCGCGCGGGCGGCGCAGAGGACGTCGCGGGCGACAAAGTCGTTGGTGGCGAAAACTGCGGTGTGGCGCGGGAGCCCGGCGACCCACCGCACAAGCCTTTCAAAACGTTCCTTCCACGTTTCGGCGCGCGTTTCGAACACGAGGCATTTCGCGCCCGCCTTCGCCGCCATGGCGGCGAAGGCCCTGCTGCGCTCCAGCGACCAGCTGAATCGTCCGCGGGTGCCGGCCACCGCGAACGATGACGGCCGGCCAGCCGAGAGTTCACGGAAGGCCGTTCGGGCAATAGCCTCGTCGTCCCAGCGAATCCGCGCCCCGGCGCCGCCGTGGAGGGCCGGCGGGGCGTGCAGATAGACGACAGGTGTTTTCCCGAAGAGACGTGGCGGAAAGCCCGCGTGGAGGCCGGCGCACTCCACGATGCAGCCCGCGACGGGCGCGTGGGCCCGCAGAAGCGCCTTGAGCGCCTCCGGACGCGACTCCGAGTCGGGCACGGCCGCGGCCTTCCAGCCCAACGCGGCCGCGTAGCGCCGGATTCCGGCCAGCGTCAGCGCATGAATCTGATCGCCGGGAATCGTATCGAGATATAGAATCGTCGCGGACACGCAAGCACCCATGATGGCTCCGGCGCCGTCGGGAACGTCGCAGGCGGACGGGATATTATCACTTCCGTTTTTGCCGTTCAAGGCCGAAAACGGCGCGGGGCGTGACCAAACTTTGTCAGCGCCTTCGGCGCACCCGTACGCGGGCTTGCGCTTGCGTGCGCGCCCTTGCCTTTGCCCTTGTGCGTTGCAGCTTCCCGAACCGACGCCGCCGGTCGAGGGGCCGCTCCCGGAAGCGCCCGGACGGGCGTCTCGCCGCGCCTTGTCGGCCTCGCGGCGTGCAGGCCGCACCCTCTCCGCGCCGAGCCCAAGGCCGCGCCCGATGCGCGCGAGACCGCCGCCCGGACCGCCCGAAAACGCGCCGAATTCTCGCGAGATATTCATTTGATAATAAATGGATATTTCACATAGAATTCGGTGCGATTTTGGGGGCGTTCTCGGGCCGGCCCGGAG
>CAMNCG010000224.1 GCA_946534105.1 uncultured Verrucomicrobiota bacterium
TAGCGGCGGGCGCGGCGGCCGTGGCCGGTGTTGCGGGAAAGACCGTAGGACATGGGAGGGGTGGAGGGTTGAGGGGCGGGGTTGAGAGAAGGCAACGAGATGGGAGCTTCGCGGGAAGAAGCGTGTGGGAAACGGGGAGGCTTCCGGGAGTGGGCGCGAAAACGAGAGAAAGGGCATGGAAGCGAAAGCGATGGGAAGAATACACGGAAACATGAAAAATGTCAAGACAATAAAACGATTATATTTAATTGATAATGATGCGAGAATTCGGTTAGTATTCTGGTTGTTGGATGAATCTGGAATGGGGCGGATTGGACGCAGGCTTGCGGTGAGTGACGGAAATCCGCGGATTGTCATGGCTCAACCCGGAACGAGGAAGGCGAGTGGGTGCCACCGCATCTTACGGCGCGGCGATCCCAGTTGGTTCCGTGCGCATTCGCGCGCGAGGGTCAACTGTCCGCTTTCGGCTTACCGAAGGCGGACGGAGTGCGCGAGTCCGAGGAGGGCGAGGGTCGAAACGGTGAAGGTGCCGCCGTAGCTCACGAGCGGGAGGGGAATGCCGGTCACGGGAACGAGGCCGATCGTCATGCCGACGTTCACAAAGACGTGGACGAAGAGAATGGCGGCGACGCCGGTGCAGACGAGGCGGCCGGCTTCGTCGCGGCACCAGAGGCCGATCCAGACGACGCGGCCGAGGAGGATCGCGAAGAGCGCCATGAGGAGCGCGCAGCCGGCGAATCCGGTTTCTTCGGCGATGACGGAGAAGATGAAGTCCGAGGAGGAAACCGACGCGGGCAGATACCCGAGAGCGTTCTGGGTCCCGCGCCCGTATCCCTTTCCCCGTTCGCCGCCGGAACCGACGGCGATTTCGCTCTGGCGCCGGTTCCACCCGGCGCCGAGCGGGTCGCGTTCGGGGTGGACGAAGACGAGGATGCGGTCCTTCCAGTGCCCGAAAACGAACTTGTCAACGACGCGTTCGACGCGTTCGCGCCGCTCCGGGGGAAGTTTTTCGGGAAGGAGGATCGCGCCGAGGAAGACGGACGCGGCGAGAACCGCAGCGGCGACGAGCGCCGCGAGCGCGCGGGGCGCGACGCCCGCGACGAAGGCCATCGCGAGAGCGGCCGCGCCGAATGTGAGCGCGGTGCCGAGGTCCGGTTCCAGAAGAACGAGAAATCCCGGCACGCCGGCCGCCGCGAGCGCAAGAAGCAGCTTCGCCGGTCCGCTCCTTAGGTCAAGGCGCGCAAGAACGAACGCGATCGTCGGAACGACCGCGATTTTCGCCGCCTCCGCCGGTTGGAACACGCCGAAGAGCCATCGTCTCGCGCCCATGTTGCTCGTTGATCCGAGGCCCGGAACGAGCACCAGGGCGAGGAGCGCGATCGCGCAAAGCCATGGGGCGAGGGAAAAGTCCACCCACTTGCGCCAGTCGGTCGCCGCGAGGAAAACGTGCGCCGCGACGCCGAGCGGGATCCAGCGCGTCAGCATCTTGAGCCACAGCAGCTGCACCGGTCCCGTGCGGACCGCGCAGGCGCTTCTCACGAACAGCACGCCGTAAACGAGAAGCCCGGCCGCCGACGCCACGAGCAGCCAGTCGATTCGACGCCAAAGCGGGGAAACGTGGGAATCGGAACTCATGTCGCGGAAGGATCGGAAAACGCGGAAGGATCGGAAGGATCGGGAGGATCGGGCGGATCGGGAGGATTGGGCGGATCGGGAGGATTGGGAACTGCGGATGGATCGGCGGGGGCGGGGGGCAGGGAAAAGGCCGCGCGCAGCAGGTCTCGCGCGACGACGGCGGCCGCGGAGCCGCCGGAATCGGCGTCTTCGACCAGCACCGCAAAGGCGATGCGGGGGGCGTCGGCGGGCGCGTAGCCGGCGATCCAGGCGTTTTTGCGGCGTTCGCGGATGCGTTCGCCGTCCGCGACGCGCACGACGTCGTACTCGGCGGTGCCGGTTTTGGCTGCGACTCGCAGCCCTTCGATTCCGGCGAGACGGCGCGCCGTGCCGCCGGGAGACTCCACGGCGGCGATCATGCCGCGGCGGACGAGCTCGACGTCGCGCGCCGGCCAGGCGAGCACGTCTTCGACGACGCGCTCTTCGTGCGCCGTGCCGTCTCCGCCGTCGCGCACGAGACGCGGCGCGACAACCGTGCCGTCGTTGGCAAGCGCCAGCGCGAGGCGCGCCACCTGCATGGGCGTCGCGGCGAGGTAGCCTTGTCCGATCGCGACGTTGGCGGTGTCGCCGGCGAGCCATTTCACGCCCTGCCGGTGGCGTTTCCACGCGCCGGAAGGCAGAACGCCCGCGCCGGCGGGGATGCCAAGGTCCGGGCGCACGCCGAAGCCGACGGCCTCGAAGACGTCGCGCAGGCCGCCGCCGTCGGTTTCCCAGCCGACGCGGAGCCCGGCTTCGATGAAAAACGGGTTGCAGGAAAAGGCGAGGGCGTCGACGATCCCGAGCGCGGGCGCGCCATGGCCGTAGCGGTGCGAGCAGCGGATGCGGATGCCGCCGCGGGAAAAGACTCCGTCGCACGGAAGTTCGGTTTCCGGCGAAATCGCGCCGCACCCGAGCGCGGAGAGCGCGACGAGCGGCTTCACGACGCTGCCGGGCGCGTAGACGCCGTCGAGCGCGCGGTGCAGAAGCGGCCTCGCGGGATCGTCCACGAGCGCCTTCCACGTGTCGGCGCGGAGCGAAGGCACGAACGCCGAGAGGTCATAGCGCGGCGCGGACGCGAGCGCGAGGATGTCTCCGTTCCGGGCGTCGATCGCCACCGCCGCGCCGGCGCGTGGCCCGAGGGCGCGCTCCGCCGCGGCTTGGAGCGCGACATCGAGCGTGAGTGCGACATCCGCGCCCGGGCGCGGTTCCGCGGCGGGCAGGACCTCGCGCTTGTAGCCCACGGCGTCGATGCGGAGCACCTCGGCGCCGCCGCGCCCGCGAAGCGCGGCGTCGCAGGCCTTTTCGACGCCGGAGCGGCCGACGAGGTCCGGCAGGAGGAAATCGAAATCCTCCGCGCCGTCTTCGCCGGGTCCGTCGCCCGAGACCGCCCCTTTTTTCGGCTTCGAAACGTCGCGCCCCACGTACCCGATCACATGGCATGCCAGATCGCCGAACGGGTACACGCGGTCCTGCCGCACGAAGAAATCGACGCCGGCGAGCGGCTCCGGACATTCGGCGAGCCGGGCGGTTTCGCGTTCGGAAAGGTCCGGGAAGGCGACGAGCGGAATGGGGCGCCGGAGCCGCAGATGCCTCCACACGTCGGCGCGCCCGACATCCGGTTCGCGCCCGAGAATTCCGCCGACGCGCCGCACCTGCGCCATCACGCGGTCCACGGTGTTGCTCCACGTGCCCGGGGCGCGCAGTTCGTCGAGGTAGAACGCGACGCAGTAGCGAGGCCGGTTGCCGGCGAGGACGGTGCCGTCGCGGTCGAGAATCTTCCCGCGCGTGGCCGGAAGACGGACGCGGCGGAGCGTGGCGTCGTTCTGCGCGCGCGCATATTCCGCGGAATCGCGCACCTGGATGTCGTGCAGCGCGAGCACGATGCGTCCGAATCCGCAGAAAAACGCCGCGCCGAGGATGGCGAGCCGGACGCGTCCGGCGGCGGTCCGGCGCGCGGGGCTAGACGGCTTCGAGTCCATCGTCGTCCTCCTCGTCCAGCCCGACGTTTGCCGACGCCCAGTCGAGCGCGCGGATGGCCCACGCCGCCGCGAGCGCCGCCGCGAACCCGGCCGGCGCCGCGACGGCGGCCCGGGCCGCGACGAACCACGCCGGCTCCGCGGCGATGCGGCCGCCGAGCCGAAGCGCGAAATACTGCGCCGCGCACAGCAGCGGCGCGATCGCCGCGCCGCAGACGGCGCAGGAGAGCGCCCCTTCCTCCATCTGCGGCTTCACGCGGCGCGCGAGCAGGGCCGCGGCGCCTCCCAGCGCGAGAAACGACGCGGCGAACGGAACGCCCGAAAGCCCGTCCTCCGCAATCCCGCACCACGCCGCCGCAAGCGCGGCGAAGCGTCCCTCGCGCCGCATGGCATAGTAGACCGCAACGCCGCTGAGGAGGGGAATCTTCACGCGGAGAGCGCCGATCGGCGGCGCGAACTCCTGCGCCGCCGCGGCTGCGGCGACACCGACGGCCATGACGAGAAGCGAGGGCCAGGCGCGTCCGTTCATGGCCGGTTCCCCGCACCCGACTCCGCGGCGTCCGCCGGCTCCTCGACCACGACGAACACCCGGCGCAACGCGTGGAAATCCACCGACGGGCGCACCTTGGCGCGCTGGAAAAGGCGCGTCGAATCCGGGTCCACCGCGAGAACGCGCCCGACCGGAATTCCCCCGGGGAAGACGCCGCCGTCGCCGGCCGTTTCGACGAGCGCGCCGGGCGTGAGTCCGAGGTCGTTGTCGAGAAAGGAAACGCGGAGCGGCTCCACGACGTGCTGGAGCGAGAGCGCGCCGTCGGGACGCGAAAGGCCGCCGCCTTCCACGATGCCGTGTCCGGAGGCGCCGAACCCTTCCACGACGCACGAAAGGCGGCAGTTCGGATCGGTGAGCGGCAGCACGTCCGCCGTGCGCGCCGTCGTGGAAACGACACGCCCGACAAGCCCGCCGGGCGCGACGACCGTGGCGCCCGGCTCCACGCCGTGGCGCGCGCCGCGGTCGATCCGGAGCGTGCCGGACCACCCGGCGCCTCCCCCTTCGGAAAGCACCTGCGCGGCGACGAGGCGCCGGTTCCGGACGGCGAGCCGGAGCTCGCGGCGCAGGGCCGCGTTTTCCTCGCGGAGCGCGGCCGCGCCGAGCGCCTCGGCGGCGAGCCGTTCGTTTTCGGCGCGGAGCGCGGCGTTTTCGCGCACCGCGCGGGCGCCGCCGGCCAGCGAATCCCACGCGGCCCGCGCCGTGCGGGGAACGGCCAGAAAAAAGCGGCCGAACGGAGCGCCCGCCTCGCGAGAAACCGTCTCGGCGACCGGAAGAAGCGCGGCGGCGGCCGCGAAAAAAGCCCACGCCGCGGCAAGAACCGCGGCGGCGCGGACCAGCTTCTTGGCGCTGCGTTGCAAGGTTCGGGCCGGGCCGCTCTATCGGGAGCGGATTCCGGGAACCGACGCCCTGGAGAGCCATTCAAGCTCGTCGAGGACCCGGCCCGTTCCCTCGGCGACGGCCGAGAGGGGGTCGTCGGCGAGATGGACCGGAAGCCCGGTCATGTCGGAAATGCGGCGGTCGATGCCGGTGAGCAGCGCGCCGCCGCCGGCGAGGACCATGCCGCGGTCCACGAGATCGGCGGACAGCTGGCCCGGCGCGTTTTCGAGGCAGCGCGAAACGCTGTCCACGATCTTCGTCACGACGTCGTTGAGCGCCTCTTCGCGGATCTCCTGCGAGGTGATTTCAAGCGTCGCCGGGCGGCCGCGCACCACGTCTCGGCCCTTCACCTCGAACTTCAGTTCCTGCTCCAGCTTGTACGCCGAGCCGATCTGGATCTTGATTTCCTCCGCCGTGCGCTCGCCGATGAGCAGATTGTAGCGGTTGCGCATGTGCATCATGATCGCGTTGTCCATCTCGTCGCCGCCCACGCGGACGCTCTTGGAGTACACGATGCCGGCGAGCGAAATCAGCGCCACGTCCGTGGTGCCGCCGCCGATGTCGACGATCATGCTCGCGTCCGGTTCGGAGACGGGAAGACCGACGCCGATCGCGGCCGCCATCGGCTCCTCGATCATGAACACCTCGCGGGCGCCGGCGCGGATCGCGGAATCCTTGACGGCACGTTTTTCAACCTCCGTGATGTCGCCGGGAACGGCCACGACCGCGCGCGGCTTGCGGAGCTTGCGGCTCGTCCGCTGCACGTTTTCGATGCAGTGGCGGAGCATCTTCTCCGTGATGTCGAAATCGGCGATGACGCCGGACTTCATCGGGCGGATCGCCACAATGTTGCCCGGCGTGCTGCCGAGCATGCGCTTGGCCTCCTTGCCGACGGCCAGCACGCGGTGCGTGCCCGTCTGCACGGCGACGACGGACGGCTCGCGCATGACGATGCCCCGGTCCTTGACGTACACGAGAGTGTTCGCCGTGCCGAGGTCGATGCCGATGTCGTTCGTGAAAAAGCTCTTGATTCTGTTCCACATGGCGGAATCGGGGAGAGGAAGGGGGGTTCTGCCGCCGCAACCCGACGACGGCGCAAATTATAGCGCCTGCCCCGTTCCCGCGCAAGGGCCGGTTTTCCGCGGGGTGTGACCAAACGTCGTCGGCGCCGACGTCGCGCCCGCCTTGCCCGGTTCCGCGCCAGAAGCGGCCCAAC
>CAMNCG010000225.1 GCA_946534105.1 uncultured Verrucomicrobiota bacterium
GTATCGGCGCCCCGACGAGGTTTTGGTCTGCCCCATTGGCTGCCTGGGACCGTGAAGGGGCTACGACCTGCTGGCCACGCTCGATTCCTTCCTCTCCTGGTGCGAGGCCATCCACGCCGGCGCGCCCTCCCCTCCCCCGCCCGCGCTGGCGACATTCTAAAGACGCCGTTCCGATTGAAAAGAGGTGAAGGCGCGGAACTCGCAGGGGGCGATTTCGACGCGGCGCGGAAATGGTTCGCCCGTCACGGCGTCGAAAAGGCCGTCGGGAATTCCCGGTTCGACGATCGCCGGATTTTCGCCGGTGTTGGCCACGTAGCCCCACAGCGTCCCATCGACCTTTCCCATGCGCGCAACGACGTCTCCTTCGCGGAAGAACTCGTCCATGGGCACCGCCGGAAGCGCCTTGAACGCGCGCGCGAAGGGCGCAAGCCGGCTTTCCATTCCCAGCGTGCCGACAAGGAACCCGCCTTTGGATAGGCAGAGGACGTCCGCGTGGCGCAGCGGAAGAAGGAAGTGGCGGAGCGTGTCGTCTCCGGCGGGGTCAAGCGTCGAGACGCGCCACGGGCATTCCCTGAGCCAGTCGCAGGAAAGGGAGGTCGATTCCCTGCCGATGGGGCTTTCCCAGTATCGGTCATGCTGGTTGGCGCAGGGAAACGCCGCACCTCGCAGAAGCGACCAGAAGCCTTCCTCGGAGTCCAGCCGGCGCTGCTTTTCGCGCGCCGCCGCGACGCGCGCATTGTCGCCGGAATATCGCCACCCTTCCATCCATCTGAAGTCGGCGGGGACGGCCGTCTGCATGAGCGCCAGATTCGGAATGGCGGCGGTGAGCGCCGGGCCGTCCAGGCCGCAGCGGCGGTTGGCCAGCTCCAGATAGTCCGGGCGCAGGAAGTCCGGGTGGTTGACGTCCGGCGGAACGAAGCTGTTCAAATAGAGCCTGGCGTCAGGACGGACCGCAGCCAGTCGCGCGGCGAGGCGCGCGTAGAAGGCCGTGACCTGGTCGCATCGCCACTGGATCCACGATTCGTGGAGCGCCGGATCCGAGCGCAGCCATTCGGCGTAGTCGCGGCCGCGAAGCGGGGCTGTCGGAGCGGGGGGCTTAAGACCCCGATCGCGGCAGAATGCCTCGACGGCGTAATCGTTGTAGCCGCTCGCCTCGTCGCCCCACCACAAAAGGCTGTGCTTCGTAAGGTGCAGGCAGATCCCCCGAAACGACGGATGATGCGCGCCTTCGGCAAGCAGGGCGTCGAAGATGCCTTCGACGTGGCGCTGGACGTCGGGATGGAACACGTTGAAATTCGGCGGCGTGTTGTGCCAGCCGCCCTGATTCGGCCTGCCCGTGTCGTGGATGGCAATTGGCGAAGCGTGAAGTGCGCCGTTGGTCATGGACTCGCGCGTCACGAGCCCATCTGGAACGGGCATGTTGTTGACGTTCATCGTGGGGACGAACCCGAGACCGGCGGCGTCGAACGCGCCGTAGATCGTCTCGCGGTAGTCCGGCGCGTGGTTGCGCGGATTGTAGTGCCCGCCGATCAGCCCCTGGTACCAGGAGCCGGGATAGAAAAGCATGTCGGCCCCCGCGAAACGCATCGTTGCGACAAGACGGGCCGTTTCTTCGGCGAACCCCTCGTCCGACGCGGCGGCCCGCGCCTTCAGTCCGAATTCCAGATTGAGCGCAGGGTCTTCGTAGTAGAGTGCCACATGCCGACGAGAACCCGAAGCTTGCGCTTCGGGCGCAGGACAGGAAGGCAGCGCGGCGTCCTTCACCGCGTATGCGCGGACGGCCGCTACAGCCGCCGGCGCGCCCGGCCGCGCGGTCATCGCCACCAGCGCCGCGTCACCGGCCTCCGACCAGTAAAGCACCCTGTGCGTCAGCATCTTTCCGGAATTCCGGTATTCGCCGCCGAGAAGAAGCCCCGTCTGCATCGCGTAGTCGGGATTGCCCCCGCAGGGCTGGAGGATCAGGTCTTCGATGCGCTCGGCGTCGTCGGGAACGTCGATTTCGACAAGGTGGAGCGGACATGAGGGATCCAGAGCAAGCCGCACGGCGAAGCGGTCGCCCTTCGATGCCCCCGCTTCCAGATACGCCACGCCCCCAAGCGTCCCCTCGCGCAGCGGACCGACGGAACGAAAGACCTCGGGCGACTTGCCGTTTCCCCCGTCCGACGCGCGCCATTCGGAAACGAGCCTGAGCGCCTCCGGCGAAATCGTGCCCGCCGCTTCTCCGGGAAGGGGTGCGCGGGAGTGGCGGTTGGCGATCCGGATGCCGCCCATCGCAGGTCGCTTGTCGGGCCGATTGCCGACTGTCTCTTGTCCCGCGCCGCGCGTCTCATCGAAAATCCTCCTCACCTCACCTTCGGCAAGCGGGGCGTCGTAGATTTGAAAGTCGGCGATGAGAGAATCGGCCGGACCGGTCACGTCGGAACAGCCGACGAAGAAACGGTCGATGCCGGAACGGTCCGTTGCCACGGCGTTCAGCGCCTCGCGCATGGGAGACCAGGCGTCGGAAACGCCGGAGCGCAGAACGCCGTCAAAATACACGTCCGTCTTTCCGGGACGCCACGTAAAGGCCACATGGTGCCAGTCGCCGTCAAGCGGCGGCAGCTCCCATGTGCGGTAGCGGTCGCGGGCATCCGACTGGTCGGCGCGGAGTTTGTAGCCCCACCACCAGAACCAAAGAGCGCCGGAACCAACGCGGCCGGGACCTGCACCATTCGGCATCGGAGTCGCGAACATGGTGCGCCATGGCTGCGCCGGCGCATGGAAATCCCATTCCCTTTTCGTCCAGAGCAGGACCGTCCCGCAGTCGCGCGGCAGGTTCCCGGCGGCGGAATAGGCCAGAACGGGCGATTGGTTCGGCTGCTTCCCTGCGGCGCACATCCGCAGCGCCCGCGTTCCCGGGAGCCGTCCCGGCGACCACTCAAGGCCCTTGGCGACGAGAGGAGTCGGATCCCCCGCCGCCGTCTCGGCGACAGCGGAGCCGTCCAGGGAGGCGGCGAATGCCAGCCGTGCCGGCGCTTGCGGGGAGGCGGCAGCCCGCTTCGGGAAGCACGCCACCGCCGCAAACACCGCGAGGAGCGCCGTCAGGATCGAACGCTTGAATGCCAGCATTGGGCGCTACCTGACAATCAACGTGAACGCGAGCGGGGTGATTTCAAGGTGCCCGGGCCCCGACAGGAAATCGGGGCAGGAGGAGGAATCGGCCACTCCAACAAATGCCGCGCCATCGGGACCCTTCAGGCGTTTGATTTTGACTGTGCCCGGATAGTCGAGTCGGAGCGTCGCGCCATCGTCAATGCGCAGCGTCGCGTCGAGCGCGTCCGCAGGGGCGGCGACTTCGACTGGCACGGCCGCGAGCGCGGCCAGGCGCAGCACCGCCGACGAGGCGAGATTCACCGTCTCCCGCTCGATGCGGAACGTGTGGGTTCCGGCGTCGAGATACGGGAGGCGCAGGGCGAAGCGCTCGAAGACGTCGCTCTCGGCCTGGATCGTCCCGGCGGGAAGGCCGTCCACCGTGACGGCCGCGCGCGCCGGGTAGTGCAGATACGAGTTGTAGACGCCATTGCTCGAAGAAGTCTCGCGCGCGGCGCCCGCGGCGAGCGCGTCGAGGACGAACCAGCCGCCTTCCGCAAGCGTGAAGGATGTTTCGATCGCGGAGTCCGCCGACATCGAAAGGACGCCGTTCGGCGTCGCCGCGCCGTTGCGCGCGAGCGCCGCGCCGCCGGTCACGGTCCACCCGGAGAGATCGCCCGCGCCGCGTGTCGGGTCCGCGAACGGCGCGGCGCCCGCGGCGGAGCCGCCGTCGATGTATTGGATGCGGATGTCGTCGAAGACGATCGCGAGATCCTGCGAGGACATGGACGCCGGACGACCCATCGAGAGGCGCAGCGTCTGCGCGCCGGCGGCGATGTCGAATTCGCACGCGAAGGGCTCCTGCTTGTTGCCGACCGGCCAGGCGCGGCCGACGGCCTTTCCGCCGACGAGGACGTCGAGCCAGTGGCCGAGGTTATTGTTGTTGTAGCGCTTCGAGAGGCGCATCGAAAGACGGACGCGCCCGGCGCGCGGCGCGGTGATTGTTGTGTCGGCGGTGGCGGCGGATGACGAGGAGTTAAGTTGCAGGAAGCCCTTGCGCTGGTCGCGCAGTTCCCATCCGACCTTGCCGTAGTCCGTGATCCGCCACCACGGCGCGTCCTGCTGCGTGATGCCGCCGCTTGCGAACGTCCAGAACGTGTGCGTGGCGGGCGGCGTGTACTGGTAGCGGCCGGTCGTCCCGTTCGCGGTCGAGAGCGTCGGGCCCGCCTCGAAGCCGGGGTTCGGCACCGCGACGAATTCGCCGGCGGCGACGGGATAGACGCGCACCGCGTCGTAGAGCGCCGCGCGGTCGGTGGAGTCCTCCTTGACGATGCCGAGAGCAAGCGAGTGCGAGCCGGCGGAGAGCGGCGGAAGGTCGATTTCGTATTCCAGCCAGTCGTCCGACGTGCCGCGCGCGTCCGTCGAGTAGGCGACGACGTGGTACCAGCACTCCTCGCCGTCGAGCTTCACGAGGGCGGATGCCGTCGTGCCCGTCGCGCGCTGGCTCACGCGCACGACGGCGCGGTAGAGTCCGGCGAACGGAGCCGTGAACGCCTGCGTGGCGAACGACCCCTCCGCCGCGAGGGTGGAATTTGCCTGGCAGGCGACGAACTGGTTGCCGTCGGCGAGCGAGACTCCCGACCGCGTCCACCATGGCGTGGCCGTGCCGTTGCAAAGATAGACATTGCCGGATCGCGTCCAGCCCGTCGGATTCTGCGCGCCCCAGCCGCCGCGGACGGGGGCCTCGAACGAGCCGTTCGCAATCAGGTTCCCGGGCTCGGTTTCGTAGCCCGCGCGTTCCGCTTCGGCGGCGGATTCGAGCGCGGCGGCGTCCGCCTGCACAGCGGCGGCGAGCGCGCCGGAAGCAGGGCGCGGGGAAAGCATCGCCACGCCGGACTGCACCGCCACGTCGGACGCGCCGAGCGCGGCGGGGTCGAGCGCGAGGAGGAGGCCGCCGGCGTTGGCGCCCGTCGCGATTTCGAAACGCGCCGGATCGGATGCCGCCGTCGCGGCCAGGCGCGAACCGCCCTCGTCGCCCTCGAAGTAGGAGACCGGGCCGGTTTCCGTCACGGCGACGCCGGCTTGCGGCGCGAGGTAGACGCGCCCGGCGGTGCGGCCGAAGACCTGCGCCTCGCCGGCGGCGGGCGCGAGCGGGCCGGTTTCCGTGGCCGGGTAGATGATTGCGTCCGGCGCGCGGCCGAGCCACTTTTCGGCGAGATACGCCTCGATGCGGACGCGCTCGGCGTCCGTGACGACACGGTCGTAGAGTAGCATTTCGCCGAGCGCGCCGCCGCCCTGCCGCGCGATGGAGACGGTCGTCGGCTTGTAGTTGCGGTCGTTGAAAAGTGTCTTCGCCCACGGCACCTTGCCGGTCGAAGTCTCGGGGGAGTTGGCGACGAACGTGCGCTGCACGGCGCCGGGACCCACCTGCGAATAGAGCTGGATCGCGTTCTTCACGAAGTTGGCGGAGGCGGGGTTCACGCGCCGGCCGTTGAGGCGCGATTCGCCGCGCGGAAGCACGCTGTTAGCGTAGGTGCCGTCCGAAATGCCGCCCCACGTGCTGCCAAGCGATGCACGAGAGAAGCACGTTTCGCCGCCTTGGAGCGTCGGGCCGTTTACGCTGCCGAGCGGATAGTTGCACGTTTCGCCGAAGCGCAGGACGAAGAAGGCGGACCGCGCGGCGTAGCGAGGATACGAACCGTCCGGCGACTGGAAGATCATCCATTTGCCGGAGCCGTAGTCGCCGAAATCGACGAACGGCAGGTCGTCGAAAGACGCGAGCGTCGGCGCCGTCGCGTTGGCCGCATAGACGCTGGCGCGGGGATGGGCGGGCGCTGCGAACGACGTTTCGCGCACGTCGAACCACTCGTTCACGGCGTCGCCTTCGGCCGTCACGGCAGCGCCGGACGCGCCGGCAGCGGAACGGAGGTTGGCAGAGGCGTCGAGCCAGAGCGTGAGGCCGGACTGAAGATCCGCATCGAGGGCGGACGCCGCGGCATTTGCCGCCAGAGGCGCGCTTGCGACCGCGAGCGCCGCCAGAGGCGCGGCCAGGAGTTTTGTCGTGTTCATGGTTGTTTCCTGTTGGGGGAGTTCGGTTGGTTGTAGCTGAAGATCGGGGACGGAAGGGACAAAAGGGACGAAAGGACTGGCGGGACTGGCGAGACGAGCAGGACTGGCGAGACTGGCATCGGTCGCGCCTGTC
>CAMNCG010000226.1 GCA_946534105.1 uncultured Verrucomicrobiota bacterium
GAACGCCTTTCGGAGGGAACCTCGCCGAAGGCGACCCGAAGGGCGCGCAAGCGGGCGGCGTGCCATGTTGGCAGAACTCGCGGAATCCGGATTTGACACAAAAAATCTGTTATGATATTGTTCGTCGAGAGCATACCAGAACGGAACAAGTGAAAGGCGAATAACTGTGAAAGAGAAAGTCATGCAAGGAAAGCCGTATGCGGGAAATCCGCACGTACGGTTTGACGAGGGGGCGGGCGCTTCGAGACATTCGGGGCGTTCCGCTCTACTCTACAGGATATGCGCGTGGCGGTTTGTCAAGACGATGCGACTTGCTGTCGTTGTGGCGATGGCGATGGTCGCATGGATCTCCGGCCATGGCGCGACGCCGCTGGAGACGGGGTTTGCGCGGCCACCGGATTCTGCGCGGCCGCATGTATACTACATGATCATGAACGGCAACATGTCGAAGGAATGCATCACCGACGACTTCGAAGCTATGGCGAAGGTCGGCATCGGAGGCGTGCTCGTTCTTGATGTCGGCTGCTTTATCCCGCCAGGGCCGGTCGTGTTCGCCTCGCCCGAGTGGTACGACATCATGCTCCATCTCCACAAGGAGGCGAAGCGTCTCGGCATCGAGGTGACGTTCCCGAACTGCGCCGGATGGTCGAGTTCAGGCGGACCGTGGCTCAAGCCTGAGCACGGGATGAAAACCATCGTGGTTACCGAAACGTGCACAAGAGGCGCGAAGCGGTTCTCAGGCGTTCTGCCGCGCACGAAGAAGGACAACGGCTTTTACGAGGACATCGCGGTGCTCGCCTATCCGACGCCCGCGAAGGGCGCGGCGCTCACCGACCTGAAGAGCAAGATCGGCGCCGACCGACAGAGGTTCCGCCGCGACACGGAGGAGTTCGCGCCCGAGCAGACGGTTGCGAAGGACCGCATAGTCGATCTGACGGGAAAGATGTCGTCGGACGGCAAGCTGGAGTGGAACATCCCCGCCGGGAACTGGACGATCCTGCGCATCGGCTACGCCTGTAACGGACGCCGTAACCACCCCGCTTCGAACGGCGGCTGTGGACTTGAAGTAGATAAGCTTTCCGTCGCCGCGATGGATGTCCACTTCGAGGGGCTCATCGGACCTCTCTGCCGCCGCCTTGGCGTGTCCGCCGCGACGGACAACTCGGTTGGCTTTACCGCCGCGCACATCGACAGCTACGAGGTCGGATGTCAGAACTGGACGCAGGGCCTCGACAAGACGTTTGAAAAGCGGATGGGGTATTCGATCCTGCCGTATCTGCCCGTATTCGCTGGGCACATTGTCGGAAGCGTTGACGAGACGGAGCGGTTCCTCGAGGACTTCCGCCGTCTGCTCGCCGACCTCTTCGCCGAGAACTATGCCGGACGCTTTACGGAACTGTGCCACAAGTACGGCCTCAAGAGTTCGCTGGAACCCTACGGCAACAGCAATGCGGACAACCTCCAGTACGGACAATCCATCGACGCGCCGATGACGGAGTTCTGGAGCAGCGTGAAGCACGGCGACCACCACGTCGGCGGCACGGGCAACACGATCGCGGCGTGCCTTGCTCACGTGTGGGGACGGCGTTACGCCGGGGCGGAGGCGTTCACTGCGGCTCCGCAGAACGGCGGATGCTGGCTTACGACGCCGTTCTCCATCAAGGCGCAGGGCGACCGCGTGTTCGCCGCCGGCGTGAACCGCATCGTCTATCACCGCTACGCCTGCCAGCCGTGGCCGGGCAACAAGTACCTTCCGGCCATGACGATGGGGCGCTGGGGAATCCACCTTGAGCGCACGCAGACGTGGTGGCCCCTGGCGTCCGACTGGTTCCGCTACCAGAGTCGCTGCCAGTGGATGCTCCAGGAAGGGCGTTTTGTCGCGGACGTCCTATGCTGGTGCGGCGAGGAGGCGCCCAACGGCTCGCAGACGCGGATCAACCTGCCGAGGGCGAACGGCGTCAAGTACGACCTCTGCGCGACGCGGGCGGTCGAGCTGCTGAAGGTGAAGAACGGCAAGGTCGTGGTGCCGGGCGGCGTGGAATACGAGTTGCTGGTGCTGCCGAATACGGACACGATGAGCGAGAAGATGCTGAAGAGAATTGGCGAGTTGGTCGATGCGGGGGCGAGAGTCGTCGCGCAGCGGCGTCCGGTCCGCGCGCCGGGGCTTGGTAGGGCGCGCTCGCCGAGCGCGCCGCAAGAATATCGTGCCCTCGTTGATTCCGTGTGGGCGAAGGGCGTGATGGAGTGTAGCGTTGCGGATGCCCTGGCGAAGTTGGGCGTGAAACCCGATTTCCTTACGGACGCGGAGGACGTGACGTGGATTCACAGGACTGGTAGGGCGCGCTCGCCGAGCGCGCCGTCGCATATCGACTGGTACTTCGTGGCGCAGGACAACGAGATTGACTCGACGTTTGAGGCGTCGTTCCGCGTGACCGGACGGACGCCCGAAATCTGGGACGCCGTCACAGGCGAACGGCGTCCCGCAGAGGTGTGGCGCGAGGAGAACGGGCGCACCTACGTAACGTTCAACTTCAAGCCGAGCGGATCGGCGTTCGTCGTGTTCCGCGAAAAGAGCGCCGGCACGCATCTCGTGAAGGCGGAGGTCTGCATGGCGGCGGAAAAGAAGGCGGAAGCTCCTCAGCCCAAGCACACGCTCGTGATCAAGAAGGCGGAGTACGGCCTCTTCCCCGGCATGGAGGTGCCGCCCGGCGGCATCACCGACAAGCACCGGATCGACGTGACGAAACTCCTTGCAGACCGTGTCAAGGACGGCACAATCAACGTCGATGTGGGCGTCGGTCTCGCCCGGCACGATCCGGCCTTCCGGTTCCACAAGATCACGCGCATCGAATACGAATACGACGGCGTGACGTACAAAGTGGATCGCGGCGAAGGGGCGCGGTTCCGGGTGCCCGACAACGCGGCGCTCCGGGAGCCGGAATGGGAATGGCGCGACGGCAAGGTGCTGGCGTGGAAACCGCTCACGGCGAAGCTGAGCGATTCCGACGGCGCGGAGCGCACGGTTTCCGCGAACCCGCCGGAGGCGATTGAGGTGACGGGTGCGTGGGATGTTTCCTTTCCGCAGGGATGGGACGCGCCCGCACAGGTCGTGTTCCCGAAGCTCGTGTCGTGGAGCGAAAGCCGCGATGCGGGCATCAAGTATTTCTCCGGCACGGCAACGTATAGGAAGAGTTTTAAGTTGGAAGTCGAAAGTGGCAAGTTGGAAGTTGGAAGTGGCAAGCCGGATGTCGGATGCCGGATGTCGAATGTCGTCACCTGGAATCCAAACCAGCGCATCATGCTTGACCTGGGCGAGGTGAAGAACTTCGCGGAGGTGACGGTGAACGGGAAGAAGTTCCCCGTCTTGTGGAAGCCGCCGTTCCGCCTTGATATTACCGACGCCGTACGCACTGGGACAACGGGCGTCTCGCCCGTTGAGAAGGGTACCATCGACCTCGAGATCAAGGTCACGAACCTCTGGCCCAACCGTCTCATCGGCGACGAGGTGTTGTGCAAGCCAGACCGCGAATGGGTGGCTCATCCGCGCCGTGGCTCGTTTGAATATTCGATCAAGGAGATTCCGCAGTGGGTCAAGGACGGCAAGCCTTCGCCCACTGGCCGCCGTACGTTCACTACATGGCGGCACTGGACGAAGGACGATAAGCCGTTGCCCTCCGGTCTGATCGGCCCCGTCTTCATCCGCTTCGGCGAAACCGAAAAAGCCCAACAGCAACTAATGCAACGCAAGGTAAGGACAGTCAAATGATGGAAACGAAAGACAGAAAGCAAAAGGCGAGAATCGGCCTGTATACGACGGGCCTAAAGGCGTACTGGCCGCAGTTCGCGGGGCTCCGCGAGCGGCTGGAGGGCTATGGGGGGTGTGAGGGTCAGACCCCATTGGTGGAGTAAGAGTGGTGGAGTGACAGAGTTTTTGGTAAACTGTTCGCCATGCGACGCCCAAGGAACTTTCAAACGGACAGATGCTACCACCTGGTAAGCCGGGTGGCCCACCGCGCCTTCTACCTGAACGAGGAGGTGCGCACGCGGTTCGTCGAGCGCATGCGCCGCTGGGCGGAGATCGAGCCATCTTTCCCGGCACACGTACCGCGTCTGCTGTCACGCGATCTCCTTGCGGTTCTTGCAGACAAGCCGAAGCGCCCAGCAGACCTTCGCAGGGAGTTGGGCGTCTCCAGCCCGAATTACTTCACCTCGTGCTATCTGACGCCCCTTGCAGCGGCGGGCTTCATTGTGTCAGAGGAAGCGTGCCATTCGTCGTAGCGAACATATCGCCTGACGGTGAAGGGCAGGAGGGTGCTGACATGAAGTTACTCTACCACTCTTACTCCACCAATGGGGTCAGACCCTCTGCCCCCCCTCTCGGACACGAAAGCGGGACGGCGGTGGTCGATCCCGCAGAGGTGTTCCGCGAAGCGCTCAAAGCCGGTGCATCGAAGATCATCGTTGCGCACAACCATCCGTCGGGCGATCTGACGCCGAGTAAAGCCGACATCGACACGACGGCAAGGCTCCGCGCGGCGAGCAACCTGCTCGGCGTGCAGTTTCTTGACCATTTGATACTTGGAAAGGATTCCAGGTTCGTAAGCATCAGTCATGCAAAGGACGCCAAACAATGATAACAAGTAAGAAGATCAGGGCTGAGAAGCATGGCCATGCTATTGGAACCTTGGAAAACTATTCAGCATGTGTAACCTTTTCTTGCACGGCGTGTAAACAGAGCGAAACAGCAAACGAACAAACAACAATCCAGAAAGGAACAGAAAAATGAGCGTCAATTTCAATTCTGCGGCAATGGGAGCCTTCCGCAACGTCAATCTCGGTGGTGCAGACTCCATCGCCAACCTGGATGACGCGGGCGGCGTCAAGAAGAACGGCGAATTGGGGAATTTCATCGGAAAGATGTTCCGCGCGTCCGGGACGAAGGATAACAACAACGCCGCGCGTACGGCGCTCCTGAAGTCGCTCGGCCAGGCGTTCGGCCTCAGTGGCATGACCGTGACGGGCGGGAAGACGACGTTCTCCAGGGAGTTCATGGACAAGCTTGAGCAGTTGCTCGGGCCGGCCTTCAAGCGCGCCGACTTCGGAATCGGCGCTGACGGCTCGGTCAAGTCCGGCAAGCCCCTCACCCAGCGCCGCATCACGGCGATCCTGGGCGCGGCGAAGCTCTTCGCCACGGACGGCTTCAGCGTCGCGGCCTACAAGGAGAAGCTGGCGGCGATGAAGGCCGAGCTCGGCAGCAAGGTTCCGAAGGTCATCGGCGACGTGGAGGCCAGCCTCGACTTCCTTGAGAAGGTCGGCGACAAGTTCGTGCGCAATCATCCCACGTACGACTTCTACCGGAATGACTTGAATGACGAGAAAGGTGCGGCGGCCATCAAGGAGCGCTTCCAGTATTACGATGAAGAGACCAAGGACTACAAGACGCTGACCAGCGTCAAGGAAATCAACGACTTCCTCTTCCATCGTCTGGCCTGCAAGGGCAGCGGCGAACTTCTCCATCTTGAACTGGTGCGCTTCAACCCCAAGACGTCCGAAGACATAAAGCCGCTGAAGGACTATATCAACTCGTACGTAAAGTCGTTCGTGACGAAGATGATCGACACCTGGTTCGCGGCAAAGGCCGCCGGAAAGCTGCCCGAATTCCGCAGGCATCTCGAGAACCCCGGCGCCTGCATGGAGGAGAAGATCAAGCAGCTGATCGAGTTCAACGACAAACACCTGACGGACAAGTCCGATGCGCCTTCCGCCAAGGAAGCCGCCGAAATCCAGCGCGCCGCTAACGAGGATGTCGGCTCCAATGCCAAGCCGCGCACGGCCGACAAGATGATCTTCGACGAACTCAACGTCATCTTCGCCGACCCCGAGACCGCGGATCTCGAGAAGTGGAAGGACATAGGGCCTCTCCTCAAGAAAAACCTTGTCGGCAAGACGAGCGAAATCGTCAGGGCCGTCGAGAAGGACAAGGGAAACTGGGCTTTCGAGCCGGTGAAGGAGAACGGCAAGAGCGTCGTCCGTCCGCTCACCGCCGCAGACATCGACGCCCTCGGCCCCATCTGCAACACGATTGTGACGGGAATTGTCGAGGAAGACCCCGCCGAAAAGTGATTTTGAAGGAGGTAGATAATGCCACTCGACATCAACGCCTTCCGTTCCATCGCCGGACAGAGCCCGGACAAGT
>CAMNCG010000227.1 GCA_946534105.1 uncultured Verrucomicrobiota bacterium
CGGGATAGCAGCGTGCAGGCCTTTTCGAGGCGGACGTGGAGGATTTCGTCGAGGACGCTGTGACCGATGGCCTCGTGGAAACGTCGGTTGAAGTTCGTCTTCGAGGCGGGGAACCGGTCGATGAGGGAGCGCGGCGAAAGGCCGTCGCAAGCCTCGCGGCGTATGATTTCCACGGCTTTGAGGATCCACGCCTCGTGGCGCCCGCGCCCGCTCGTCGATTTGCGACGCGCGACGAGCAGCGGGCCGAGGATCGTGTTTCCGGCATCGCCGCGCGACCGTTCCTCTCCGGCCGCCTGCGCGGCGATGAATCCCTCGCGCTCGAAGTCGAGTTGGATCGAGGAGATCGGAGTGGCCGCGCCTTCGCAGAGTTCCGAGAAGTTGTCCACGGACAGGAGCGTGAGACTGCGCGGAATGTGGCGGAAGGCGAGCTTGGCGGCTTCCGCCACGCGGACGGCGACCTGGTCGCTCACGGCGAACACGGCGCAATGCTCGGGCAGAGACTTTAGCCACGGCGCGAGCCGCGCGACAAAACCATCCCAGGTTTCGCCGGAGGAAGACGGCCGGGAGGGAAACACGCGGCACTTCGCTCCAACGGCCGCGACGGCGGCGCGGAATGCGCGGATACGGCGGCGCGACCAGTCGATCGGGTTCACGAAGCCCACGGAGGCATAGCACGACGGCCTTCCGGCGGAAAGTTCGCGCAGCGCAGCCTTGGCGATGGCGTCGGCGTCAAAGCGGAAATTGGGCTTCGTCCCCGTCTCGCCGGGCAGGTATCCGACATAGGAGACGGGGATTCCGCGAAAAAGGCGCGGCGGGAGCGGCGCGGACCGACCGACGCCGTCCACCACGCATCCGACGGGACGGTGGCGGCGCAGGATTTCCGGGAGTTTTTCCGGCGTGGCGTCTTCCGTCGCGACCGGCTCGACATTCCATCCGCGCATGGCGCAATAGCGGCGAATCCCGGCCAGTTTGGCCGCATGGCTGGGCGAGGCGCCGACCATCGAGAGGTACAGGAAGGTGGGATGTGAAAAAAACACTTGAAATCGAGTCGGACTTTTGCTAGTATCCATGCGCGTTCCACGCAACAAGGTCATTTGTCGAGCACGGCGGTCGGTGCCGCTTGTCGAAGTTCTGCGTTGCGAGGGCATCCCCGTGGAGAGGTGTCTGAGTGGTCGAAGGTGCCTGACTCGAAATCAGGTGTGCCGCAAGGTACCGGGGGTTCGAATCCCTCCCTCTCCGCCATTTTTTCTTGCATCGCATCGCGCGAATGCGCATCCGTCCGACGGGGACGCGGAGAGGCGCCGTCCTTTTCGGGAAGAAGGCGGAAAAGCCGCTCGGAGACGCGTTCGGGAAGCGCGCCCAGAAGCCAGCACGCGAGGCGCATCGGAAGCGGAAAGGCCACGAGGCCGCGACCTCGCGCGATGCCGCCGCAGATGGCGGATGCGGCGCGCGGCGCCTCCAGAAAGAATGGCATCGGGCAGGTGTTGGCGTCGGTGATGCGGGAGCGGACGAAGCCCGGGCAGACAACCGTGACAACGATCCCCTCGCGGCGGAGCCGCCCGCGCAGCCCCGCGCCCCACGCCTTGACGCACGCCTTCGCGGCGCTGTAGGCCGGGCATTGCGGCATGCCGTGGTACGCGGTCATGGAGGACGTGATCGCGATGCGCCGCGCGGCGCGCGCGGGGCCGCCGCCGCGGCGGTAGAGATCGATCGCGGGAAGGACCGTGTTGAGGACGCCGCCCACGTCCACGCCGAACACGCGCCGCACGGCGGCTTCGTCATCCTCCCGGCCGCCGGCGGAAACGCCGGCGTTTGCGAAGACGAGGTCGAGCGGGGCGGCGCGGTCGCAGTCTTCGAGCCAGGCGCGCGCGGCGGCGGCGTCCGCCACGTCGAGACGCGCGCCGCGGGCCTTCGTCCCGAGGCCCCGAAGTTCTTCTTCCGTCTCGGCGACGCGCTCCGGATCGCGGCCGCAGAAAAACACGTTTTGCGCGCCGAGCGCGGCGAGGCGCGCGGCGACGGCGCGGCCGATCCCGCTCGTGGCGCCCGTGACGGCGACGTTGACGAATGGCGGATGTTTCATCGCGGCGGACTCCCGGACGCGCCTTCCCGGCGCGGTTCAAAAACGGAAATAGAGAAACGGCGAATACGACGAAGTCATCGCGAAGAGGTACGCGACGGCGAACAGGACGAACGACACCGCCCAGAACGCGCGGCTCCCCTCCCGCGGAAGCAGCCGGGCGGCCGGGCCCGGATAGGAAACGAGCAGCGCGAAGGCGAACGCGACGGCGGCCCCGGCGGTGGCGGAGTCGGCCCAGAGCCGCGAAGACGAAAGGGAAACGGCGGGATTCCCGGCGACGAGGAGCCGGAGGTAGCGCGCCGCGTAGGCGAGGCTCCGGCCGTCGGTCCCGGCCTTGAACGGAATCCAACCGACGAGGACGAAGAGCCACGTCCCGAGGTTGCCGGCGAGCGCCGCGGGCGCGGAGAGGCGCGCCGGGGCGGCCTTCCCGCCGCGGGAAAGGAAGCGGCCGGCGACGAGCCCGAGGCCGTGCCAGAGCCCCCACGCGACGAAGCACCACGACGCGCCGTGCCAGAGGCCGCAGAGCGCGAACACGATCCAGAGGTTGCGCGCCGTGCGCCAGGCGCCGCGGCGGCTGCCGCCGAGCGGGATGTAGAGGTAGTCGCGGAACCACGAGGAAAGCGTCATGTGCCAGCGGCGCCAGAATTCGCGCACCGAGGTCGAGCAATAGGGATGGTCGAAGTTTTCGGGGAAGCGGAAGCCGAAGACCCGCCCGAGTCCGATCGCCATGTCGGAATAACCGGAAAAATCGAGGAAAATCTGGAGCGCGTAGCAAACAAGCCCGGCCCACGCCATCGCCTGCGGGACCGTGGAGAGGTCGGGCGCAAAGGCGGCGTCCGCGACGGAGCCGAGCGTGTCGGCGAGAAGGACCTTCTTCGCGAGGCCGCGGCCGAAGCGGGCGAGGCCGCAGGCCACGTCATCGGCCCGGAACGGCCGGTCGTCCAGCGCGCCGCGCACGGTCTCGTAACGGACGATCGGCCCCGCGACGAGCTGCGGAAAGAGCGACACGTACAGCGCGAAGGCGGAAAACGATCGCTCGGCCGGAACAGCACCGCGCCGGACGTCGACGAGATACGACACGCACTGGAAGACGTAAAACGAAATCCCGATCGGCAGCGCCAGTCCGGGATCCGGAGCCGGGATGCCGAGCAGGCGCAGATTCTGCGACGCGAACGAGCCGTACTTGAAGAGCGCGAGCGCGCCGAGACTCGCCGCGACGCCCGCCGCGAGCGCGACGTCGGCCGCCCTGCCCCGCCCCGCCGCCATGGCGCGGCCGATCGCGAGGCCGGAAAGCCAGTCCGCGAGGACGAGCGCGAGCATCAGGAAAACCGCCTTCGGTTCCCCCCAGGCGTAGAACAGGAGGCTCGCCGCGAGCAGGACCGCGTTCCGGAAACGGTTTCCCGCCGCCGCGTACGCGGCGAGGAGCGTCGGCAGGAACAACGCGAGGAACAGGGGCGACGAAAAAACCACGGTGCCGAAATCCGGCGGAACCTGCCGGTTCCCGCGCGAAGAAAGGAAGTGGCGGAGGGGGAGGGATTCGAACCCTCGTTACCCGTAAAGGTAAACAGCATTTCCAGTGCTGCACGATCGGCCACTCTGTCACCCCTCCGCGAGAAAGGTTCGAGCCTTGTGGTGCGAACGGGGGCGTACACTACCAAAACCGAGACCGGATTGCAAGCGAAATTTTTCCGAGGCGGAAAGCGGGTTCCCGAGAGACGGGATGATAGAATCCGGGGCGATGCCGCAACCGGAAAAAACCGTCCTGACGGTCCCCGAAGGACTTTCCCCGCCTCCCCGCCTCGACGCCTGGCTCGCGGCGGCGTCCGGCTTTTCGCGCGAACGCGTGAAGCGGCTGATCGAAGACGGCTCCGTGACCTCGGCCTCCGGCGCGCCCGCTTCGGCGAAGCGCCCCGTCGTCCCCGGGGAAACGTGGACGATCCTCGTCCCTCCCCCGGCGCCGGTGGAAACGAAGGCGCAGGACATCCCGCTCGACGTGCGCTTCGAGGACGGCGCGATCCTGGTCGTCTCGAAACCGGCGGGCCTCGTGGTGCATCCCGCCGCCGGGCACCCCGACGGTACGCTCGTCAACGCGGTGCTCCACCACTGCCCGGGCGTCCTCGGCGTCGGCGGCGAAGAGCGCCCCGGCATCGTGCACCGCCTCGACCGCGACACGTCGGGCCTCCTCGTGGTCGCCAAGACGGACGCGGCGATGGCCGCGCTCGCGGCGGCCTTCGCGGACGGGCGCGTCCGCAAGACCTACCTCGCGGTGAGCTGCGGCGTGCCGGACCCGCCGCGCGGGCACGTCGAAAACCTCATCGGGCGGTCGCCGTCCGACCGCAAGAAGATGGCGGTGGTGCAGCGCGGTGGAAAACCGGCGTCCACGGATTGGGAAGTGGCGGAGGATTTCGGGAACGCCGCGCTCCTGCGCGTCCGCATCCACACGGGCCGCACGCACCAGATCCGGGTCCACCTCGCCTCGTTCGGATGCCCCGTCGCCGGAGACCGCGTCTACGGTTCCGCCGCGGCGGACCGCGCCCTGCCCTTCCGCCCCGGCCGCCAGATGCTCCACGCCTGGCGCCTGGAACTGCCGCACCCGGAGGACGGGCGGACGCTCGCCTTCGAGGATCCGCCGCCGCCGGATTTCGCCGTGCTCCTGGACGCCCTCCGCGCCCGGGGCTGACGTCCCCCCCGGGCGGCGGGACGCGGGATTTTGCATTTCGGCAACGGCTCCGTATCCGGTCGGCAACGTCATTTTGCTCCGGCAAATCATTGTTTTTGACCGGGAAAGGACTAAAATCGCGATTGTCAAGCCATGAAAGGCGTATCTGCGAAAACCCAACCCGCGAACCGCACGCCGCCGCGGCCGGCAGCGCCCGGGCGCGAGCCGCGCGCCCCTGCCGCAAAGGCCGCGGCCGGCGCGTCGCGGTCGCCGCAAAAACAGGTGCTCGTGGCGTTGTGGATGGGCAGCGACTTCGGCCGCGAGGTGATGGAAGGCATCCACGACTGCATCCGCGAGAGCGGCGCGTCGTGGCGCATCCGCTTCGCCGACACGAAGGGATACTTCCTGAGCGCCGTCCTCTGGATGATGCGCTCGCACCGCCTCGACGGCGTCATATCCTTCTACCGCGACAAGTCGATCGCCGACGAACTCCGACGCTCCCGCGTCCCGATCGTCCACGAGGGCGACTTGCGCGGCTACGATGACATGCCGGACTTTTCGGGTTCGGACTTCGTGGGGCGCGTCTCGCTCGATGTCGAGGAGGTCGCCCGCGCCGCCGCCGACCACCTCTTCTCCCGCTCCGGCTTCCGCTCCGCGGGATTCGTGGAGAACTACTTCGACGGCGGCTGGTCGCACCGGCGCGGCGACGCCATCGTGGCCGAGTTTTCGCGCCGCGGCGTCCCGGTGCGCCGCTTCCTCCACCGCGGCACGGTCCACGTGGGGCCGGGCAATCCCGGACCGGATTTCGAGGGCCTCGCCCGCTGGCTTGGCGAGCTCGAAAAGCCAGCCGCCGTGGTCGCGGCCAACGACGCCGTGGCCGACGACGTGATCCACCTCTGCGAGGAGGAGGGCATCGCGGTCCCGCGCGACGTGGCGGTGCTGGGCATGGACGACAACGCGATCCTCTGCCAGCATTCCGAGCCGAACATTTCAAGCGTCCATTTCGACGGACGCCGCGCCGGATACCTCGCCGCGCGGATGCTTTCGTCCATGATGGCGGGCAACCCCGCGCCGCCGCGCGACTCCGTGCGCTACGGCGTCGCTTCAATCGCCGGGCGCGCCTCCACCGCCACGACGCCGTCGCTCGCGGAAATCGTGCAGAAGGCCCTGGACTACATCGACGCCCACGCCTGCGAGGGGGCGACGCTCCCGGAGGTGGTGCGCCACTGCGGCTACTCGCGCTCGCTCGTGACGCGCCGCTTCCGCCAGACAACCGGCATGAGCGTCGAAGAAGCGCTGCGCCGCCGCCGTCTCGACGAAGCCCGCCGCCTCCTGCGCGAAACCCGCATGACCGGAGAGGAAATCGCCGCGAAGTGCGGCTACGAAAGCCCATGCGCCCTGCGCCGCGCCTTCCGCCGCGCCACGCTTTTCGCGTCTGCGCCGCACCGCCTG
>CAMNCG010000228.1 GCA_946534105.1 uncultured Verrucomicrobiota bacterium
GGCGACAAGATGTGGGTCAAGTGCATCGGCGTCGACGACCGCGGCCGCATCAAGCTCTCCCGCAAGGAAGCCATGCGCGACCGCGCCGAAGAGCAGCAGGCCTAGCCCGCCGCCGCGGCATCCGTCCGGACGGCCGGCGCGCACCGCGCGCCGGCCGTTCCTTTTCCGCCGCCGGGCGCCGCGCGCTTTTCCGGGGTCAGGCGAGCGCCGCGCGGATTTCCGCGGCGACGGCTTCGAGGAAGGGCTCCGGGCCGAATTTTTCGGCGTTGCGGCGGATGGCGGCGGGGTCCCAGCGGACCGCCGCGGCGCGGGAGACGGCTTCTTCGAGCGCGTCCTCCGTCTGCTCCGAGAAGAACAGGCCCGACACGCCCTCTTCGACGGTTTCGAGCGCGCCGCCGCGGCCGAAGGCCACGACCGGACGGCCGCAGGCCTGGGCTTCCAGGGGCACGATGCCGTAGTCTTCTTCGCCGGGGAAGACGAGGAGCCGGCAGGCGCGGTACAGCGCCACGACGTCCGGATCCGGCAGACGGCCGAGGAATTCGACCGTCGGCCCGGCTTCGCGGCGCAGGGCGTCGAGGCAGCCGCCGGCGCCGACGACCTTGAGCGGCCAGCGGTTCCGCGAATAGACGCGCACCGCCAGATCGATGCGCTTGTACGGCACGAGGGCGGAGACGACGAGGTCGAAACCTCCCTCGCCCGGACGGTCTCCCGGCGTGCATCGCCCGAGATCGACCGGAGGATACGCGACGGCGGCGTCGCGTCCGTAGAAATTCTGGATGCGGCGCGCGACGTGGCGGCTGATCGCGACGAAGCGGTCCACGCCGGCGGCGGTCGCGGCGTCCTGCCGGCGCAGCGCGGCGAGCATCGGCTTCACGACGGCGGCCTTGACGGGATTGCGGCCGAAGTACTCTTCGTAGAAGAGCCACGCGTAGCGCATCGGCGAAAAGCACACGCAGACGTGCTTCGCGCCCTCGGGCTTGCGGAAGTTCTTCGCGACGCAGTGCGACGTCGTGAGCAGCAGGCCGGTGTCCCGCGGAATGCGCGTCGCCGCCGCGGCGAGGGGGAGGAGCGGGAGCGCGGCGCGGTAGTGGCGGATCGCCCCCGGAACGCGGCCCAGCGGGGAGAGAACGAGCGGGTGGGACGCGATTTCGTCCGAAACGAGCGCGCCGTCGCCGACGATCGCGGCGACCGGCGCTTCCGGGAACGCGCGGCAGAAGTGCTCGAGCACGCGCTCCCCGCCCCGCATGCCGGTGAGCCAGTCGTGCCCCAAACAAACGCGGCGGCCCGAGGCCGCCGCGCGGAGCGCGCAGAGAGCCGCGCGTCCGGATCCGTCCATCTCGCTTATTCGGCGGGGTTGACGTAGTTGACCTTGCCGGGCCGCGCGCCGTCGATGTAGACCTCGACGCGGCGGTTGGCGAGGTTGCCGTTCTTCGGGTCGTTGGCGGCCTTCGGGTGGTCGAAGCCGTAGCCCACGGCCTTCAGGCGGTCGGCCGAGATTCCCTTGCTTTCGAAGTAGCGGGCGACGGCCTTGGCGCGCTTCTCGGAGAGTCGGATGTTGTAGTTGCGCTTCGAGGTGTCGCGGCGGTCGGCGTGGCCTTCGACGACGGCGGTGGAGCCGGGGTTCTTCAGCATCACGTCGGCGACGCGGTCGAGCTGAGCGAAGAACTCGGGCTTCACGACGTCCTTGTCGGTGTCGAAGTTGATGTTGAGCTCGAAGAAGAGGATGTCGTCCGACGGGTCGAGCGGGTTCGTGTGGTCGTAGATCACCTCGTGGCCGTCGCGCACGCCGCCCTTGTCCGTGTCGGGATCGAGCGGGTTGGTGTGCGACTGCAGGACCTCGTAGCCGTCGGAGAGCATGTCGTAGTCCGAATCGGGGTTGAGCGGGTCGGTGAAGAGCGGCTTGCCGGCGAAGGCGTGCTTGCCGTGCACTTCGGCGCCGTCGAGGAGGCCGTCGCCGTCGGTGTCGGGGTTGAGGGGGTCGGTCTTGTACTTGAGGACCTCTTCGCCGTCCTTGAGGCCGTCGTGGTCGGTGTCGGGATCGAGCGGGTTCGTGAGGTAGGTCTTCACCTCGTCGCCGTCGAGGAGGCCGTCGCCGTCGGTGTCGGGGTTGAGCGGGTCGGTCTTGTAGCGCTTCACCTCTTCGCCGTCCTTGAGGCCGTCGTGGTCGGTGTCGGGATCGAGCGGGTTCGTCTTGTACTTGTGGACCTCTTCGCCGTCGAGGAGGCCGTCGCCGTCGGTGTCGGGATTGTGCGGATCGGTGCCGATGCGGAGCTCTTCTTCGTCCGTCAGGCCGTCGCCGTCGGAATCGAGGACGACCACCACCGCGGCTTCGGGATCCTCCTGGATGCGGTTCGCGCCGAAGCGGTAGAGGAAGCCGACGTCGACCGTGTGGTTGAATTCGGTGTTGTAGCCGGCCAGGTCGACGCGCGTGTCGAGACGGAGCGTCCAGCTGTCGTCGATGTGGTACATGAGGCCGCCGCCCGCGCGGAAGGAGAGCGAGGCGGACTCGTCCATCACGTCTTCGCCGTAGGTCGTGAAGCCGGCGCCGAAGATGAGATACGGGTCGATCCGGTCCCACGAGGAGAAGTGGAGCATCGCGTCGCCGTAGAGCATGAGGCCCCAGGTGTCGTCGAAATACTGGTCGCCCTTCGAGTAGGACTTCGGGCGCTCGTGGTAGCGGCGGACGCCGTCGGCGTCGTGGTACCAGTGGCCGTTTTCGCCCTCGGCGAGATTTTCGTCCATGGTCGGGGCGAAGACGGCGCTCAGTTCGAAGCTCCACCATTCGCTCCAGTCGTAGCCGAGGCGGACGGTGAGGTAGAACGAGTCTTCAAGGCCCTCGTCGCCTTCGAGGTTCCAGAAGCCGACGCCGGGGGAGATGTACCAGCGGCCGAAATCGGAATCTTCGAGCGGGGCGGCCGCCGGAGCCTTGTCGGCTGCCAGCGAGGACGCCGCGGCGGCCGCGATCGCGGCGGTGATGGCGCGGATGGAGGAGTTTTTCACGTGTGCTTCCTGTCTGGTGCGTGTGTGCAAGAGGGTCCACGGACGCCATGCGCCCGTTTGGCCGGAAATGATACCATAAATTCCGCCGGACGCAACACCGTTTCCCGGCGCGGTTTTCCGGGCGCCCGGCGGGCGGTTCTTGATTCCGGGCCCGGATTCCGGTAGGATGCGCGGCGTCGGCGGCGACGGCGAAACCCGGTCCGGAGCCTTCCCGAAACGAAACGAGACATGAAAACGACGTTCCTTCTCCGGTTTTTCCCCGCGGCCGCGATGCTGGCCGGTTGTTCCGTCCGCGAATCCGCGCCCGCCCCGGCCCCGGCGCCGGATTCGCAGGAGGTCCAGATGCCGCTCGGGCGGTTCCCGAAGCTGGAGGGGCTCGTCTGGCGGCTTCCGGCGAAGTACGCGACGCTCGACGGGGAGAAGCTGGTCGTCGACATCCCCGAGGGCGCCTACCCGGCCGACGCCGTCGCGGAGGCCGACCTGCCCGCGGCGCTTTTCCGCGGCGCCGAGGGCTTCTCCATGTCGGTCCGCGCCGCCGGTTCGGGGCTCAAGAAGCCGAGCAAGAACTGGCTCGGCCTCAAGTTCCAGATGCACTGGAAGGAACACGCCACCGGCCGCGAAGGCTGGCCCAACAGCGCCAACGAGCTCGGCGATTTCGCGGAGAAGACCCTGCTCGACGAAGTCAATTTCGGCGGCGCCAGGCCGGACGAGGTGACGCTCATGCTCGGGCTCCAGGGCACGAGCGGTCGCGTCGAATTCGACCTTTCCACGCTTTGCGGCGCGCCTTCGCGCGGGCTGTTCCGCCTCGTCAACCAGGACTGGCGCGTGCACTACCCGCCCGCCGCGGGGGGCTCGGCCCCCCGTCCTTTGCACGGCTGCATGCTCCCCGCCCGCCCCACGACCGAAGACGACATCGAGACGCTCGCGTCCTGGGGCGCGACCATGGCTCGCTTCCAGATCATGCGCAACTGGAGCGCCCGCGACGACAACCAGGATCTCGCCGAATACGCGGCCTGGATCGATTCGCGGCTCGACAATCTGGAAGACGTCCTGCGGTGGGCCGGTTCGCGCGGCATGAAGATCGTCGTGGACCTCCACACCGTCCCGGGCGGCAAGCGCGCGAAGGACGGCCAGATGAACATGTTCGAAGACGACCGGTTCGCGGACGCCTTCGTCGATACCTGGCGGCGCATCGCCGCGCGCTTCAAGGGGAATCCGGCCGTCTACGGCTACGACCTCGTGAACGAACCCCACCAGAAGGAACGCGTCAAAAACGACTACTGGACGCTCCAGCGCCGCGCCGCCGAAGCCGTGCGCGAAATCGATCCGGACACGCCGGTCATCGTCGAGTCCGACGGCTCCGACTCCCCCGCCGCCTACGCCTGGCTTTCCCCGCTGCGGATGGACAACGTGATCTACCAGGTCCACGTCTACGCGCCGATGCTCTTCACGCACCAGGGCGTCCACGGCCGGGCGACCGGCGAAAAATGGCCCGACCCCGCGAGGAAATGGGACAAGGAATTCTTGCGCGAGACGCTGCGGCCCGTGATCGAATTTTCGCGCCGCCACGGCGCGAAGATCTATGTGGGCGAATTCAGCGCCATCGCCTGGGCGGAGGGCGCGGAAAACTACCTGCGCGACTGCATCGAACTCTTCGGGGAATACGGCTGGGACTGGACGTACCACGCCTTCCGCGAATGGAAGGGCTGGAGCGTCGAGCACGAGGGGCCCGACGCGAAGCACATGGTCCCTTCCTCCGACAATCCCCGCAAGCGCGCGCTGCTGCGAGGGTTCGCCGGCGACGTTTCCGCGCCCTAGAACGCGCGCCCGGAACCCCGCCTTCCCGCCGTGAAACGGACGCTCCGCATCGCCGTCCAGGTGGAACTCAACCGGGCCCACGGACGCGCGCTGCTGGAGGGCATCGCCGCCGAGGCGCTCGGCCACGACGACTGGCGGCTGGAGATGGTCGAGCCGCGGATCCTGCTCGATCCCGCGGCGGCGGCCCGGTTCGACGGCCTCGTCGTGCGCGTGATGGACGACGCCACGGAACGCGCCCTCGTGCGCGCCGGGCGTCCGGCGGTGGACACCTACGGCCGCACCGACGGCGCGGCGCTGCCGTTCATCCGGCTCGACGACGCGGCGCTCGCGGCGACGGCCGCGGAGTTCTTCGCCGGGCGCCGGTACCGCGATTTCGCGTACTGCGGCTTTCCCGGGCTACGCTTTTCCGAAGCGCGCGGGGAGGCGTTCGCGCGCCGCGTCGCGGGGCTCGGCGGCCGCTGCGCCATCTACGAGGGCCCTCCCGCGGCGCGGGCGAAGGAAACGGCCGTCCGCCGGGAGCGCATCGACGCCGTGCCGGACGCCGCCTCCCTCCGCCGCTGGATCCGCTCGCTGCCGCGTCCGTGCGCCGTCTTCTGCTGCAACGACCTGCGCGCCTACCAGGTGCTGCGCGCGTGCGCCGACGAGGGCGTCGCCGTCCCGCGCGAGGCCGCCGTCCTCGGCGCGGACAACGACACGACGGTCTGCGCGTTCGCCAAGCCGCCGCTTTCCAGCATCGACACCGACCCCGCGGCCCTGGGCCGCACCGCGGCGCGGATGCTCGCGGCGCTTCTCTCCGGCCGTTCCGGCGAGGTGCCGCGCGCGACGCTGCACGGCCCGCGCGGGATCGTCGGGCGGACTTCGACCGACGCCTGGTCGGGGTGTTCGCCGCGGGTGTCCGACGCGCTCGTCTTCGTCCAGCGCCACCTGGGAGAGGGAATCAACGCCTCGTCCCTGGCGGCGGCGCTCGGCGTTTCGCACACGACGCTCGACAAGGCCTTCCGGACGGAACTCGGCACGAGCCCCCAGCGCGAAATCGCGCGCCTGCGGCGCGAACTGGCGTGCCGGCTGCTGCTCGGCACGGACCGCTCCGCGGCCGACGTCGCGGCGGAGTGCGGATACGCCACGGCGCAGCGGTTTTCGCGGGATTTCGCATCCGCGTTCGGCACCCCGCCTGCCGCCTGGCGGAGCCGGCACCGGGGGTCCGGCGGCGTTCAGGCCCGTGGCGCAATCGGTCCTTGACCGACAAGGACGCGGGGTGTGACCAAACTTTGTCAGCGACATGGCGCGCCCGTACGCGGGCTTGCGCTTGCGTGCGCGCCCTAGCGCGGCATGTGCGCCCCCGTGCATGTGCTTCCCGAACCGCCGCCGC
>CAMNCG010000229.1 GCA_946534105.1 uncultured Verrucomicrobiota bacterium
GGGTACACAGCCACTGCCAGACGACCTCCTGCGTGCCGCCCTCGGTCGCCTTGAACACGCGCACGCCGCGACCGGCGTTGTCGGTTCCGACGGCGTAGCCCTTGTCGAGATACTGCGTCAGATCCGCCGCGGGCGCCGCCGCCGCCAGCGCCACCGCCGCGACGCACAGCGCGAGCGGAGATGTCTTCCTCTGGATTCCATTCTCTTCTGTCATAGTCCAATCTCCTTTACTTCAAGAGGTTTGAGGGCAGCCGCGATTTTCCTGCCCTTGACGACAGCCGTCACCTTCCGCGTGGCGTGCATGTCGAGGTTCATCAGATAGACCTTGTCCCTGTAGGCGGCCGCCGTGAAGAACCTGAGCTCGTCGTCGCCGCCGCCGCGTTCGAGCGCGACCGTGCGCGGCACATCCGCCGCGCGCTCGGCGAGAAGGTTCTTCCAGACTTCGCCCAGCTCGCGACGTGCGCCGGGGAACTCCTTCGCCAGCATGATGTAGAGCGCTCCCTTGCCAAAGCGCTTGCGCACGACAAGCGGCATGCCGCCGCCCGGTTTCGTGGTCCGCACGACCTCGACCTTCGCGCCCTTCGCGAGCCGAAGGACCTCGATGCCGTCAGCCGTCGCAAACCCTTCCGCCGCGAGGCCGCACGGCAGCAGAAGGTCCTTCGCGCCGTAGCCGAGAAAGTCGCGGTCGTCGCGCATCATGCACTGCGGTGCGCACAGGGCGCACGTGCCGCCCGCCGCGACCCACTTCTCGATCAGCGAGGCCTGGCGTTTCGTCATCGTGTTCCATCCGCCGAAGGCGAGCAGCGAATAGCGCGAAAGGTCGGCAAGCCTCGTCTGGTCGTCGACTCCCACGACGTCGACCTGGCCGTAGGGCGTTCCCGAAAGGCCGACCGTGCCGGAATTGGGGAAGAACACCTCCCGTGCCCGCTCCCACGTGAATTCGGGATGCGAGCACGACCAGGGATTGACCTTCTCGCCAATGTGCGCGATGCGGTTCGTGTGCTGGCCCCACGGCGCGACGTCGTCGCGGCTCTGGCCCATGTAGCCGTCGTTCTGTCCGAGCGCCAGCGCGATCTTCGTTTCGGGCGTGCCCTTTGCGCGCGGATGCGCCGTGATGAACGCATGGCACTTCCTGAGCGTCTCGCGGTAGCGGCGCGGCGGCTCGTCGCCGTATTTGTAGCCGTTTCTGTCGGCGTCCTTCGTGTACGGATGGGCCTGCGTGCCTGTCGAGCCGGACTCCAGACACATCAGCGACGTGCCCATCACGTAGAGCGCCTTGATTCCCGCTTCGAACGACAGATACTTGTCGTCCGACTGGTAGGGAATGCCGAACGTCTGCCATTCGTGCGCAAGCCAGCCGGCCCACCACTCAGGCCCCCACTTCCGCGCCGCGCCGCGCGCCTCGCTCGTGGCGTAGGTCAGGTTCGCGCACCCGACGGCGTAGAGCTCGTTGCAGACGAAGTCGACGCCGGCCGGAAGCTCGTAGTTGGCGAACGCCGCGCCGGACGTCGCGAACATCCTCGGATCCTCGCCCGTGCCGCCGGTGCGCGGCGGACGGTCCCCGCGCAGAAACTGCGACATGAACCATTCGCGCGCCTCGGTCAGATTTCGGTCCTGCGGCCCCTTCATCTCGAAGCGCGAGCCATAGAGGAAGCCCGTGCGCTCGCCGATGTTGTTGCCGAGATAGCGCGCCCCCCACGCCTCCTTTATCCGCTCGCGCATCTCTGGCGGCGTCCCTGCATAGATCGTCATGCAGCAGATTCCCTGCCGCTCGGCTTCCTTCATCCACTCTTCGCCCGCGTTTTCGGGAAGAAGCTGCGGCGCGGCGTTCCAGCGGGCGTAGAGATTGCCGAGGCTGTTGGTCGTCATCTCGAAGCGCTCCAGCCCGGGGCCGTAGGCGACCGTCCCGAGAAGAATCCTGTCGTTCGGGAAAGGCTTTCCGATCGGATTCGGATTCCACGGCACGGTTATCGTCTTTTTGACGCGCGTGCCGTCCTGGGCTTCGACGAGCACCTGCACGTCGAACGGGCCTTTCGCGTCCGCCGGATAGCGCATGTGGAAATAGGGAAGCCGCGTCGTGAACGCGCCGAACTCGGGGCACTTGTAGGCGACGCGCCTCACGATGTTCGTCGCCTCGGGTGCGAAATAGATGCAGTAGCATCTGTTCGCCGTGTCGCCGCGCGCGTGGATGTCCATGCGGTCGAGCGCGCGCTGCGTCTGGCACTTCGCCCAGCGCGGGTCGTCATGCGAGCGGATCGCGACGCCCTTGCCGAGCGTCTTCAGTCTGGCGCCGGGCGCAAGGGCGACGTTCGTCAAATCGGCGATTTTACCCTCGGCGACTTCGACCTCCAGGACGGCATTGGTGTCGACAAGAAACTCGTTCATGGCGAAGTCGACGTGATCCGTCACGACGATGCGTCCGCCGCGCGCAAGCCATTTGTTTCCGTGCGGAACGCTCCGCAGGTCGCAGCCGATGCGCACAAGCCCGCCCTTTTCGATGATGAAGCGGGAGTTGAACGGATTCAGCGCGCCGTGCGACAGGTCGAGTGTGCCGCCCGCCCAGACGCGCGTCGTACGCGACTGGGCGTCGCCCGCGCCCGGCATGTAGGAAGAGCCGTCTTCAAAGCGCAGGACGCCGCCGCGCAGAATGTCGGTCGAACCATGCCGTGGATGCATTCTGCCGGTAACGGAAAGCGTGCCGTTCGAGATCGACAGGCAGTATCCGTTCCAGCCCGGCCACTCCCATCCGCGAACGACCTCTGTCTTTCCGCCAAGGTCGAGCCTTACGTCGCTCGGCGGCAGATCAATCGGCGCGGCCAACGAGACGCCGACGACAAGCAACGCGGTAAGGAAGAGCGCCATCGACGCTTACCTCACCAGTATCTGCAGACCCAGCGGCTTGCCGTACTGAAGAACGCAGCCCTCGGCCGTCGTCTTCGCGAAGAACACATTGCCCGCCGCGTCACGGTTCTGCTCCGGAATCGACAGTTCACCTGTCGTGCGCAGCACATCGACGCGCATGACACCCTCGGGAAGCGCCGGCGCGATCGCCGCGAGATTTCCGCCCTCCTCGACGACGAGCGACGGGACCGTCGGGACGGCCGCCTGATCGGGCAGCGGCAGTTCAAGCGTCGCGCCGTTTGCAACCTTGATGGCGCCGGCGACCCGGCCCGTCAGCCGCAGGGTTCCGTTCGAGACGATCGTCGCGCCCGCGTAGGAATTCGTGGAGGCGAGCGTCAGCGTCCCCGCGCCGAGCTTTGTCAGCGTGCCTGCGCCGACCAGCGGCGCGGCGAGCGTCACGGCGTTGGTCGTGTCGATCCGGAGCCCGCCCGCGAGGATCCGGATCTGGCCGCAGTCCGGCTTCGTGCAGAGGAACCAGGGGGCATCGGCGGCGTCATCCCGTGTCGGGACGAGCGTCGCGTCGTCGAAGACGAGTTCCGTTCGGTCGTGGACCTTCCCGGCCGCGTTGCCGACGCGCCAGACGGCGGAGGTCACGACGCTGCCGGAGACGTGCATGTGCGAATGGGCATAGTCGATGTTGCCGTTGACGTCCAGATAGAGGCCGTCGGCGAACGACGCCGCGCTGTTCGTGAGCGTGAACCAGGATTCCGACGCGCGCCAGCCGAACTCAACCGATCCGCCGGAGACGAACGAGCCGTCCGAAACGTCGATGCGGCCGTTGCGGCCCGCCCAACTGGGCCAGGCGATGTAAGTGCGGCCACGCGGAAGGACGAGCGTCGAACCGCCGGAGACGTAGAGGAAATTGCCGATGCCGTTGTCTTTGCTCGAAATGTAGGCGTTGCCGCTGTTGTTGAAGATAAGCGACGAACCGTCGAGGATGCGGATGCCGCGGGCGCTCCCCGTGCCGTTTTCGAAGATGGCCGAGGTCGTCGCGAGAGAGGCCCCGTTGGTGAGCGTCAGCACCTGGGACTCGTCGAGGTCGAGGTAGGCGTATCCCGTGCGCGGAACGTAGGTGAAGATTCCGTTCGCGAGGACGGCGTTCCCGCCGAGGATGCGCGGCGTGGACTCCGCGAGCGTTACGGCCGCGCCGCCGGCGTCGAAGAGGCCGTCGATCCGGACCGCTCCGGCCGCGGACGAGAGGACCTGCGCCCCGGCGGTCTGGCCCGAGAGTGCGACCGAGCCGCCCCGCAGGTCGAGGCCGCCGCCCCAGGTCGCGCCGTCGACGGCGAGCTCGCCCGCGCCGGTCTTCACGACGGTCGGCGCCACGCCGGCCGCTGCCGCGAGGCCGTTCGAGAAGACCGTATCCCCGGCCGTGTAAACGGTGAAGACCGCTTCGCCGATGGAAACGGGGATGGCGAAGGTCTGGGCGCTGGCGGACTCGTTCGTGACGAGCGCGTTGATCTTGAGCGAATCGGAGGCGCCGGCGGGGGAGACGGTGTGCGCCCCGATCCCCTCGCCGAAGCGCGCGGAGACGAGGACGACCTCCTCGCCGAGGTCGACGGTGGAGGCGCCGCCCGCCGCGACGACGAGCGCGTCGCCGGAGTAGATGCGCCGGCCCGCGTCGCCCCAGTTCCCCGCCGTGCTCCACAGCGTGTCGCCGGCCGTGCCGGTCCAGACGAGGGTGCCGTTCACAAGGCCCGCCTCGACAAGCTGGACGGAACCTTCCTTCACGATGAATTCCATCCCGGCGGGAATCGTCTCGCCGGCGTTGAGCGAGGCGGCGACCTTCGCGAGGAAGGCGTCGGTCGAGCTGGAGACGAGCGGCGTGTTTCGCGGCCACTCGGAGACGCCCGCGACGGTGAAGTCGCCCGCGTAGTCGGAGACCGCACCGACGTTCGCGCCGACGCCGGTGACGGTCACGGAGGCGCCGGAGGCGATCGAGAGGCCGGGCAGGGTCGGGGCGCCCGAGAAGACGGCCGCGCCCCCGGAGACCGCGAGGGGGCCGGCGAAGGAGCCCGTGACGTCGAGCGTTCCGGCCTCGACGGTCGTCGTCCCCGTGTAGACGTTGGGGGCGGAGAGCACGACCGTTCCCGCGCCGCGCTTCGTGAAGCCGCCTTCGCCCTGGAGAAGCGCCGAGGCCTCGAGCGTCGAGCCGGCCGGCGCGTCGATGATCAGGCCGTTCCCCGCGACGACGAACTTCGCGTTCTTGTCGGCGATCGCGGGCGGACCGTCGAAAAACTTCGCGGCCGGCATGCCGAGCGGACGGAACACCGCGCCGTCAAACGTCACCGTGTCGCCGCAGAAGGAGGAGGCCGGATAGGTGAACTTGAAGACCGGGGTCTCGACAAGGCAGTCCCTGAAGGTGAACGATCCGCCCGTCCAGCGGTTGTTGTTGCGATAGCAGTAGATGCCGCCCGTCGAGCGGAGCGTGCCGCCGTCGATGTTCAGGCGGAGCGTTCCGCCCGAGTGGCCGGCGTTCAGCGTCCCGAGCTCCACCGTTCCGCCATCGAGCACGTCCAGCCCGCCGCCGTGGCCGGGATCGCCCGCATTGTTGCTCAGCCAGACGGTCGCGGGAAGGACCGCCTTGGAGTTCGCGCCCGTCACGACGAGCCACGCCCCCTGGTAGCCGCTGTTCTGCACGCCGATGATGTGCAGCACGCCGCCCGGGGGCGAGAAGACCGCCGTGCCGCCGGACCGGACGAGAAGCTTGCGCGTGTTGTCTTTGTATGTCGTTCCCTGTCCCGAGCCCCAGAAGAGCATGGTGTCGCTTTCGAGCCTCGCGCCGTTCTCGACCGTGACCGTGCCGTCGAGCCACGGCCAGTAGTTGCCGAAGTTCACGCCGGCCATCGTCTTCACGTCGGGAACGTTCTGCGTCACGACGACGCCGGAGCCGGCAATGGTGAGGTTGCCGCCGTTGGGGCCGTAGATGGAAAGGTCGTCGGGCGTCCGGTTGGTCGTGACGTCGTTGCCGGCGGTGATTTCGATGATTCCCGAAAGGTCCAGGTCGACGGCTCCGTCGACGATTACCTCGAGCTCCGCATAGCCGACGTAGCCGTTCTCCTGCGCTCCGAAGTTGAAGGTGACCTTCACGGCGTTCTCGCAGAGCGGGCTGTCGTCGGCCATCTTCAGGGTGGCGCAGGCGCAGTTGTTGTTGCCGGAATGCGAGACCGAGCTAGGAGAAAGCGTGACGGTCTGGCCGCCCTGGGTTTCGACCGTGACGGACGCGACGGACAGGGTG
>CAMNCG010000230.1 GCA_946534105.1 uncultured Verrucomicrobiota bacterium
TGAAGGAGAACTTCCGCGTCCGCGACTCCATCGACGGCGAGAAGACGGTGCAGTCTACGATGGTGGCGCTCCTGGTGGCGGCGGGAGGCCCGTATTTCGTGCACCACGAGGGCGAGGCGGGCGGTGGCTTCTACGACATCGCGCTGGCGCCGCGCCTCCTCGACTGGCCGGACATCGCCCATGCGGCGATCATCGAACTCAAATACCTCAAGCCCGGCGATCCCGAACCGACGCCGGAGGCCCTTGCCGCCATCAAGGCCGAAGCCATCGACCAGCTCGACAAGTATTCCGCCGATCCGGCAATTGCCGCCAAGTGCGGCTCGGCCACCATTCATCGACTTTTCCTGGTGTTCAAGGGTGGTGACTGTCTCCTGGCGGAGGAGGTGTAGAAGATGAACGCTGCCATAAACGCGCAGACACCGCCTCGACGGCACCGGCACTTGGTTTGAACTCTCCGACTATTCCGGCCCGCTCTCTATCGGCTGGTAAGGCGGCGGCAGAACGACAGGGGATCGGCCAGATGAAAAGCAGCGTCATCCTCTACGTCGGAATGCGTCCGGAATGGGACGTCAATCGCAAGCGCCTTGCCGGAATCGTGCGCTTCGCGACGCCGCGCGGGTTCCGCGTGGAAACGCTGATGGCAACCGAATGCACGATGGAAAGCACACGCGCGGCGATCGCGCGGCTGCGTCCCCTGGGCGTCGTGGCGGAATGCCACGGCGACCGCTTCCTGCCGCGCGATTCCTGGCTGGGACGGGTTCCGGCGGTGTTCTTCAACCCGCCGCCCGGCCGCGAATGGGCCGGCGTCCGGCGCGTCGTCTGCGACGAAGCCGCCGTGGCGCGAATGGCCTTTGACGAGCTGTCCGCCGGGAATCCGCCCTGCTACGCGGTCATCACCTTCATCGACCACGAACCGTGGGCCGTCGAGCGCATCCGGGTCTTCCGCGCGTGCTGCCGCGACGCCGGCGCCTCATGCCGGCTGTTCGTCCTCCCCAACCCGGCGGATGCAAAGGAAGACGACGACTGGCAGGCCTTCTGCGCCACGCGCATGGCCGAATGGGCGGCGTCCCTGCCGCCGCACTGCGCCGTCTTCGCCGTGAACGGCCATGTCGAACACAAGGCCGCAAGGGCCTTCGCCGCCGTGCGCCGCTCGCTGCCGCGCACCGCCACGCTCTGCGGGGCCGACGGAACCGAGTCGCATCCCGAAGACCGCGAACTGGCCGAGCGCACTTCCGCGGTGAAGATCGACTTCGAACTGTCGGGCTATCTTGCGGCGCGGATGCTTGCGGAGGCGTCCGGAGGCGCCGCCATACCCCGTGTCGCAACCTATGGCCCGTTGCTGGTGATCCGGCGGGATTCGACTCGCGGGCGCGGGCGGCGCGAGGACTTCATCCTGAAGGCGCTCGACGACATCCGCCGCGAAGCCTGCGGCGGGATCTCCGCCGAAGCGCTCGCCGCGCGCAGCGGCGTTTCCCGAAGCCTGTTCTTCCTGCGCTTCAAGGAGGCCATGGGCCACACCGTCCACGACGAAATCAACCTCGTCCGGCTCGAAACCGCGTTTTCGCTCCTGTCCGGGACCGACTATTCCATAGGCGCCGTTTCCGACATGTGCGGCTTCGGCTCGCACGTCGAGGCCCGCATCGTCTTCCGCGCCCGCACCGGGATGTCGATGTCCCGCTGGCGCGCCCTCCACCGGCGATAAGGCAAAGGGGCGCCCCCCTTGTCTTTTACGCGATGATTTGTTAGTATTTCCGCCAGTCAAGGAAAAATTCTTTAAAAATTTCCTTCTGCAACGGAAAGATTTAACATGAACAAAGACGTTTTCAAAGGTTTGATCGCCATCAGGCAGTCGGAAATGCCCTTCAAAGCACTGCCGCGGGACATTCGTTTGCCCCTGGACGGGAAGGAAATTGTGACGGTCCCCGGCGTCCGACGGTGCGGAAAGTCGACCATCATGGAACTCGCCGTCAACGAACTGCTCTCGTCCGGGGTCCCGAAGGAAAACATTCTCTGGATCGGATTCGACGACGAGCGCCTTGCGAGAATGTCGTCGGACGACCTGGACGGGATCCTCGCGGCCTACATGGAGATGCATCCAGAGGTCCCGCTGAAAGACGTTTTCATGTTTTTCGACGAATTGCCGCTTGTCGAAGGATGGGAGTTGTTTGTCCTCCGCGTGTTTAAGAACTACTGCCGTCATGTCTTTGTCTGCGGAAGCAACGCGCACGTGCTGTCAAGGGAAATGAAGTCCGCGTTGCGCGGCTGGCCGCACGAAATCGAGATCTGGCCGCTGTCGTTCGGCGAGTTCTGCCGCTTCAGGGGCGTCGACCCCGGGGGGGGGCTGGAATCCGAGCGGGCGCGCGTCCGGTTGGCGTTTGACGAATTCAACCGTTACGGCGGCTTTCCGGCGCCCGCTCTGGAAACGGACGTTTCAACCAAATTCCGGATCCTGCAGGGGTATTTCGACACGATGATCCTGCGGGATTTCGTCGAACACTGGATGATCGCGAATCCCGCGCTTCTGCGACATTTCCTCAAACGTGTCATGGCCGGAATGGCCAATCCCCTGTCTGTCAACGCGGTTTTCAACGAAGTCAAGTCCATGGGCTTCAAGACGGCAAAAGACACGCTTTACGACTGGCTGGACAAGGCGTGCGGCATCTACCTGTTCATCGAGGCTCCAAAGTTTTCACGGTCGGTGGCCAGAGAGCGGCAGTCGCTGTCAAAATACTATGTCGTGGACAACGGCCTTCGGTCGGCAACGCTTCTGGCGCAGGCCGACGACGATGGAAGGCAACTCGAAAACACCGTGTTCATGCACCTTTTCCGTAGCAAGGGCCCGCTTGCAAAAATCTGTCACTACAGGGAGCGGCATGACTGCGATTTTGTCATTTGCCGGGAAAGCGCAGTGGATCGACTGGTCCAGGTTTCCTGGTCGCTTGAAGACGACGGAACCCGGAAGCGGGAGGTTTCCGGCATCCTTGAAGCGTCGCGGAGTCTTTCCTGCGACGACTTGACGATTGTCACGCACGAGGAGGAGGGGGAAATCTCCGCGGACGGGCGAAAAATCCAGATTGTCCCGGCCTGGAAGTTCTGCGCTTCCGTATGAGCGGGCTTTCGGAACACCCGCCAAAATATTTTGGACAAAATCAACGGTTTGCGTCGTGCGCCGACCTATAATTGTCCGCGTTCGCGAGCGATGCCGCCGGTGCGGCGCCACGCGGATCGCGGGCATTTACGTCAAGGCAAAACCCGAAAGGAATGCAAATGCACTACGCAAAGACAACCGCAATCGCCGTCGCCGCCCTGTCGGCGGGCGCCGGCGCCTCCATCGTCGCACCGATGGCCGACACCTACCTCCAGTCCGACGGCACCCAGGCCATCGACACCGGCTACTACGCAAATGAGTCGACAAAGGTCATCATCGACTTCGATCCGACGCAAACGAATGACACCCGATATGTCTTCGGTGCCGCCGACCCCGGTAGCGGAAGCGGATTGGCGCTGTCCCTCAAGCAGGCGGCAACGGGGTTAACTATCCAAATGAGCAGGGACAGGAATTTCAACCCGATCCCCGTGCCGTCGAAAACACGCTACACGGCGACATTTGACTGCACCGCAGGCACCGCCTCCCTCACGAAGTATTCCGGGACGCCATTTGAGGAGACGGCTTCTTATAGCGGCCCCTCCATTGCTACTACGACGAACAGCCTTCCCCTTGCCATCCTCGCTCGCCGTGTGTCAGGGGGATTCGGTCAGCCGTTCATTGGCAAGCTCTACTCAATGAAGATCTTCGACGGCGAAACACTCGTCCGAGACTTCATCCCATACGGCCGCGGTGCCGTGACCGGCCTTTACGACCGCGTGAACGGCAAAGTCCATGAAAAGACGCAGGGCAACCCCTTCGTGATCGGTACGGACGACGCCTACGTGCGCGGCAGCGAGACGGCCCCCGCCTACGTCAACACCGGCGTCACGCCGACACCGGACACCAAGGTGGAAATCGACTTCGCGATGATGTCGGCAACAGCGAACTCCCGCGTGTTCGGCAATTTGGGCGGAAGCGCTTTCTGCATGGACCTGCATGTGGACAAAGACGGTTCGGGCAATTTCTTCTACAGCATGCAGGATGGCAGAACCGGCGGCTACACCACGTCCGTTGGCGTCGATGCCGACCGCCATGTCTTTGCGCTCAGCACAAACGAAGTCCTGCTCGCGTCCGCCGATGGAACGGTGACGAATTTCATTGCCACATCGTTTCCGAACCGTACGTATGCCAAAAACGCGCAAGGCCCAATGGTTGTCTTCGGCGCGTCGAACAGCGCCAACCCCGTCAGCGGCTCCCAGTTCCCCTGCGACGTGAAGGTCTATCGCATGAAGATATGGGAAGACGGTGTGCTTGTCCGCGACTTCACGCCGTTCATGAAAAACGGCGCGGCCGGATTCCTGGACAACTGCGACCCGGACGAGAACTCCAACTTCCACGGGGCGATCAACGCCAATCCCCTGCGCTACGGCGGCGCCGTGGAAAGCGACGCCGACCCCATTTCCGCCTGCACGGTGACGCCGCAGGGCGGCGAGGTGCCGGTGAACGGCACGCTGACGCTGACCGCCTCCGCGACCGGCGCGACCGGCTACCAGTGGTTCCTCGACGGCGAAATGCTCGAAGGCGCCACGGGAAGTACTCTTGCGGTTGAATGGACGAAGAATTCCCGGCTGTTCCGCACCTACAAGTGCCTCGCCTTCTTCGACGTCTTCGGATACGCCGAATCGGCTGCGGCGGTCGTCACCAACGCTCCCTCCGCGACGGTCATCTACCTGCGGTAGGTAAGTGCAAAACCTCGGAACACACGGAATACACGGAAACTTCCTTGGATGAAATTTCCGTGTGTCCCGTGTATTCCGTGGTTCAAAAACATGGCAAGTGTGAATCTGTTGAAGACGCGGTGGCTGGCGGCGGTTCTGGCCTGCGCCGCCGCCGCCATTCTCGCTTCCGCGTCGAGCGCCGTTGCGGAACCTTCCGGCGGGCGGATTGTCCGCGACATCCCCTACGCGCCCGCCTTGGGCGCCGCAGGCTGCGGCGACCTGCATCTGCCCGCCAGCGGACGTTTCATGGAAACGTCCCTACCGCTAGCTTCCGGTAGGGACGCGCCCACGGCGCGTCCGCAGACCCCACCCGTCCTCCTTCTCATCCACGGGGGCGGGTGGAGCGCCGGCAAAAGGGACTGGATGGCAAGTGTTGCGGAGTTCTTCCGCGACGATCTCGGCTTCGCGGTCTTCAACATCGACTACCGCCTCGCCTCCGAGACCAACCGCTGGCCCGCCTGCGGCGACGACTGCCTCGCCGCCGCGAACTGGCTCTTCTCCGACGAGTTCGCGCGCATCGCCGGCTTCTCGCCGTCGAATATCTGGCTGTGCGGCGGCTCCGCCGGCGGACACCTCGCGCTCTGGACGCTTGTGAACCTGCCGCCCGAAAAGGTCGCGGGCTGCGTCTCCATTTCCTCCATCGGCGACCCCGCGCCGGACTTCTTCCTGCACCGGGGCCGCTACACGGCGCTCTTCGGCAAGGAAGTGTCGTATTCGTCGCTCGACGCGATGAACCCGCTTCTCCACGTCCGCCCCGGCATGGCGCCGCTTCTCTGCACCCACGCGGGCGGCGACGCGGTCGTTCCCGTCGCCTCCCACCGGGCCTTCGCCGAGGAATACGCCGCGGCCGGAAACCGCTGCGACTTCTTCGAATACCCCTGCGACGCCGAGCCGAACACGGGTAACCACTGCATCTGGCGAAAGGGTCGGAAGCGGCTGCTGGGCATCATTGAGCAGCGTATCGCGCAGTTCGTCCGCGAAGTGGAAGCGGGAACACCTCATTCCGCCGAAGACACGCTCTGCGTCCCCGAACTTCTGTTTTCCGCACCGTTCGACGGCACGGTGCACGCGGCGTTCTCCAAAGGCCGCCCGGAGCCGATTCCGGGAACGCGGAACCTCCGCTTCGTGGCGGGCC
>CAMNCG010000231.1 GCA_946534105.1 uncultured Verrucomicrobiota bacterium
TCTCCAACCGCCACGTCACCGTCGGCAAGAAGTTCTTCCTCTGGGGCAACTTCCCGGAGGCGCACGTCTGGGACAAGGTCCTCACCGACAGCGACGGCCCGTACCTCGAACTCATGGTCGGCTGCTGGAGCGACAACCAGCCGGACTACTCCTGGATCGCCCCGTACGAGACGCGCAAGGTCGAGCAGTGCTGGTTCCCCGTGAAGGGCATCGGCGGCGTCAAGAACGCGACGGCGGACGGAGCCGTCAACGTGGACCGCCAGAAGGACGGCTCGCTCCTCGTCGGGTTCCACTCCACGCGCGAACTTTCCGGCTGCACGGTGCGGCTCTTCCGCGACCGGGACTGCGTCTTCGAGGAGCAGGGCGTTTCGATCGGCCCCGACGCCCCGTGGCGCGAAATCCTCCCCGCGGATCCGGAAACGGCCGACCCGCGCTACACCGCCGCGATCTTCGACGCGTCCGGCAAGGCGTTCCTCTCCTACACGCCCGTCGGCCCCGATCCGCGCGACCCCCTGCCGCCGAAGGTGCAGAACCCGAAGCCGCCGAAAGAATATTCGAGCGCCGAACTCGCCTACGAAACGGGGCTCCGCCTCGACCAGTTCCACAACGGCCTCGTCGATCCCGTTCCCTACTACCAGCGCGCCCTTGAAATCGACCCGGACTACTCGCGCGCCAACCTCGCGATGGGCGTCCGGCTCGCCAAGGAAGGTTCGTTCGCGGCCGCGAAGCCGTATCTGGAACGGGCCGTCGCCCGCGCCACGCAGAACCACACGCGCGCCCTCGACGCCGCGCCGGAGTACTATCTGGCGCTCGTCCTGCGCCACCTCGGGGACCTCAAGCGCGCCGAGGACCTCTTCTGGCGCTGCACGTGGCGCCTCACGCACAAGAAGGAATCGTTCGCCGAACTGGCCCGGCTGGCGTCGCTGCGCGGCGATTTCGCGGAAGCCCTCGCCCGCGTCGAAGACGCCCTCGCGCTCGGGCAGGACGAAGCGAAGCTCTGGACGATGAAGGGGCTCTTCCTGCGCCGGCTCGGCGGCGGAACGGAGGCGGACGCGTGCTTCGACCGCGCGCTCGCCTGCGACCCGCTCGAAGTCTGGGCCGTCGCCGCGCGCGGCGGGCTCGACGCCGCGGTCGAACGCCGCGGCCTCAAGGCGCAGCAGCTGCTCGAAGCCGTCTCCGATTTCTGGGGCGTCGGCTTCTGGGAGGACGTTTCGAACCTCTGCGGCGCCGCCCTCGCCCGCGCCGCCGCCGAAAAGCCGTACCGCACCGGCACCGAAGCGCTCCCGCTCGCCGAAACCGTCGCCGCCTGCGACTCCCTCCGCAACGCCCTCTTCGGATTCTTCCGGGGCGCGGCGCTCGCGAAAGCTGGGGATGACGCGACGGCCCTCGAAGCCTTCCGCGCGGCGGACGCGATGCCCACCGACTACGTGTTCCCCAACCGCGCCGAAGAAGAGGAGGCGCTGCGCGCGGCCGTCGCCGCCGATCCCGGCCTCGCCAACGCCTGGTACTACCTCGGCTGCTGCGAATGGAACCACGACCGCAAGGACGCCGCGCTCGAAGACTGGAAGAAGTGCATCGCGCTCGCCCCGAAGCACGCGCTCGCGCTGCGCTGCATCGCGTTCGGCCTCTCGCACCCCGGGACCTACTTCACGAACACCGGCGTGCCCTCCGGCGTCCCGAGCCGCGAGGCCTACGACGTCTACCTCCGCGCCCTCGAAGCCGATCCCTCGAACTTCCGCACGCTCGACGAAGCCTCGAAGCTCGCCGAAAAGCTCGACCTGCCCGCCGCGGAGCGCGTCGCGCTGCTGGAGAAGTACAAGCCGGCGGCGGAGTCGTACGACCCGTGCATGCTCCGCCTCGCCTACGCGCTCAACGCCGTCGGCCGCTTCGCCGAGGCGCACGCGATCCTCACGGGCCGCCGCTTCCACGTCTGGGAAGGCGCCGACGGACTGCTCGCGCCGTTCGTCGACGCCTGCCACGGCCTCGGCCGCGAGGCGATGGAGCGCGGGGACTACGCGAAGGCGCTCGCGTTCTTCGAGGAGTCCACGACCTATCCGGAAAACCTCCAGGCCGGCCGCCCCGGCGACGCCGGAACCGAGCCCAAGAGCCGCTACTTCATGGCGCAGTGCCGCAAGGCGCTCGGCGACGAGGCGGGCTGGCGCGCGGAGCTTGAAAACGCCCTCAGGGGCTGGATCCACGCCGGCGAGATGGACTACTGGCGCGCGAAGGCCCTGCGCGAACTCGGGCGCGGCGGGGAATGCGCGCCCCTCCTCGCGGAGCTCCGGCAGGCCATCGCCGAACTCGAGGCCCCGCAGCCGGAAGTCATCAACGCCTACGCGAAATTCGCCGGCGACAACTCCGCGATGGAGCGCGCCGCCAAGGCCCGCGGCAAGGCGACCGCCCTGCGCGCGCTGCTGGACGAACTGGAGAAGACCCGCTAACATGCCCCCCGACATGAACGCACCTTCGGAAAACGACGCCCGCGCCGCCGCCCGCCCCGCCCCCGGGGCGGAAGCCCCGGGCCGGTGGTCCCGCGAACGCGCGTGGGCCTGGTACGACGCGCAGCCCTGGATCCGGGGCTGCAACTACATGCCCGCGTCCTGCGCCAACCGCGTGGACCAGTGGCAGGCGCTCGGGGCGGAGGAGCGCTTCGCCGAAATGGACCGCGAGCTCGCCGTCGCCGAGTCGATCGGGTTCAACGCGCTGCGCCTGCTCGTCGAGCTGCAGGGCTTCGGCGTGTGGCTGGAAGACCCCGACGGCTTCCGGGAGCGGTTCGAGCGCGCCCTCGCCGTCGCGGCGAAGCACGGCATGCGCGCCATCGTCGTCCTGGGCAACGACTGCATGCGCCCGAAGTCCGTCTGGAAACTGCCCAAGCCCGGCCCGCAGCCCTGGGACCTGGGCTACCACGGCGGCCGCAAGCTCTCGCAGCACGGCAGCTTCCCCGGCGAAATCGGGTTTTCGCAGGTGGACGACCCGGTGCTCAAGCCCAAGTTCTTCGCCCTCTGCGAAGAACTGTTGCGCACGTACCGCGCCGATCCGCGCGTCCTGTTCTGGAACCTCTGGAACGAACCCGGCAACAGCGGGCGCGGCACGGCAAGCGTGGCGCCGATGCGCGAGCTCTTCGCGCTCGCCCGGTCGATCGACCCGGTGCAGCCGCTCGCGGCGGATCTCTGGTCGCTCGACTACGGATGCGACCCGGCTTCGCCCAATCAGGCGCAGGTCCTCGCCGGCGAGCTTTCCGACATCGTCTCCTACCACTGCTACCAGCCGTACGAAGGCCAGGTGCGGACCATCGCGCGGCTGCGCCGGCACTACGGACGCCCCCTGGTCAACACCGAGTGGCTCGCCCGCATCCGGGGCAACGACGTCTTTTCGGCGTATCCGCTCTACTATCTGGAGCGCATCGGCTGCACGTGCTGGGGATTCGTCGCCGGCAAGTACCAGACCTACGAACCGTGGGAGTCGATGTGGCGCGACCTGGAAGCGGACACGCCCGAGAGCCGCACGTGGGACATGACCAAGTGGTTCCACGACCTCTACCGGCCGTCGCTCCGCCCCTACGACCCGAAGGAAACCGACCTCATCCGGCGCTTCAACGCCCTCGCGGACGAAGACTTCGCGCGGGACGCCGGCGCCGCGGCGCGCTAGCGCGCCCGGTCCGCCGGGAAGCGCACGCCCCAGGAGGCGCGCAGGGCGTCCGCGGCGCGGAGGACCGCGAGCGTCGCCGAATGCGGGCACTCCGCGCATTCGCCCCGCCCGGCGCGCACCGCGCGCGCCGCGGCGGCGAGTTCGTATTCGTAGCCGTTGCACGCGAACGGGAACGAAAGCGTCTCCGGCTCCCCGCCGGAAGCCCGCGAGACGCGGAGCGTTTCACAGCGCACGAGTTCCGGAAGATCGACGAACCCCTCCGTCCCCACGACCCGGGCGCGCGCGCCGCCGGACGCGCTCATCGAGCATGAAAGCGCGGCGAAACGGCCGCCCTCCCATTCGAGGGAAAAGGACGACTGGTCGTCCACGCCCGTCGGCGCGAGCACGGCGCTTCCCGAAACGCGGACGGGGCGCTCGCCGAAGACCGCGACCGCGAGCGCGAGCGGATACACGCCGAGGTCCAGCAGCGCGCCGCCGCCGAGCTCCGGCCGCGCCAGGCGCTCCTTGTACGCCACCGAGACGGCGAACGACGCGTCGACGAACCGCGGCTCGCCGATCCGGCCGCCGCGCAGCAGCTCCCCGAGCGCGATCCACGACGGCTGGAAGCGCGTCCACATCGCCTCCCCGCAGAACAGCCCGCGCTCCGCCGCGAAGGCGAAGAGCCCCTCCGCCTCGCGCGCCGTCGTCGCAAACGGCTTCTCGCACAGGACGTGCTTCCCGGCTTCGAGGCACGCGCGCACGTGCCCGGCGTGGAGCGCGTTCGGCGTGGCGACGTAGACGAGCTCCGTGCCGCCGTCCGCGAGAAGGGCGTCGTACGAACCGAACGACGCCGCGAACCCGTTTTCGCCGGCGAACCGCGCCGCGCGCGCGGCGTCGCGGCTCCCCGCGGCGCGCAGCGTCAGCCCGCCACGCGCCGCGAGATGCCGGGCGGCGAGCGCCGTCTTGCCGGCGATGCGCCCAGCTCCCAAAACCGAAAATCCGACCGGGTCTTTCATGTCGAGAACTCCTCTTTGCCTGTGACGGCGGCCATTCTACCCGAATCGGGAATCCTTTGCTAGACTGCTTCGGCATGGAAACGAAACGTAGCGGCGGCCCCCGGCGCTTCGCCTGGCCGATGTCGGGGGAGGATCTCGCGGAATTCGCGCGCATCATGCGCGGCGGCGGCATGGCGATCGTGCCCACCGACACCGTGTACGGCGTCGCCGCCGCGCCGGGAAACCAAGCCGCCCTCGCGCGCATCGTCGCCGCAAAGGGCCGCGACCCGTCGAAACCCTGCCAGCTCCTCGCCGCGTCGGCCGAAGCCGCCTCCGCCGCCGGCATCCCCTTCCCTCCCCCCGCCGCGGCCGCGGCGCGCGCGTTCTGGCCGGGCGCGCTCACGCTCGTCCTCGACCTCCCCGGCGGAGGCACGGAGGGCGTCCGGGTGCCCGACCACCCGTGCGCGCGCGCCCTCTGCGAAGCCGCCGGCGGGCTCCTGCGCTGCACGAGCGCCAACCGCAGCGGCGAGCCGCCCGCCTCCACGGCCCGCGACGCCCTCGCCGCCCTCCCCTCCGCCGACGCCGTGGTCGACGCAGGCCCCGCTCCCGGCGGCGTCGCCAGCACCGTCGCCGCCGTCCGCGCCGACGGCTCGGTCCGCGTCTTCCGCGAGGGTCCGGTCCCGGCGGACGCCCTCCGGCGCGTCGCCGCGCGTGCGACCGCGCCGGAGGCGGGCGTGGGCGTCGCGAGCGCCGGATGCGCCGCCCCCATCTCGTAAACCGCCACGTCGCTTGCGCCGTTGCCGGAAACGGCCGCCGTGACCACGAAGCGATACCAGTGCCCGGCGTCGCGGCGTCCCGGGACATGGCAAACCGCCCCTGGCCGAGTGCCCGGCGTCGCGGCGTCCCGGGACATGGCAAACCGCCCCCGGCCGGCGGGCGCATCTCCGTTTCCGACCAGCCTCCCCCGCCTCCCTCGACTCTCCCCCTCCCGCCCAAACATCACCGAATTCTCGATGTATTATCAGTTGAATATAATCGTATTTATCAATTTGACAATTTCCTTGTTTCCGCGTATTCTTTTCTTCGCTTTCGCACCCCTTCCCGCCAAGGGTTCCTCCCCCACCCTCTCCTTCCCGCTCTTCACTCTCCATCCAACTTACCACCCTCTCCTTCCCGCTCCCATCTGCAACTCCTCTCCCCGCAACTCTCCAACCCCGACTCCGCCATGTCCTACGGTCTTTCCCGCAACACCGGCCACGGCCGCCGCG
>CAMNCG010000232.1 GCA_946534105.1 uncultured Verrucomicrobiota bacterium
CTTGCAGCCGTCCGGCGTGAGGTAGAGCGCCTTCCGCGCAATGGCCACGCTCAAGTCCCTTGCTGAAATGTCCGGATCGGCGGCGATCTTCTCGCGCTCGAAATTGAGCACGCCCGAACGCCGCCAACCGAACTTCATGTCCTTCCGCACGCCGAGGCCAGACTGCGTCACGCCGTCCGAGCAGAGGATAATGCGGTCGCCGGACCGGAAGTCGGCCTCGCACTTGCGCACCTCGCGGTCGGGCCAGTGCGACGAGACGATCTGCTCGTCCTTCAGTGGCGCGACCTCCTCCGTGCCGCGCAGGTGGATGTAGCCGGGATTTCCCATCTCGCTGATCCGCGCCTTGCCGCCGAGGCGGAAGTCGAAGAGCGAGAACGTGGCGTAGCCGATCTTCCGCACCTCGCAGACGGGCAGGGAGTCCATGATGATCTCGACGGCCTCCAGCATCGGCACGTTCGACTCCAGGAACTTGATCGCCATCGACGTTGTCATCGTGGCGAGCACGTTCGCCTTCACGCCGCTGCCGAGTCCGTCGGAGAGCGCCACGAGGTGACGGTTCTCCTTCTCGACGGTCATGAAGCGCACGTCGTCGCCGCAGGCGCCTTGCCCGGTCTTCGTGTACTGGGCGGCCTCCATCTCGATGAAAAGGTCGTCAGCCATTGAGGTATTCCTCGCTGCCGCCCTCGCGGAGGCGCTTGCCGACGGTCTGCGACTCGTACGCGCCCGCGATCTCGTTGAGCATGATCTCCGTCTCGGCGATGTGCTCGCCGAAGAGGCGCGCGACCTGCTGGACGGTGTACACGTTCTTGCGGATGACGTCGCGCGCCTTGGCGGCGATCTCCTCGCGGCGTCCCTCGTTCTTCGTGACGTCCTGCACGACCGCGCCGGCGAACTTGCCCACGCTGATCGGGAACACGCTGATCGTCACGATGCGGTCCTTCCACGGCTGACGGTACTTGACGATCTCGCTGCCGTGCGCGACGGCGCCCGCGAAGAGCTCCGCGAAGTCGGGCATGAACCGGTCCATGCCGATCCCGTCGAGGTTGCCGAGCGCGTCGAACTCCTCCAGCGCGCCCGCCATCTCGGCGAAGAGACGGTTGCACTCGACGACGAGTCCCTTCGCGTCGACGATCACGACGCCCGCCGGGATGTACTTGATGAGCGCGTTGGACGTCCGCTGGAAATTCTTCTTGAGGTAGATGTGGCACATCGCCTCCTCGGCCTTTCCGGCGAGGAGGGCCTTCGCGAACTCGCGGCACGAGTTGTAGCCGCACGCGCCGCAGTTGATCTCGTCCGCCTTCGTGGTCTTCCCCACGCGCGCAAGCGCGCCGGCGATAGCGGACTCGTCCGGCTCGTCGTCCACGACCGCCGCCGCCGTATACGCGGACGTGCCGCAATGCGTGAAGCACCGCCCCGACGACGCGCGGATCGGCGCCGTCGCGTCCGTCGCGAACAGCGTCGCGAGGCCCGAGGCGCCGCGCGGCATCGCCGGGCCGTTCACGCAGCCGCCCGGACACGCCAGCACCTCGACGAACAGCTTGCGCGGGAACTTCTCGGGATGGCGCTTGAACTCCGCGGGATCGAAGTCTTCCAACATCCGCCGGAAGTCCTCGAGGCCCGATACGGAAACGTACCGCACGTCCGTCTTGCCGTCGCGGAGCGTATCGTTCATGCCGCCCTCGACGGAGTAGAAGCGCCCTTCCTCGGCCGGCCCCAGCGCAAGCTCCGCCTCCTCGCCGAACTTGATCCCCCGCTCTTCGAGGAACTGCTCAAGTGCGGGGAAGAGGACGGCGAGCGCCAGTTCGTCGGGATGCGCGTCGGACTCGTTCTTCTTCGCCGCACAGGGTCCGAAGAACACGACCTTCGCCTCGTGTCCGTACTTCTCCTTGATGAGGCGGCAGTGCGCGCGGACGGGAGACGGCAGCGGCGAGATGAACGCCGCGTAGCCGGGAAGGTACTTGCGCACCATATCGACAGCCGCCGGACAGGCGGACGAGATGACGAGCGGGGCATCCGTTTCCTGAAGGAGCTTCGCGACATGCGCGCTCACCGACTCCGCGCCGTGGGCCGTCTCGCTCACGCCGGCAAAACCGGCCGCCTTCAGCGCGGCGGCTATCTGTCCAATCGTCACGCCCTTGAAGTAGCCGGCGAAACTCGGCGCGATGGACGCGTACAGCTTCGCGCCGGACGCGACGAGTTCCTTCAGGCGCGCGAGGTCGCTCCTGATCTTCTTCGCGTGCGCGGGACACACCTTCACGCATTCGCCGCAGGCGACGCACGCCTCCGGGATCACGCTCGCCTTGCCGTCGACAATGCGGATGGCCTTCACGGGACAGTGCCGGACGCACTTGTAGCAGTCCTGGCACTCGTTCTCGGTCGTATAGACTGGACTCATGACCATATCTTACCCATTATCCTTTCTGCGGAAACGTCGCCTCGAGGATGTCGCGCATCACGAGCGGGTCCACGTGTTTGTATATCTTTCCGTCAACGACCACGATCGGTCCGTCCGCGCAGTTGCCGGTACACAGGCTCGCGCCGAGATCCACGTCGACCTCGTCCTTGAGCCCGCGCGAAGCGAGGAAGTTCTCGCACGCCTCGACGGTCTTTTCGTTCCCGCGCGCGAAACAGGAACTGCCCATACAGATGACTATTTTCGGTTTTGCCATGACATCCTTATCATTGTTGCTATCGGTCTCACGACAGAGCATTGCACCACATTTCTTGCTCGCCGCCGCGATGTCAGGCCTCGATGAAACCGTCGGGCGAAAAGCGAATCGCAGACTCGTCCTTCTTCGTTTCCGCGGCGGCGGCCGCCGCCGGGCGGAACGACTCGAGCGACTCCCGCCAGTCGGCGAGCGTATCGGCGAACGAGGCAAGCTCCTTGGCGAAGGACTCCGGGTCCAGCGACGCCTTGGGAAAGCGCTTGAGGAGCATGTAGCAGCCGGACTCGGGGTTGCGCGCGAGGGTGCAGGGCGCCGTGTCGAAGAAACCGGCGTTCGCCTCGAGCATGAGGTTGCAGAATTCCGCGCATCCCTCCGGCGGCGGATCGCCGACGAGGCCGGAGACGAGCAGGGCGTCGTCCTCCGCCTCCGTGATCAACACGGGCATGCCGTCGATGTCAATGGCAGCCTCGCCACCGATGATGGCAAGGCTGTCGATTCCGAGGTTGGACGCTAGGCCGTCCAGCAGTTCCTTCATTTCCATGCGCTTATTCCTGTAGCCCCTTCATGAGACCGGCAAACTGCGCCTTGACGTCGTCGGGGATCGACTCTGCCGTTATCTTCTCGTCGATCTCGTTGAGGGCGAACACGTCGGCGTCGAGCGAGAGGTCGTCCGCGATGAACGTCGAGCACTTGCGCATCATCTGGGTGGTCTCCTGCAAGTCGGAGACCTCCGCCGGGGTCAGGTCGGGGCTGCCCGTGACGAGCGTCTGCATGATGTTGCTGGCGTCCCCGGCCGCCTTGGACGAGAAGGTCATGACCATGCGCACCTTGGCGTCGGCGTCCAGCCTCGACATGACGACGCCCGAGAAGAACAGCGTGTACGCGTTGCGCTCGGCGCGGCTGAGCGGGTCGTTGTAGTCCGTGGTGGGCATCGCTTCCTTGAACTGCGCGTACAGCCCCGTGAACGCCTTGGCGATTTCAATGGGCGTGGACCGCGCCGAAACCGAATCGAGGCCGTTCAGGCTCAAGTTCTTCGCGCCGTTCGCGAGCTTGGTGAAGACGCCTTTCTTGAATGGCGTCATCTCGCTCTGGACGAGCGCGTCCACGCCGGCCTTCAGGATGGCGGCGTTGCCGCCCGCCACGGCGCGTAACTCCCGGAGGTTTTCCCGGACAGGCTCGATGAACTTCTTCTTGATGTCCTCGAGCGAACGCCGCTCGCCCGCGCCGTTGAACGTAATAGCGCCGGCGAACCGCTCGATGAGCCCGAGAAGATCCTTGTCGCCCTTCGCCGCGGCGTAAATCGAGTCCATGAACCCGTTGAAGTCCTTGAGCGCGGCGGCGACGTCGATCTTCGCGTTGGCGTCGCCGGCGGCCAGGCGGGCGCCGGCCTCTTTTTCGCCCTTTTGGTTGACGTAGGCCCGCACAAGCTGCACATAGCGTTCGGCCTCGCGCTTGTCGTTCCTGAGCGCCGCGGGGATCTTGTCGGGGTTTGCCTTGAAGAAGGCATCGACTTCGCTCCGTGCGGCGTTTTCGACGTCCTGGATGGCCATGCGCATGAACTCCTGCCGCAACGCCTTGACGGCCGTGGGGCCGGGGGTCTCGAGATTGGCCCTGAGGATGGCCGGCGCGCTGTACTTCAGCCGTGCGTCGCCGAAGACTGCGAGCCGCGCGTCGAAGCGGTTCACGTCAACGTTGCCGTTCTCGTCCAGGAGCGCGAACACGGCACGGCGCATGTGCAGTTCGTCCTTCATGAGGTTTTCGATGCGCTGGTTGTCGACCTTGTGCGTCGCGGTGTCGAACCCGAGCGCCTTGAAGGTGTACTTGAAAGAGGTGTGCAGTTCCTTTGCGAACTCCTTGATCGCCTCCTTCCCGCCTTGCGCCTTGCCGTCGTCCAGGATGTTCGCGGCGCAGAGCAGCAGCGTCCGCTTGAGGTTCGACGCGGCCACGGCGCTCGGCGGGGGCGTGCAGCGCGCCTTGAACTTCTCGACGAACTGGTCGGCGGCGGTGTCGGCCACGTCGATGGCCCTCAGCGTTCCGTCGTTGAGCGCCGCGTTCTTCAGTCCCGAGATGTGTTCCTTGATGGCGGCATAGACGTCGAGGATACGGTCGGCCGTGAGGGGCTTGCCCTTCTCGTAGTCTTGCATGTTCATCGCGGCACGGACACTCTCCGGAATCTTGTCCGCGCCACCGAACATCTGCGCAACGGCATCGCGGAACTTGGTGCGGACGATGTTGTTCGCGTTCTTGGAGGCGGCGGATCTCCTCAGCTTGCCGACGCTGTCGCCGTCGGTGGCGGCGCTGATCGAGAACGCCGAATAGCGGCTTTCCTGCTTGCCGAGGCGGGCAATGCTGTTCTTGCCGTTGCCTGCAACGGCATCCTGTGCGAAGTTTACGAACTCGCGCATCTGGCTGCATATCTCGATCATTCTGCACTTCCTTTCTTTGGATGATGTTTTCGCCCTGTATACACCATGTTGGACACAAGGTTACAACACGATCACCCAATCGATGCGTCATGCGGCAGTATCATACCATATTTTCCCGAATCCGTGAAGATGCGCGCATGGATGGATGATATTAGGATGCTAAGGGGACAGGCCCCCTAGCATCCCATATCGCATCTCTGCGCCGAGGCTACTCAATGTCCACGACGCTCGCCCAGTGGATGAGCAGCTCGTGGTTCTTCGGCGTCTGGTCGCGGCTGGATTCCGCAGCGGCGACGATCGGGAGCCACTTCTGCACGTCCGGGAGCTTCACCTTCAGCGCCTCGCACGCGAGTGCCATGTACTTCTCCGCCGCCGCGATGTGGCCCGAGAGCCAGAACAGGAGGTAGGTACGCGCGACGTCGGCGAGTGGGTCGCCGAGGCGCACGTGGCTCCAGTCGATCACGCGCCAGTCGCCCTTCGGCGTGATGATCACGTTCGTCGGGTTGAAGTCGCCGTGGCAGAGCGCCTTCCCGCGCGGGAAGCTCTGGAGCTTCATGTGCAGGTCGTAGCGCGTCTCCTTTGGCAGCGGCGAGGCGGAGATCTGCTTGTCGAGCTTGTCGGCGAGGTTGCCCATGCGCTCTGAGGTCTTCTTGAAGATCTCGCACTGGATCGCGACGAACTCCTTCAGGTACTTCACGAGGTTCTTCTTGTCCTTCGCCATCACGTCGGCAAGCGTCTCGCCCTCGATCCACTCGCGGCGGATGCACCAGTGGTCGCGGA
>CAMNCG010000233.1 GCA_946534105.1 uncultured Verrucomicrobiota bacterium
TGTTGAAGACGGCGTTCGCGTTGAAGCGGAAGCCGTCGTCCTCCCAGGCGCTGGAGCCGTCGGCGTTGCCGGAGAGGGTGCCGTCGCGGCCGTTTCCGGAAAGGTCGGTCCACGCCGTCGCGGAAGCGTCGTGCGCGGCGGCGCCGGCGTTGCGGATGCCGTCGAAGTGGAGTTCCAGGCCTCCCCGGACGTATTCGGAGACGCCCTGAGCGGCGAAGTCGGCGGCGGTCCGTGCGCCCTGCACCGGCTCCCAGAGCCAGACGAGGCGGACGGATGCCGAACCGGCTGCGGGGGAGGTGTAGGAGCGCGACGTGCTTACTCCTTGCGCGATCCAGCAGGAGTTTTCGGCGTCCCAGGTCTGGAGCTGGTAGCCGGCGCAACGCCAGCCGAGGCCGTGGAGGGCGACCGTGCCGTCCGGAGCGGCGAACGTCCAGCCGTCGGCGAAGTAGAGACCGCTTTCCTCGCGTCCTTCGAGGCCGGCGATGGAGGTGGCGACGATCACGGCGTTCGAGACGGGGGCGCCCGTGCCGAAGAAGCGGTAGTCGTCGATGGCGCGGTTCCAGGCGCACTCGTCCTCGGAGAGGAGGCGGGAGTAGAGGCGCACGGACTTGATCGCGCCCTTCATCGGGTGGTCACCGGTGGTGAACGAGTTTCGGGCTGCGCCAAAGCGCCAGATTTCCGCCGTGCAGGGGGCGTTCGCGCTGCCCGTCTTCCACGAGGTTGGATAGACGGTGGCACCGGCGACGATCGCGGCGCGGGCAGCGGCGGCATCCGTTTCGCCGTCACGGAAGGCGGAGACGTAGGTCGCCTTGCCGCCCGTGAAGCCTCCGACCGTGGGTTCGCTTCCCCACGCGATGCCGGTTCCGGCCTGCGTGCGGAGACGGAACGCCTTGCCACCGTTATGGTAGTAGAGATAGCAGGGCTGCGGCTCGGCGACCGTGTTCATCGTGAAGACCTGCAGGTTCCGCGTCGCGTCGGACTGCGCGACGTCGAGGAGCGTTTCGGCCGTAAACGACGTGCCGAGGCTGAACGCGGCGGTCGTGTTGAAGACGGCGTTCGCGTTGAAGCGGAAGCCGTCGTCCTCCCAGGCGCTGGAACCGTCGGTGTTGCCGGAGAGGGTGCCGTGGCGGCCGTTTCCGGAAAGGTCGGTCCACGCCGTGGCGGAGGCGTCGTGCGCGGCGTCGGCGCCGGCGTTGCGGATGCCGTCGAAGTGCAGTTCGAGGCCGCTGCGGATGTACCCGGAGGTCTCGCCGCCGATCGTGCCGGACGCCGCGGCCCACTGCCACGTGATGCGCTTGCAGTCGGTGGAGGAGACGTCGATGGCATACACGCCGTCACACTGGACGGGGGTACCCCAGGTCGCGCCGCCGTCGGCGGAGGTTTCCACGGTGCAGCCCGTGCAGGCGTAGGTCGTGCCGCCGACGGTGGCGAACGGCGCGGCGCGGAAGGTGTAGCCGCCGCCGTCCACCGCGTAGGCGCCGCTCGCGTCCGCGCCTTCCGCGCCGGCGAGCGACGTGGCGACGACCGCGTTCGTGACGGGCGGGGCGCCGAAGAACCGCGCCTCGTCGATGGCGCGGTTCGCGGCGATTTCGGCGTCGGTGAGGACGCGGTTGTAGAGGCGGAGCGCCTTGATCTTGCCCGTCAGGTAGCGCTTGTTGATGCCGTCGTTGGCTTCGACGTTGGCCGAGCCGATGAGCAGCGTTTTTGTGCCGATGGCGCCCGTTTTTCCCGTGTTGCCCCACGTGGCGGCGTTCGGGGCGGCGTTCTGGACGAGGACCTGTTTCGTTTCGTTGATGAGGCCGACGGCGTACCGGCCGTCCCATCCTTCCAGCTTGAACGTCGTGCTGCCGCGCTTGAGGCAAAGCCCCTTGGGCGAGGCCGTGGTGTGGTAGAAGAGGTCGAACAGGTCGCCCGTCGCCTCGAAGCCGATGATGTGCGGCCACTGGCGGTAGTTGCCGCTGTGGGCGCTAATGAGGACGTTCGTGTCGATGTCGGAGACGACCTCGATCGTGACGGCGGTGTCGAGCGCGGTGGAGGGGACGCGGGCATACGTGAGGCCGCCGAAGTAGAAGCCGTCGGAATCCCAGCGGCTCTCGTCGGAGCCGAAATCGAATACGGCGGGGCGCTCGGAATCGGCGAGGTTGATCCAGCTCGTCGCCGCCGAGCTGTGCGGCTCCGAGAGTCCCGCGTTGCGGATGCCGTCGAAGTGCAGGATCATGGCGTCCTGCGCCTGGTAGTTCGACGGCTCCCACGTGCGCAAGGCGCCGTGCGAGGCGGACGGCGCGGCCGCGAGGGCCGCGAAAAGAGTGGCGCGCAGCGCGCGCCGGAACGCTTCGGTTGCTGTCTTTCTGTTCATGGCAGTGCCTTTCTTCGGGTTTGCCGCGCCGGACGCGCGGCGTGGAAAAAGAGGGGTGGAACGGTGAAACGGAAACTAGTGGGCCTCGACGCGGCCGACCTTCTCCTGGACGACGATGCGCGGATCGGTGCATTCGTTCGAGACGTCGCGGACGAGGTGCTCCTCGTCGTGGCTCCAGACGTCGATCGCGCGCAGGGCGCCTTCCGGGGCGTCGGCCGGGATTTCGACGTTCCGGAAGACGACGCCGCGTAGCTGCCCCGAAATCTTGTCCTGCCTCCATTGGCTCTTCGCGATGAAGGTCTGGACTTTGGCGAGGCGGTCCCAGGCGTTGGGGAAGTCGAAGCGGAGCCCGTCGATCTCGATGTCCTCGAAGACGGTGCCGTTCGAGGACTGGATGTTCACGGCGCGCTGCCATTCACGGTCGTTCTGGACGGCCTGGTGGATGACGTCGATGCCGCGGATGTGGATGCCGCACAGGCGGTGCGGTGGGCCGTCCGTCTCGAAGCCGATGCGGAAGATGTTCGCCACGTCGGCCCAGAGCGTGCAGCGCTCGACCGCCAGATTCTCGCACCAGTACTTGGCGCAGATGCAGTCGTCCTGCGTGCGGACGAAGCAGTCGCGGATCGTCACGTCGCGGGCGCGGCAGATGTCCATGCCGTCGTCGTTGAGAACGCGGCCGCCGAGGATTGTCACGCCTTCGATGAGCGCGCCGTCCACCTTGTTGAGGACGAGCGTCCAGCCGAAACTGCCGAGCAGGGCGACGTCGCGGACCGTGACGTCCGCGCCTTCGAGGTGGACGAGGTCGTGCTGCGGGCCGGCGGCGTGCTGCCACGAGAAGCCGGTGAGGACGCCGTGGCCGCGCACGGAGACGTTCGTCCCGCTGCCCCACACGGCGGCATCGACGAACGCGCCGGGAGCGAGGTAGAGCGTCTCGTTGGAGGAGAGCCGGATGGGCTTGTCGAAGTGGTAGTGGCCGGGGCCGAAGTACTTCACGAGCGGGTCGTCCGGACTCGGCGGGTCTGGGTCCGGGGCCTTGGCCGAAAGGACAAGCGCGCCGAGGCGGGGGCGCGGCTCCACGGAGACCGCGAAGGGCGGCGATGCCGTGAACTCGACGGCGTGGACGCCGTCGTGGCGCGGGACGATGCCGCGCGAGAGCGGAAGGATGCGCGTGGCGGAGAGGTCGGAGCGGGACTCGATGCGCACGGAGGCCTCGCCCTCGACGTCGAAGAGCGCAGCCCAGTAGGGGAGCGCGGCCTCGTCCGGCAGCTGCCAGTCGTGATGCGCCGGTTCGGGGATGTCGATGACGTCCACCTCGCGGCCGTTCACCCACACGCGGTATTCCGGCTCCTCTGCGGGGACGTCGCATAGCCTCTCCGCCGGGATGAACCCGTTCGCCCACGCGCGGTATTGCGCGATGCCGGGCGCGGGCACCCATCCGGCCGGGACAGCCGGCCCATCACCGGCGGCTGGCATGGCCGCTGGGGCAATGAATAGCGCCACAGCGAAGAGGGTCGGCGGAAATCGTGGGTATGTTCCTGCTTTCATGCGAAGATGTCCATTGGTTGGCGTGGCGTCAATCATAGCGCATCGCCAATGCCAGAATCTTCACTTTTGAGAAAATATTTTTTAATCAGCGCTACGACCGGGCGTTGCGGCGGCGCCATTCGGACATGGAGATTCCCAGACGGGTGCGGAAGAGCCGGTCGAGAGCCCGGTAGCAGCCGAAGCCGCAAAAGTCCGCGACGAGGCCCACGGGGATGTCGGTGGAAGCGAGCAGTTCGAATGCCTTCTCCAGGCGGACGTGGAGGATTTCGTCTAGGACGCTGTGCCCGGTCGCCTCGTGGAAGCGCATGTCGAAAAGGCGGCGGGTGCCGGGGAAGCGCGCGGCGAGGTCGCGCGCCGTGAGGCCGTCGCAGGCTTCACGGCGTATGACGGCGACCGCTTCCTCCATACAGGGCACGTGACGCCCTCGGCCGCTCGTCGATTTGCGCCGGACGACCATCGACGGCCCGACGACCGCGTTGTCCGTCGAACGTCCTGCCATGGCGCTTTCGAGCATCTTCGCCGCGAGGAATCCGGCGTGGACGAAGTCGATCCGGACGCTGGAAAGCGGGTTTTCGTCGTGGTCGCGCGTGTCGGTGTCGTCGGCGCCGACGAGGGCGATGTCCTTGGGGATGTGTAGGCGCGCCTCGCGGCAGGCGCGGATGACGAAGGCTGCGGTTTCGTCGTTCACGGCGAAGGTGCCGCATGGCCGGCGGCGGGAAGAAAGCCAGGCGCGAAGGCGGGCGAAATAGGCGTCGAACGCCTCGCCCCGCCGCGCCGCGAAGACCGCGCAGGGGAGGCCGCGGCTTCTCGCTGCTGCGCGGAATGCGCGGGCCCGGAACCGCGACCAGGGCGAATTGTCCGGGGCTTCAACCACGCCGAACGATTCCGGGTGCCAGATTTTGAGTTCCGTGAATGCTGTCCGCACCACGGCATCGTCGTCGCAGGATACGATTCGGCACGAAGATGCGCCCGGCGTTCTCGCCGGAAGGTCGAGATAGACGACCGGGACAGTGCCGAAAAGTCGCTTTCCAGGGAAGTAGTTTCCCCCGTTGCAGCCGACGATGCAACCGTCCGGCCGCATGCGTTCCAGAACGGCGGGAATTTCCGCGTATGGCATGCCCACAGTCGAAACGGGCAACACCTCCCAGCCGCGACGGGTCGCGTAGCGGCGGACGCCGGCCAGTTTCGGCTTCCAGCCATCGACGGCGCCGAGATAGAGAACGCGCGGAGTCATCGCGGAGTCTCGGGTTCCGGACCCCTCTTGCGTCCCGCCGGATGAACCGGTCCCGCCGCGCTGGAGAATGTGTCCATGTTGCGCTCCTCGTCGCATGCGCCTCCGATTCTAGCAAAACGCGGGGCCGGACGCAAAACCGCGCACGGCCCGGAGCCGGGGGTGGGTTGAAAACGCAGGGGGATGCGGGTATACTGGCGCGCGTTTTCCACGAACGACAACCACGAATTCGAAGGATACATCCAGCATGGCACTCTCGGTCAAAGACATGAAGGGCCGGAAAATCGGCATTTGCGTTTCCGGCGGGCTCGATTCCAAGACGATCGCCGTCCGGCTCCGCGAAGCGGGGGCGGATGTCCTGTGCTTCACCGCGGATCTCGGCCAGCCCGACGAAAAGGACATCCACGACGTCCAGAAGAAGATGGAGCCTTGCGGCGTCAGGACCGTGATCGTCGATGTGCGCAAGCCGATGGCCGAGGCGTGCTTCCGGGCGATCAAGGCGCAGGCCACGTACGACGGCGGCTACTGGAACAGCACCGGCATCGGCCGCGCCGTCACGACCCGCGAGATCGTGAAGGCGATGAAGAAGCACGGCATCGACACGCTCGTCCACGGCGCCACCGGCCGCG
>CAMNCG010000234.1 GCA_946534105.1 uncultured Verrucomicrobiota bacterium
GTGGCGAAGAAGCGCACGCGGTCGCCGGAGAGCGTTTCGCGCTCGATGGGGAAGGTGCGCGTCCGGCCGGTCGCCGTGTCGGCGAAGGTCGCGTCCGCGCCCAACGCCGTGACGATGGAGGCCGCCATCGACGCGGGGACGTTCAGGATGCCGCACTTCACGGAAGTGCCGTTCTCCGGGATTTCCCCCCGAATCGTTGCCGGAAGCGACGTGCCGGAAAGCGTCAGATACGAGGAGTCGTTGACGTAAAGCCCATCGGCGGCGACATCCGGATCCGATGGCGAAAGCGCCAGTTCAAGCCCCGCGCCGTCGGCGAAGGTGTATTTGATGGCGCTCGAACCGGCGCGCTTGACCGGTCGGACATATCCGGCGGAAACGGTGAGAAACGCGCTGTTGCCGCTCACCGTCCCGCCGATGCCGAGAGTGCCGGCGCCGGTCTTCACCATCGGGCCTGCGGCGATGAATCCGTTCAGCACCATCGGGATGTCGAGCGTCAGGGCCTTGCCCTCCCCGACGTTGAACGTGCAGGGCGCGGTGACGGTGAGGCCGCGGTTGGAGTCGTCGATGGCGAACGTGTCTGCGGCTTCCAGAATGGTCTTGCAGGCAAACCGGAGATGTGCGGCGTTGAATGATTCCGGATTCCCGCCGAGATTCAACTCGTCGTGCAGCACAAGTCGTATGCCCTGGACGACGGTTCTGTATCGGCTTGTTTCCAGCGACCCGGTGAAACCGGGGTTCTCGGAAGTGATTTCACACGTCCTGGTGTCTTCGGCGGAGGTCCAGACCTGGTTTTGTATCTTCAGCGGAAGCGACCCGGAAATCCCGGCGTCGATGCGGAAAGACCTTCCGTCGTTCGCGTCGATTGCGAACGCAACTCCGCCATCGGCCGGATTTCCGCGCAGCGAAATGCTTCCCGTCACGACATTGGTGCCCTCGGCGCCGGCTTTGATCGTGGATCCGGGCCAGCAGCGCATGTCGCCAATGGTTGACGGACGGGATGGGGTCCCTTTTGTCATAAGAGTGGTTCCCGGCGCAAAAGTCAGCGACCTGCCGCCGAACGGAACGCCTTCCACGCCTCTGATGAACGTGCAATCGACGGAGACGTCGTAGCCGATCAGGTAGTCGGCGGTGTTGTGTACGGTCTGGTTGTCGCTCCAATACTGCGCGGGCATGTTGTAGTTGCAGTTGTTGAAATACGAGGAGTAATAGACAACGCTGCCTGTCAGAGTCAGGTAAACCGTCTGGATCCCGCCTTCCGTGACGATTTCAACCGTCTTTTCCATGAGGTCGAAATCGTCTGCGGTCACATTGAAGTCACCAGCCGACACCGTTCTTGTCGCCGTCGGAATCTTCAGCACGGCGATCCGGGTCGTCGCATTGGTGAGCGGGAACGTTCCATAGACGTGAAGCGGAATTTTTGCATCTTGCACGGTCAGGACGGTCCCCGCCGCGAACGAAGTTGCGTCCGCCGTGCCGTCGCGGTGGATGCGCGCGGCGATCCGCGCCTTGCTCTTCAGCGTGAACGATCCGCCCGTGAAGTTCGTCACGCAGAGAGTGCCGGAATGCAGCGTAGTCGGAATGGCCACGGTTCCGAGCATCAGGGCGTCGTGTCCGTCGGAAACGTAGCCGTCCCTGACCGTCGGAATGTTGTTGCCGTCCGTCGTGCGGTACATTGCGTCGGAACCTCCGGCTACCGTGAGAGTCACATTCGCTCCGGCACTTTTCGTCATGGGCATGGCGCACTCGACTTTCCCCGTGGTGACGTTCATTATCCAGTCGCCCGAGGCGAAGGTGATGCCTCTTCCAGCGCTCGGCATCGTGCCGTCAAAATCGAAGACCATTGCACTGCGGTGGGGGGAACTCAAGCCGGCAAGTTGAATGGCGTCCGCGGCGTATGCCGTCCGGTTGCCGCCAAGCGCCTCCGGACTTCCAAGAACGACCGTCAGCGACCGATTGGGATTGAATTTCCATTTTCCCAGATAGTTCGGAGAACCTCCCTGCAACGTCAAGACAGACTTTGGCATTTTGACAAGCAGTCCCGAAGATTCGTCACCAATGAATTCATGGCCGCATTCAAAAGTCAGCGGAGCGGTCTGAATCGAGGAGCTGTCGCTCGGCAATCCAAGAGCGAACGGTGCGGTCGCCGGAGACTGGACGGTCGTCCTGCCCGCGCCGAAGCGACATGTAGTCCAGTTGTTGTCTCCGCAGCAGAGGTTTCCGTTGGCGAGAATCAAGCTGGGCACGCTCACTTTGCCACGCGGCAAAACCGTAAGCGATCCGTTCCTTCCTCCGACTTCGCCGATCTGGAGGCTGTCTCCCGCAAATTCATCGACCATTGTATCGTTGGACAGCCCGCCCGCATACAGGCCGTGCACGGCGACATAGTCGCTCCCGGCGGCTGGAACGCTTGGGGACGAGTCTCCTGCGCCTTGCCAGTTGGCCCGGCGGAACGAATACTGGCCGGAGGCGTCGTTCGCCACCGAATATTTTGTGTCCGCAAACGAAGAGGACGCGATTGATGCGAATGCCGTCGCGAGAAGGATTGCTTTGTTCATTTCATTGCTCCTTTTGAGTTCCGCCGCGCCGGCACCGCGCACCATGCACAATGCCCCGCAACGTGCTGCCTATACTGCGGGATTTTTGTTTTTGTGTCAAGCATTATTTTGTATCAATACAAAATATAGATTTGTATCAAAGTTTTACAACTAAACGAATACAACATCCCCGCTCCTCGGTTCGCGCGCCATGCGCGCCGGCATTTGCGGGAATGCGTTCTACGGCTGCTTGAGCACGACGAGTTCCTGAGCGCCGGTGCGGGTCTGCGGTTCCGGCGGAAGCGAACCGGAAATGCGTTCGAGCAGCAGGCTGGCAAGGAGTTCGGCCGTGCGTTCGTTGTGCTTGTCGATCGTGATGGAAGGGCGACCGCTCTCGAAAGCGTCGAATTTGCAGACTCGGTCGATGTTGTCGTAGCCGGCGACGACGATGTCGCTTCCGGGCTTCAGCCCCAAGGCGCGGATCGCGGCGATGACCGGCTTCGCCCACTCGTCGTTCACGCACAAAATGGCGTCCACGGCGCGTTGGCGCCGCTGTTCGACAAGCACGGCCAACGCAAGAGACGTCAAAATGCTGAAGGATTCGGCATCCGGCACGTCGCCGTAGCAGAGCTGCCTGATGCGGTAGGGGCAGAAATGCGCGCACGGCGCCGGCTTGAGGCGCGCGGCTTTCATCGCCTCGGCGTAGCCTTCGATGCGTTCCAGTTCCCAATGCGAGGCCGGGGCGTGCGGAAAGATCGGGACGATGCCGCGCCTGCCGTGCTTGAGAAGCCATTCCGCGAGCATCCGCGACCCGGCGCGGTGGTCCGTATAGACGCGGTCGAAGCCTTGGAGCGCCGGCGAGTTGCCGTAAACGACCGCAGGGATGCCGGCCTCCCGGCAAACGCGCAGGGCCTCCAGCGCGATGGGGCTGTCGATCACGGTTCCCATGACGAGCACTCCGGCGGGGTGCGTCCCAAGAACTCCCGCGACCTCCTCCTTCTGCATTTCGTCGCTGTTGAGGAGCATCACGTGGCGGCCGCCGGCCGCCAGGCGCGGTATGAGTTCGAAGGCCATGTATGGGTCCGACCAGCGCGGGGCGGGTTTGCCGGACGCGAAACGCCCCAGTTTGCAGATGACGAAGATCGAGCGCGTGGCCAGGGCCTTTTCGGCCGCGTGGTCGGGAATGAAACGCTTGTATGCGCCGGCGTTGCGGCGCACGACGACGCCGCGCGCCTCGGCGTCGCGGAGAGCTGCTGCGGCGGTTCCATTCGCGATGCCAAGCCGCTCAGCCAGATCACGAATGCTCGGTGCGGCCTCGCCGGGCTTCAGCGTACCGTCCGCCACAGACTTCTCCAGCCAGAGAAACACCTTCTCACGGGCTTGGGAGCGGACTTCTGGATTTTTGTCAATGGTGATCATTTGGAGTTTTTGTCAATGACACAAATGCCAATGTCAATCGGTCAGGGCATCGTCCGACACGCCTTTGCGAAGCACCGTGGAAACATAGCCTTCGGCCAGCGACGTCGATATCTCCTCGTTCGGGATGCCAAGTTCGATTTTTCCAGAAGGACGAACGCGCTTGATCGTGAGGTAGCCGCCCTGGGGTACATGAGGGCCACAAGCGGCATCGTCTCGGCGTCGCAGACGTCAAGCTGCGTCCGAGTCGCGGCCAAGCCGTTCAAGTCCGCCGGTATTTCGTCCGCCGCCTTGATGCGCTCCACGATCATGGAGGCCTGCCCGGTCGCCTCCCAGTAGTTCAGGAGGAGTCCGGACGACAACGCCTTCCCGAGCGAAACGGGGTTGCAGACACGCGCTTCCGATTCCGGCGAGAAGCGGTAGCCGTCGTACCAGTCCAGCAGCTTCGTTTTCGCCGTCTCGAAATCCCAGCCGTTTAACGCGCCGAACGCCTCCACGTTCTCTCGCAGCGTCCCGTCCAGCTCCTCCGGGGTGAAGCCGAGAAGCGTCGCGAATCGCTTGTCCATCGAAAGGTCGGTGAGGTGGTTCAGGCCGGAGAAGACCGAGAGCTTCGTGAGCTTCGTCACGCCCGTCAGCATCAGGAAGCGGATGGACTTCGAGTTGTCCTTCAGCTTCTCGTAGAAGTCGTGGAGCGTCTTGCGGACGAGCTTCAGTGTTTCGATGTCGTCGAGGAAGCCGGCGACCGGCTCGTCGTAGATCGCCAGCCCCTTGAAGAGGCTCTTCCGCCTCTCGAACATCGCCTGGAGCGTGGAGAGCATGAGCGACTTGCCGAAGCGTCGCGGGCGGGAGATGAAATACTGCGCGTCTTCCTTTTCGCTGGCGAGTTCGTAGAACAAGCCGGTCTTGTCAACATATTTCTTGCTCGTGCTTTGCGCGAGCGTCGGAAAGTCGAAGTTGCTGGTGGTGAGCTGTCGAATTGTGCGTTTTGCCATGGCGCGCCTCTTGTCGTTTGCGGAGCCAAGCCTAGCAAAACGCAGGACGGAATGCAAAAACGGTGATCTGCGCGGTCTGTCACTTGGCGCGAAGCCCTGCGCGAGGCGCTCGCCGGGCGTGGTCTTGGTCTTCTCGCCCCAGAGCAGGAATTCGCGGTAGAAGCGGTTGCAAAGGGCGTTCACCTCGCGGGCGGGCCGAGTGAATTGGTTTGGGTCTTTCGTCATGAGCGAGACGAGATTGGCCTGCGGGCGACCGAACCCGTCGCCTTTCCTGAAAGCTAGGCGAAACGAAGCCGCCACAATCCCCGGCGGTTGCGCTTGCGCACACCGCCGGGGATGTACAGGCCCGTCTGCCCGCGACGCCGGCAGCACGTCGTCCTTGAAGACGAGGACGAGGCGGTGGAGAGAGACGGAGCCGCCGGAGGCGGGATTGTTCACAAACCTCAAATTTTCAGTGCCATCAATCGGCAATATCATTTTTCCCGGGTCGCCGGGCTTGAGGTATTTGAACTCGATCAGCGCCGCGTGGGCGATGTCAGGCCAACGGGAGAGCCGCGCCCGACTCCTCACGCACTGGCGATGATGACTGGAACCGCAAGGTGGCGCCGAAGGATGACGGCGCGGGTTTCGAGAAAGACGGTGTCTGGCGTGGGCGCGTCGGGCATGGTGTCCGCCATGCCGGCGGCGCGGTACTTGGAGCGCGCAAGCGAGCGGTAGGGAAGCAACCGTACGGCGACAACGGAGGGAATCCGCGCGAGGAAA
>CAMNCG010000235.1 GCA_946534105.1 uncultured Verrucomicrobiota bacterium
CGGACGCTTCCGTTTCCGCGGGGGGCGGGGGAGGGGGGAGCGGGCGGCCGACGCCCGCCGCGGCGCGCTGCTCGCGGCGGAGGCGGTGGTCGTATTCGAGAAGGTTTCCGACTTCGTGGAGGCGCTTGATCTTGTCGCGCATGCCGTCCATTCCGTACAGGACGGCTTCCGTGGCGTCGGCGAGGGCCCGTGCGGCGGCGACGGCGTTCGTGCCGCCGGGATTTTCCGCGCGGGCCGCGGAGAGCGCGTCCTTGAGCGGGGCGAGCGATTCGTCCGCCGCCGCTTCGGCGCGCGCCTCGCGGACCGCGCGCACGAGCTTGGCGTACTCCAGCTCCAGGACCCTGCGCTCGTATTCGGTAAGGAGGACGGGTTCGCGGGCGCCGCGCAGCGTCGGCGTGCCGACCGGGAGCTTGGCCTCGGCGGCGGGCGCGCGGAACAGCGCGGCCGCGGCGAGCGCGGCGGCGAAAAGGCGGAACGTGGCTTTCATGGGGTGGGGCTCCGGGAAGGGGGGTCAGGCGCCTTCGAGCGCGAAGGTGATGGTGACGCGCGGGTTTTCGCGGATGAAGCCCGGCGTGAGGCCGGAGACGAAACGGACGGCCCTGGCGGCGTTGACGACCGACTGGTCGAACTCCGCGTTGCCGGAACTCGCGACGAGCCGGACGTTGCCGAGTGCGCCGCCGGTCCCGAGCGTGAACTCGATTTTCGGCTCCCGACCGGTGATGGCGGAAGCGTCGGGGCAGATCCACGCGCGCTTGACGGCGTTGAAGATGAGGGCGGTGCAGCGCGCGTTTTCCGAGTCCGGCACGGACGTGCGGTCGGAAGGGCGCGCCCCCTGGTCGAGCAGTTTCCGGATTTCCTCGTCGGAGAGCTTCGGCCCCTTGATTTCCAGCTTCTGCGCGGGGAGCTTCACGACCTTGGGAGGCGTTTCCTTCTTGGGGCGTTCAACGATCCTGCGCTCCGGCTTCGGCGCTTCGCGGTGGACGATCTTCCCCTTCACGAACTTCGGGGGCTTCGGCTTTTCCGGGGGGAGCGCGTCCGGGTCCTTCGGTTTCGGCGGCGGCGCTTCGGGCTCCGGTTCGGGCTTCGCGGCGGGTTCCGGGTCCGGTTCCGGCGCGGCGGTTTCTTCCGGCTGCGGCGGCACGGCGACCGTGAACTCGATCATGACGTCCTTCGGTTCGGTTTTGCGCGAACGGGCGGAAAACACGCCGATCGCCACCGCCGCCAGGACGAAAACGGCATGCAGGGCGATGGAAAAAAGGAACGAGCGCTTCGCCAGATTCGGCGGAGCTGAAACCGGTCGCGGCGACTCGCCGCCGGGGCTCGGAAAAGCGGACATCCTTGAAAACCTCGTTCGATTCCGCATCCTACCGCACGCCGCCTTCCGGGTCAAGCCGCCCTTCGTCGCGGACTGAAAAATGGCGGCTTGTGGCATGGCCGCCAACGGCGGCGTCCGATGCCGCAGCCGCCATGTTCCTTGCGCTCTTTGCGTTCCGACGCTGCACGGCCAGATTTTAGTCGCACCCCGTTTGCCCCGCACTCGCGCTCGCGGCCTCTACCACCGCGTCCACCCACTCGCCCGGCGGAATCCGCGCGGCGGGATGCGGTGCCCAAGGGAGGCGCCTGTCGCGCCATGCATGAATGCCCACCACCGCCCTGCCGCGTTTCACGGTTCGCACCGGCTTCGCAAGCTCAAGCCCCATGTCTCCGGCAAGCGTCTGCAGCGTGTCCGTCCCGCAGACAATGATCACGTCTGGGGCGTAAAGGTCGATCTGCCGGGAGAGAATGTCCTTCCATTCGCCGACAATCTTCTGGAGCCGAGCTGTCGAAGTCGTGGTGCGCCCCGGCATCTTTCCGACATTGCAGTAGGCGACGCGGCGGAGCGCGGTTTCATACATCAACGGCTTGTCCGTGATCCACGGAAGTTTCGAATAGGAATCCACGCCGTTCAGCATCGCGGCGCTCGCGTAGGCGACGAAGGGTGACGAGACGGCACGATGGCGCAATGACGAGCAGAAAATCGCTTATCATGCCCCCCATTCAAACAGCATATCAATGGGGATAACGGGGATAGAATCTGGTGCGATACTCTGTTCCAGTCTCCCACTCATCGTATTAGTCAAATTGGTATTTCGCAATTCCTTTATGGAGGAAAGCACTTTGGCATGATACTGCAAAGGGCATAAAACAGCACGTAGAAATGAAAGAGGAACATTGGAGAATACCCGCCACTCCCTTTCATGGGTAAAGTCTTGAATCTTGAGACCAGTTTCAACAGGGGAATACACATTTGACAGTCCGAACAGGCGTTTCCGTTCTCGCGATGCAGATTGCGAGCCATCTTTATCGATCACTGTATATGTGGCACTGTCAACATATAGACATGGCCTCCCACAAGGCGGATTTGCGAAAACATCACTTTTTGAAAAAACGAACCCGAATCGTCCATATCGTTCGCAATGTCCAATCAATCCCGGCAGATTGCACTCCGAAAAACAAACACATGGTGGGATGCCGTCTTTCTCGCTTGGCGAATTGGCCTTGATAAACCCAGATTGGATAATGGAATGAAACGTTATAAAGGAGAGTTTATCCGCTTGGGTCAATGCCGAATCAACAAATTGCGGTAACTGGTCAGAAGCATTTACCAAAGGGGGAGATTTGAATAGCTCACGAAAAGGTTGCATCGCACTCCAACTGGTAAAATGAACGACAAAAGGAGACCAGTCCCGCTGCTGAATCTGGCATCCAGTTAGACCGCCTTTCGAAAAAGCTTGTAATATATGGATGAGTGACATCTGTATCCTCGTTGTTAGACAGGTGTAAATTTCAACTCTCTACAAAAAACATCTACGGTTCCGGCAGTGCCACTTTCACATGGAAGAAATGGCTTATCGTGTTTGTTGGTCCCCACTTATCGGACAGGAACTGCTTTCCTTCCACGGTGTAGACGCGCTCTTGCTTCGTCCCGCCTTCGTTGAGATCTGGCGACCACGACACGACCGGCTTGCCGTCCACGACTTCGATTGTCGCCTCGAACCGAGCCGTCTCGTCCGTGGGGCTGATTCCCGCAACGTAGCATTCCCACACCTTGTTGACCTCATTTGCGGCCATGGCATTTGCCGCCGCCTCATAGTCGCCATTGGCCTTTGCAAGCGCGGAGGCCGCGTTTTCATCAATCCAGTCGGATGGAATGCGCACGTCCCCGATCGCGATGTCATGCGATGGCACACCGCCGGACCAGGAAACTTGGTCGAGATACGCGCAATCGCCGGTCTCCGTTCCTGCATTCCAGAACTCGAAACGGATCGTGTGCTCACCGTCCCCGGTGATCTCCAGCGTTTCCCGTGACCAATCGGTGCCTGGATAATAGGAGTCAAGCCAGTCGCCGTCCAGCAGGACGTCCACGCCGGAATTGCTGTCGCCGCTAACGCCAAGCCGCCACGACCACGCGAACGTTCCTCCGCCTTGCACGGTTGTTTCCAGAGCGCTTACCTCGTCGCCATTGGACAAGCCACCGCTCCGTGCGGAAGAAACCCCGTCCGCCGACACCGCGACCTGCGGGAACCATGTCGCATTGCCGGAAGTCTTCCATGCCAGATTGCTGGCGTCCAGTGCGTTCCTCAAGGTCAGTTCCGTGATCGACAGCGTCACCGAGCGCGGCCTGTCGGCGGGAATCGCAATGGTTCGGGCGGATTCATCCAGCACCACTCCGTCCGTGTCGCCTGATAGCGCAAGGGTGAAGAAATCGACATTCGGCGAGTAGTGCGCCACAACGGTTTCGCCCAACGCGAACCAGCCGTCCGCCATGTCAACCCCAACCGGGCCGTCGGCCGCGACGGAAATCCAGACGTTTGTTTGCCAGTTCCAACGGATCGACGAATCCGATTCGATGGTGAACGCGATATTTGTTCCCGTCCCGCTTTCCGGGACGCTACCCATACCGGTCCATCCCGTGCAGACGTATTGGACGCCGTTCGTCGGCTCCGGTTCCGCGATGGTGGCCGACACCTGCGTTCCCCATGACAAATCATGGACGCCGTTCGTCGGTGAAGGAACGCCCCATTCGCTTTCGACGGCAAGCGACACCTTGACCTCGGTGATTGTCACGTCGATCTGGCGCGGCCTGTCCGCGACGAAGCGAAGCGTCGTGCCGTCCAGCGTGACGCCCTCCGTGTCGCCGGAAAGCGAAATCTCGTAGAGATGCGACGCCGGGGAAAGCGCGACTTCGACCATCTCGCCCGAAGCGACCCATTGCGGCCCGAAGTCGCCCGCCCCGCCGGAAACGGGAACGCCCGTCAGGTAGTCCGTCCGCCAGTTCCAGACAATGGACGTGTCGTTCGTGATTGTGAACGAAACACTTTCTCCGGTGCCCATTGCCGGAGCACTTCCCGTGCCTCTCCAGCCCGTGCAGACGCGCCGCGTGCCGTTTTCCGGCTCCGGCGCGATTGCGCTGGCAGCCACCTCGTCCCCGTAAACGAGCGAATGCGTCCCAGCATCCGGTGTTGCCGTTCCGAATGCGCTCGCAACGTCGAGCGCCACCTCCGGCCGCCAGTCCACATCGTCGAGAAACGCCGCGTCCTCGCCCGTGGCACTTCCAGTCCCGCGCTCGTAGCTCCAGCGCATCGTATGCTCGCCCGCCGGAATATCGAGCGTCACCGTCTGCCATGCCGTCGCGCGCTGGATGCTCTTCTGGACCTCGCCGTCCAGATACATGCGCGCATAGTCCCCGCGCCCCGCCGGGACCTTCCACTTGAACGACAGCGTCCCCGGCCCCGAGAGCACCGCCTCGACGGACGATGTTTCGTTCGCAACAATCTCGCCGCTTCTCAGACTATAGCCATCAACTGCCGAAGAATCTGAAGCAACAAACCACTGTGCAACGGGTTCTGTCGCCCACTCGATCGGCTTTCCGTCCGTCGCAATGGCTTCGTCACAAGTCACGACATGAAGAGAAAGCGATCGTGTCCGATCTGTTGGAATCGCGACTGTACCTGCCTGCAAATCAATGGAAACGCCGTCCGAGTCTCCCGTGAGGACATACTCAAATGGACGCTGCAACGGATTAAAGGCGAATACTGCCGCGGCTCCGTCAAGCGAGAACCAGCCGGACGTTTCCCCTTCCGGCGCGGCCGCACCGGTGACATCGCATTCGATCCACACTTTTGTTTCCCAGAGCCAGGAGATCGATGAATCCTCCGTGATTGCGAAAGAAATGTTGGTTGACGTTCCGCTTGACGGAACGCTCCCTGTGCCGTTCCACCCCGTGCAGTCGTAGCGCAAACCGTCAACGTAGATTGGGGCATCGGGAACCGAACAAGTGATAACTTCATTTGACGCGGCTGAGCCAACTCCGCATCCTGGAATCGGATGGCCGAAAGCGCTATCAACGGCAAGTCGGACATAATCACAAAAGGATACCGAGCATCCCGATGGTATATCCATCGAAGACGTCTTCCCTTCAAACCGCCGTGGCAGATATAGTGTGTGAAGTCCGCTGCAACCGGAGAACGCATACTCCCCGATGCTGGTCACGGAGTCCGGGATCGTCACCGACGTGAGGCCGCTGCAGCCGGAGAACGCCAATTCCCCGATGCTCGTCACGGAGTCCGGGATTACGACATCACCGTTGACCCCTGCGGTCAGAGTTTTTCCATCCTTCGACAGCAACAGATCGTTCGCCGAAGCGTAGTTCGGATTGTT
>CAMNCG010000236.1 GCA_946534105.1 uncultured Verrucomicrobiota bacterium
TTCCGCAAACGCGGACATCAGATTTTCCAGTTCCATTGTCTTTTCTCCTTGGCGCCGCGCCGTGATTCAATCCACTTTGGAAGACGTCACACGGCCTTGGCGATTCCGTCGACGTCGATGCTGAACGAAAGATTGACGTCCAGATCGAGCCTGAGGTCTTCAGGCAGGGCTTTCGCGGCGTTTTCGGTGCTGTGCGGAACGGAAGTGTCGTTCTCGATTTTCCTGTTCGCTTGGCTGTCGAAGTTCGGCCAGTCGGCGTCGGCGAATTTCTCCAGGCTTTCCTTCGTGAGGACCACGTTGAAATCGTATTTGATGGAGCTGCCTTTGTTGGTCGCATACATGTCCGGCCTCAGATTTTCATCCGTGAGGGAGAGGAGACCCGACGTGAACTCCGTGACGGTCTTGATCACGATGTTGCCATTTTCGTCCTTAGAGAGGTTCACCGAATCCTTCCGGGAGTCGTCCCCGGCTACCTTGCTGGCCATCAGGCGCGGAACATTGCCGTTCGCATCGAACGCATTTGACACGCCCTTCAGCCCGCAGGATAGCATGCCCTGGCATGAAAACGCCATGAGCAGACAGGCCTTTATCTTGGTCTTCCTGTCGGCCTCGGCGTAGGTCTCGACCTCGCCGTCCGTGATGAATTTGACATACTCGTCGCGGGCCTTTTCCGGACCATCCAGCGTGTCGAGCAGCGGGCCATTGCCGACGCGGATGGGAAGATGGCGGGCAATATCTTGCGTGAACGCCGAAGGGTATTTGTCAAAGTTGATGTCGCCGCCGTTGGCGCCGCGCATGCCCGCAATGGACTTCGTGGCGTAGGTCTGGATGCTGGCGGTGGCAATGTTTTTCATCCGGTTCTTCAGCTCCTGGCCGGGGTTCTCGACATCGGTCAGGCCGCTGCCGGGCAGGATGAACCTGCCGATTTCGTTCGCGGCCTTGCCGGAAATTTGGAACTCCCGGAGCGCATTCCGCGTCTTCTCCTCGGTGAAGATCATCGGAGTGGAGGTCACGGAGCCGTCGATGCCGACCGTGGCGGTCCACTCGAAGGAGAACGGCAGTTCCTCGGGACTGGAATAGCGAATCAATATCTCGCCCGTCCTTTCGTTCTTCGACAGCGTGAAGTCGCACGAGCTGTGCTCGAGGGCGCTTATGCCGTAGATCGACAGACCGCCCCTCAGGACGCCAAGGGCCGACTGAGAGACCATCGTCATCACGCTCGAGGCCTGCCGGGGACGCAACTTGCCGCACATCGCCTCGATCTTCTCGATAACCGTTCCGATGTTCTTCTTGCCTTGATCGGTGCTGTTTGTCGCGATCGGCTCTTCGCCCGGAAAGCGGAACGTGAACGCGTTCTTGTTGAGGAGACTTTTCTCGCTCTTCATGTCGGTGTAGCCCGTCGGGCGCTCGAGATCGGATTCGAGCCGCTTGCGGCCCTCCGTTGTGGTGCCGTCGAACGCTTCGAGTCCGAGCGTTCCGCTCGACATGTACGGAGCCAACGGCGGTTGCTTGCCTCCGGTGATGGCCTCAATCGCCTCGTCCAGCGAGCAGCCCGTCTCCTGAAGTGTGTTGTACGCCGACGTTAACAGTTGCATATCGAGATTTCGTTTCACAAACTCATTCAGCACATTGTTCATGGCGTCGGAAAGCGCCTTCCCCACTTCCGCGAATTCGCACTTGCTGTCCTTCGGAAGTTCGGGGACGCAAAGCCTGGCGAGGTTCTTGAACGTAAGCTCCCCCCGTGCCTCCAGTTCCTCGATCTGGTCCAGATTATTGAGAACCCGGGCGATGACGTATTTGTTGTCCTTGGGTTCTCCGCGATCCGTTCCCCGCTTGTTGGCGGCTTCGGCGGTGTGGACGACCGGGAAGAACATGGTGACGGCCTTGAAGAACGCATTGCGCCTTTCCGGCGGAATCTGCGCAATCGTCTGGACGCAGGCCTTGTGGAGGTGGCATCCGAAAAAGTGGGACGCGACGTTGTTCTCCATGCCGAACAGTCGGTTGGCGTCCGTCTCGGCAAGATTGAAGGCCGGGTCGTGCGCGATGGACTCGAACACGAACTTCTCGAAACCGAGGCGCATGTTGGGCGTGAAGCACGCGACACTTGCGGTGAGAAGCGTCGGGGACATCCCTTCCTTGCGGGGGGCACGCTCGCCGCCGTTCTTTTGCAGCGCATCGTCCACGCCGGCGAACCAATCCTTGAACGTGTCGAGAAGCCGCATGCCGTTCTTGAAATTCTCGGCGCTCTCCAGGAAGCGGCCGCCGTAGTTCAGCAGGCGGTTCTCCTTCGTGCCGGGCGTGGACAGCCGCTCGATCGACTCGACTTCGGCCTCGCCGGTGATGGCGGAAAGGTAGCGCGCGGCGCGGGCGAGCTTCGGCATCTCGCTGGGGAGCCAGCCCAGGCGTTGCGCGACGTGCCCGGAATCCGTGCTTCTGAATGAGCCGACCATCTTGGCGTAGGTGCCGTCGTTGTCGATGGCGGCCTTGACGGCGAGGATGCGCCGGGCCGTGAGGGGCCTACCCTTGCCGTAGTCCTCCAGCTTCATGGCGTCCTTCACGCTGTCGGGGATGTGGTCCTCCCCGCCGAACATCTCGGCGACCGCCTTCATGAAGGCCTCGCGGGTGGTGTTGTTGGCCTTCTTCAGGCTGGCGAGGCGTCCTGCCCCGACGCCGACCCAGTCGGCGGACGTGGGCTTGATGGTGCGGTTGACGATCCCGCCCAGTTCGCTCTCGGAGAGGCGGGCGACCGCCTTTTGCTTGCCTGCCGCAGCCGCACTCTCGGCGAATTGCACGAACTGCTGGAACTGCGTGTCCAGGAAAAGATTCTGGCTGTTGATGGTACTTGGCATGGGGAGTTCTACGATCGCGAAATGGAACGAGGCGGAACGAGCATGTTGGCCTGGTGCTTTCCTCCGTTTCGTCAGCGCCGCAGATTCTCCCAGATTCCAAGGCTAAAGTCAAACCTGGCGCGCCGCTACGTTGCGCTTTTCAACGGTTGAAAAGTTGAAAGTCCAATTGGAATTGGTATTGGCCATTGGCAACATTGGCAACTGGCAACAATCTAACGGATCATGCCCTGTCCTTGCCGTCGGCCAGCGTCTCCGCGACGTTAATGTAGCAGGACCGGATGCGCTCGAACGCGTTGAGGATGTCGAGTTCGGCGAGGACGCGGATGGGCGAGTCGGGGTCGTCCGGGCCCACGCGGTCCAGCTGCCTGCGCCGCGCGGCCCGGATGCGCTCGCCGATCTCGTGAGAAGTCGCCTGGAGCGCCGCCAGGTCGAACGCCGGACGCGGGGACTTGACGAGTGGCGACACCGTCGCCGCGAACGCGGTGACCGTCGCGTGCACGTCGAGGAGCGCCTGGCGGGACTGCGCGGAGAACTCCTGCCCGCCCTTGCGGAGGCGGCGGGTTGCCCGCAGGATGGTCGCCGTCTCGTCCGAAATGGATTCCAGCTCGTCCGAAAGGCGCAGGAGCCGCCGCACGCGGCTCGAGACCGACGTCGGCGCGCGCTTGACCATGATCTTCCCGAGAAACTCCGTCACCTCGCGCTGCACGTTGTCCAGGACGCCCTCGCGGTGCAGGATGTGCTCCTCTTCGCGACCGGAGGCCTCGCCAGCCACGACCTTTCCGGCCGCGTCAAGCAGTTCCACGTCGCTGTCGCGCATGAACTCCACCTCCAGCAGCGCCTGGTCGCACGCGATGACCGGCGAGATGTGCGCGGACATGCTGAGCGCGCTCAGGTGCGGCTTCTCGGCCGGGTTGGCCTTGATCACGCGCGAGACGAGCGCGGCGAACTGCCGGGTGAACGGCAGGAACAACGCCGTCGTGATCACGTTGAAGAGCGTGTGGATCGCCGCCATCGGTGCCGCCATGTTCGGATAGGTCGTGGCGCCGTTCACGAGGACGGCGTCGGCGTAGTGCGGGAAGAACGACGTCGCCAGCGGGAGGATGACCGGAACGAAGAACGGAACGATGACGACGGTCCCTACGATGTTGAACAGGGTGTGGGCAAGCGCCGTCTGGCGCGCCTCGGCCGAGCCTTTGAACGCGGCCAGCCAGGCGGTCATCGTCGTGCCGATGTTCATTCCGAACACGGTCGCGGCGGCGGCCTCGAAACTCAGCAGCCCCTGCTGCGCGAGCGTCATCGCGATGGCGGTCGTCGCCGCGGAGGACTGCACGACCGCCGTGAACACCAGCGAGACGAGCACGCACTTGGCGAGCCCCAGGGCGGAAGTCGCGTCGAGCGACCGGAACGCCTCCACGACGGCCGGCATCGACCGCACGGGCTCCATGCCCTCCTTCATCCAGAAGAGCCCCATGAAGATGCAGCCCAGACCCATGAGCGCCAGGCCGACGTTGTGCAGGCGTTCACGGTTCTGGAAGAAATACAGCGCCGCGCCGGCGAGCACCACCGAGAGGCCAAGCATCTTCACGTCGGGGGCGAATGCGATCATCCACGCCGTCGCCGTCGTTCCGATGTTCGACCCGATGATCACGTTCACCGCCTGCGACAGGTTCATGAGGCCCGACGAAACGAACCCGACCACCATGACGGTGATGATCGAGGAGGACTGCACGATCATTGTGGAGACGACGCCGGTTCCCACTCCCGCGAGCCGGTGCGTCGTGGTGACGGACATGAAGCGCCGCAGGCCCGAGCCGCTAACGGCCTGGAGGCCCTCCGAGAGGTGCTTCATTCCAAGGAGGAACGTGCCGAGCCCGCCCCCCACGATAATGAGAATGGTCAGCATTTGTCGGCTCCTCCGCGATCGGGGAACTGGCATGGGCGGGCGGACGATTTTCGCATGGGCATCTCCGTTCGTTGTGGTGCCGCCGTAGTCTAGCGACGGATTTCCCGTTTGGCAAGTCGAATGTCCCGGGGGCGACCTGCCCGTGAAAAGGCCCGCTCCGCCCCGTCGCGCGGTGCGCGGCGGAACGGAGCGGGGAGGTGGCGAGGCGGAGGATGCCTCAGTTGCCCTGGCGCGAGTAGGCCTTGATGCCGATCCTGATGTCGCCGACGCCGTTGATGAAGGTGTCAAGGGCGCGGGTGCGGTCGGCGTTGAGGGACGAGGCCGGGATCACGAGCAGCCACTTGTCGTTCCACACGGAGCGCCCGACGAGGCGGGACGACGTGAAGTCGTCGCCGGCGCGCAGGGTCGAGTGGCGGCGGATGGTCGCGGTCGCGTCGCTCGTGCCGTCGAGGCCGGAGAAGGTCGAGATCCAGTCCTGCGCGTCCAGCTCGTCCGAGCCGATGGTGTAGGGCAGCGGCAGCACCTGGTCCACGACGTTCCAGCCAAGCACCGTCCGGGTCGTGCCCGCCGGGGCGCGCATGTAGTCGGTTCCGACGGGGACGAGGTAGATGTTCGGCTCGGTCGCGAGGCCGGTCGTCGTCTGGGTTGTCAGCGCGTCGTAGCCGGCAAAATCGACGCCCACGGCGGCGATCTTGGTGGCGTAGTCGGCGCTCGAGAACTGCGACTCTCCGCCCTGGAGGGTGTGGCCGAAGAAGTTCTCGGCGTTGTGGATCGAGGTCGAGAACGGGATGACGAGCCCCGGCTCCTTGAGCGCGGACGAGTTCTGGCCCTGCTGCGGCTGGCAGTGGCGCGCGACTTCGGGAACGGCGTAGATGTCGGGCTGCCAGTACTTGCGCAGCTCGCGCCGCCAGGCCTCGTCGCCGGAGGCGTCGGGCTTGATGCGGAAG
>CAMNCG010000237.1 GCA_946534105.1 uncultured Verrucomicrobiota bacterium
GCAACCGGGACGCTGGGCCGCTTCTGGCGCGGAACCGGGCAAGGCGGGCGCGACGAAGGCGCTGACAACGTTTGGTCACGCGCGCTGGAAGGGGAGGCGCCGGCCGCGGGACGGGCCTTGCGCCAGGCCCGCGGGGAAAGGCCGGTCGCGGCGCGGAAGGTGTTGGCGAGGTGGGACGGCGTGCAGAAGCCGGTTTCGGCCGCGACGGAGGCGATCGTGCGGTCCGTGTTTTCGAGGAGAATCTTGGCCCTGGCAAGGCGCTGGCGGCGGATTTCCGCCCCGATCGATCGGCCAAGCTGCGCCGTGAAGCGCTTGTCGAGGGCGCTGCGGCCGATGCCGAGCGCCTCCTTCACCTGCGCCGCGCCGAACGGCTCGGCAAGGTGCCGGCCGATGTAGTCGAGCGCGCGGCGGACCACGGGGTCGGAGACGGCGATGGCGTCCGACGAGCGCCGCAGCGCGATCCCGGCGGGCGGCACGAGCAGCGGTCCGGGCGGGGGCGCCCCTCCGTCCATGAGCTTCTCGAGCAGTCCGGCCCCCTCGTACGCCGCGCGCTCGATGTTCTGATCGATGGACGAAAGGGGCACCGGCTGGTTTTCGCAGACGACGGGATCGTTTCCGACGGAAAGGATGGCGACTTCCTCGGGAACCGAAAGTCCCGCCCGCATGGCGGCTTCGAGGAGCCGCGCGGCGTCCGCCTCCTCGTACGTGAGCGCGGCGAAGGGTTTTTCGACGGCGGCGAGCTTGCCCGAAATCCAGCGGGCGTAGACGCTCCAGTCGGCGTCCTTCGGCCGCGGCAGCGCTTCGGAGAGCACCCACCGCTCCGCCGGACCCTTTTCGGAAAGGCCGAGCCAGCGCAGTTCGTGCACGTGGCTCCAGCCACTCGAAAACCACACGACGCGCCGGAACTTGCGCGCGGCGAATTCCGCGGCGGCGAGCCGGCCGATCGCCCGGTTGTCGCAGGCGACGCGCGGCACCCGGATGTCGGGACGCGTGTCGGCGAGGTCCACGACCGGAATGCCGCGCGCGCGGAGGCGCAGGACGCTCTCCACGGTCGTCGGATCGTTCCGGAGCGTCGCCAGCACGCCGTCGCCGTTCCACGCCAGAGGCGTGCCGCCGAGGCGGTCGACCACCACGAGGTTCCAGCCGCGCTCCCGCGCGAATTTCGCGATCCCGCCGGCGCGGGCCGCGTTCATCGGCGACACGACCGCCAACACGCTCCTTCTCATGCCCGGAGAGTCTGCCACAGCAGGATGAATCGTGCAAGTTGGACCAAAATTTTTGCAATTCGCCGGAAAACGGGGATTCTGGTAGCATCTTCGCCGTTTTCAGGAACCAACCCAAACAACGAAACTCCTGCAATGGCAACCATCGCAATCGTCGGCTCGGGCATGATGGGAAGCGCGCTCGCCTTTCCCGCCCGCGAAAACGGAAACACGGTCCGCCTCGTCGGCTCCCCGCTCGACGGCGAAATCATCGACGCGTGCCGCGCCACCGGGCGCCACCCGAAATTCGCCAAGCATTTTCCGGACGGCATTCCGCCGTTCCCCGCCGGCGTCGAATACTACAAGATCGACGAGCTCGACAAGGCGCTCGCCGGCGTCGATCTCGTGATCGGCGGCGTGTCCAGCTTCGGCGTGGACTGGTTCGGCGACGAGGTGCTTCCGCGCATTCCCCGCGACGTTCCGGTCCTCTCCGTGACGAAGGGTCTCTGGGACACGCCGGAAGGCAAGCTTCTCACCTACCCGGAACTCTGGAAGAAGCGCCTCGCCGCCAAGGGAATCGTGCGCGACATCTGCGCGATCGGCGGCCCCTGCACGAGCTACGAGCTCGTCGCCCACGACCAGACCGAGGTCGCGTTCTGCGGCGGCGACCTGCCGACGCTGCGCCGCATCCGCGCGATGATGGCGACGTCCTACTACCACATCTCCCTTTCCACCGACGTCACGGGCGTCGAGAGCGCCGTCGCGCTCAAGAACGGCTACGCGCTCGGCATCGCCCTTACGGTCGGCCTCAACCAGAAGGAGCGCGGAAACGACGAACTGCACTACAACAGCCAGGCCGCGGTCTTCGGCCAGGCGGCCAAGGAAATGGCCCGCCTCCTGGAGCTCCAGGGCGCCGGCACGCTCGACAACCTCTGCGTCGGCGTCGGCGACCTCTACGTGACCGTCTACGGCGGCCGCACCCGCCAGGTCGGCATCCTCCTCGGCCGCGGCCTCACGATCGACCAGGCGAAGGCCGAGCTCGCCGGCGTGACGCTCGAGTCCCTCGTCGTCGCCGAGCGCGTCGGCCGCGCCGTCAAGGCCCGCATCGCGACGGGAGAGCTCGATGCCTCGGACTTCCCGCTCCTGCTCCACACCGACAAGCTCCTCGCCGGCAAGGGCGAAGCGGACCTGCCGTGGGAGAGCTTCACCTTCGAGGCGGTCGCCGAGACCGCCCCCGCCGCCCCCGTCGCGGAGCCGGCCGCCCCCGCCGCCGCCGCCCCGTCGCGCGAGCACCCGCTCGTCCTCGCCCACCGCGGCGGCCTCGACGACTACGACGACAACGCGCTCGGCGGCTTTGCCGACGCCCTCGCGCGCGGCATCGTCGGCGCCGAGACCGACGTGCGCCTCTCCAAGGACGGCGAGCTCGTGATCATGCACGACGACACCGTGGACCGCACCACCGACGGCACCGGCCGCGTGGACGAAAAGACGCTCGCCGAGCTCACCTCCCTCCGCCTCCGCCGCTCCGGCGAAAACGTCCCGACGTTCCGTCAGTTCTGCGAGCTGTACAAGGGCCGCGCCGACGTCGACGTTGAGATCGAGATGAAGGAGCACGGCGACGAAATGACGCCCGAGCGCCTCGACCGCTACGTCACGCTCCTGCACGACCAGGCGATCGAAGGCGGCCTCGTCGAGGGCACCTACGCCTTCACGAGCTTCTCGATCCCCACGCTGAAGCGCTTCCGCGAACTCTTTCCCGACGCCCGCCTCGGCCTCATCTGCGGCGACCGCTTCGGCGAGGAAGACATCGCCCAGGCCACCGCGCTCGGCTGCGTCCGCATCGCCCCCGACTGGCGGCGCACCGGCCCGATGATCGTCGCCAAGGCCCACGCCGCCGGCCTCTCCGTCAATCTCTGGTGCAGCGACGCGACCGAGACGTATGACATCGTGAAGGAATGGGGCGCCGACGTTTCGACGTCCAACATCCCGCGCTTCATGGCCGGGTACGCCAAGTCGTCGCAGGGCGTCTGCTGAGGCCCGCGCGCTCCTTCCCCGGGGAAAAAAAAAACATGCCGAACCGCGAATCCGGGAACGCCCCGTCCGCCGCGCGCTGGTGGCGCGGCAACCTGCACATGCACACGTTCTGGTCCGACGGGCGGGCCTTTCCGGAGGAAGCGGTGGCGATGTACAAGGCCCGGGGATACCACTTCCTCGGCCTAAGCGACCACAACGTCTTTCAGGACGATCCCTGCCGCTGGGTCGCGGAAACCGGCCGCGAGCGCCCTTTCGCGGAATACCTCGCCGCGTTTCCGCGCGCCGCGGTCCGCACCGGCGGCGGCGGCGTGCGCGAGGCGAGGCTTTCGACGTTCTCAGAACTCGCGGCGATGTTCGACGAGCCGGACCGGTTTCTCCTCGTCCCCGCGTTCGAGGCGACCCGCACGGTCGAGTACGGCTCGGGGCGTAGCCACCAGGTGCACATGAACGTCGTGAACGCGCCGGCGCTCCTGCCGCTCCTCGCGTCTCCCGGCTTCGTCCGCACCGAGTCCGGCGTCCGGCTCGCTGAGTTCATTTCGCGCCATGCGTCCGAAACCGCCGCGCTCGCCCGCTCGCTCGGGCGCGAGGCGGTGTTCATGCTGAACCACCCGGTCTGGCAGTGGTACGACATCCCCCCGGAAGTCCTCGCCGAAACCCCGGAGGTGCGCTTTTTCGAGGTCTGCAACAACGGCACCGAGATCGAGCCCTGCCCGGACCTCCCGCAGGACGGATTCGACACGGACCGGTTCTGGGACGTCGCCAACGCCCTGCGCGCGCGCCGCGGACTGCCGCTTCTCTACGGCGTCGGCGGCGACGACACGCACTGCTACCGCGGCGAGCCGCACGGCGGCATGCTGATGCCGTTCAACGCCTGGACGCTCGTGCGTTCGGCTTCGCTCGACGCCGCGTCCCTCGTCGCGGCCATGCAGGCCGGCGACTTCGTCGCGTGCGAGGGCCTGGAGCCGGAGGACGTCTCCTTCGACCGGGCCTCCGGCACGCTTTCGGTCTCCGTGGCCGCCAAGCCCGGCGCCGCGCGCACGATCCGGTTTTTCGTCTCGAAGGCGGATTTCTCCGAAACGCCGCTGCGCACGTTCTCGGCGCGCCCGGCGCGGGACGGCGACCGCACGACGCACGAGCGCGACTTCCGCGTGTACGACGGGAAGATCGGCCTGGAGGCGAAGACCGTCGCCGGCGCACCCGGCGAAGCGCTCCGCGCCTCCTACTCGCTCGCGCCGGACGATCTCTACGTCCGAGCCCGCATCGAAGAGCCCGGCGAACCGCTCTGCTCGGCCTTCCTCCATCCGCGCCACCGTCTCGTCGCCTGGACGCAGCCCTACCGCCTCACGGAGATGCGATAGGCGAAGGCCTTTGCGTCGACGAAGATCGCGAGGCGTCCGCCGTTTTGCGTCCAGACCGGAGGAGTGGCATCGGGAGAAGGCTCGACGGGTTCCACGGCGGACGCAGTCGCGGCCAGGTCGATTTCGGCGCGGAACGGGTGCCCCGTGTCGGGAACGGGGGTGAGGAGCAGGACGCCGTCGGCGACGCGCTGGAGGCGGAATGCGCCGTCGGTTCGGACGCCGCCGGGCAGAGCCCGCGCATCAGGATGGAGGATGGCGGAGAAATCGGCGAGGGCCGCGGCGTTCGCGGTGTCGGCCGGGCCGGTGCCGTCGCGGCGATCCGGGCGGCCATCGACGAAGAGCGCGTCGCCGGTTTGCGAGAAGGCGCAGCGGCGGCCGTCGATTTCGACGATGCCGGCGCGCGCGCCGGCCGTTTCGGCGTAGAAGCCGTCGGGCGGGAGCGCAAGGCCGTTTGGCAGGCGCCATGTCCGAGGCTGCGCTCTGTTCCGTGTCTCGCCCGGGAGGGCGAGGTTGTCCGGTCTGTTCACCCATACCTGCCCGCCGCCGCCTTCGCCGCCTGCGAATACGGCGCGCTGGCGGTGGATGGAGCCCTCGAACTCGAAGCTCTCGAATTCTGACAGCGCAAGGTCGCGGCAAACGGCGCCAAGGAGCCAATTCGCGTCCACGGCGTGGATGTAGAAGCCCTCCTCGAACGGGTCGAATTCGGCGAACGGGGTGCGGCCGCCGACGACGGTTGTGCAGTAGTAGCTGTCGGAGCCGCATCCCTTGGTGCAGGTGTCCGGTCCGCGTTCGGGGCTGTTGGAGGCGTAGCGCCAGCCGAGGCCGCCGCCGTAGAGGACGAACGAGCCGTGCGTGGCGATGTCGTGCCACGGGACGCGCTCGGAGTCGGCGTAGGCGCCGCGGTCCATCCAGCGCTCCGGCGTGAAGTGGTCGGGCTGCCCGGCGTCGAGCCAGCCGACGAGGGCGTCGTGGCCGCCTTCGCCGACGGTGACGGCGCCGGGCCCGAGGAGGCGCCGGTATTCGCCGAAGGCTTCGCCCCACGCTTCGCGGGTCTCGGCGCGGGCG
>CAMNCG010000238.1 GCA_946534105.1 uncultured Verrucomicrobiota bacterium
CCATGTTTACGGGCTTCCGCGCCGTTGCGCTTCAAAAAAAATGGGGAATGTCCAGGCATTTTCACACCGCAGTTTGCATGGCCCGGACAATCCCGCAACGGCCGGGGCGTTCCGAGAGACGGACCGCTGCTGTTTTCCTGGCCTGTTTCTCCCGGGCCGTCCCATCAAATCACCGAATGGAATCCCGTCAAATCACCGAACGGCATCCTGTCAAATCACCCAGAGATTTCAAATTGCGGATTAGTCGCGCAAGACGCGACTAATCCGCAATTTGTGTGAAAGGCGATCCCGCCATTTGTAGCCCCGGGGTCCCAAGCCCCCTTGGATCGAAACGGGCTGGAATGCGATGCGGTCGTTCATTTGCGGAACGGAACAAGCGGACTGGTCGAAATCAAGCTCGGCGGCGAAGCCCTTGTGTCGGAAGGGGCGAAAACCCTGAACGCCCTTTCCGGCTTGATCGACACGACGCGACAGCGCGACGTGGCGTTCAAGATGGTCCTGACTGCAACAGGCGACTTCGCCTACCAGCGTCCGGACGGCATCGTCGTCTGCCCGATAGGCTGCCTGAAACCGTATGGCAAGGCCGTCGCCGCCCCAGGCCGGAAAGCGGTTGTAATACTGGGTGTCGCCGAAGGCGGCGACGACGTCTGGAGCCGCAATCGCGGCGAGGAGTTCCGGCAGCTCGTGCGCAGGACCGGCAAGACCGTCCATTCTTTGCCCGCTGAACTGGCAGCCTCCGACGCCCCGCAAGAACCTCGGGCACACGATCCTCGACGAAATCCACGAGGTGCGGCTGGAGCACGCGAAGGCCCTGCTGTGCCGCCATGTCGGCACCTCCGCCGTGGCGGACATGTGCGGCTACCGATCCGTGTCCGACTTCCGGCGCGTGTTCCGCGCCCGTGTCGGCATTTCCATGAAGGCGTTCGCGTCATCCTGACACGCGGCCTGAGTCGTCAGACGCGCCGACGGAGAGCGTCGCCCCCATCGGGATGTCGGCGCGCCATGTTTCGCCGGGCGCGACGGTGAAGGTTTCGCCGTCGTGAACCGGCGAGAACGCCGCGTCGGGATGCTGGACCCCGTCCTTCGGCGTGACGAAGAACCTGAATTTGCGCACGGAGCGGTCGATGGAGGAGAGTCCCCATTCGCCGCCACCGGGAATCGTCCAGGTGGCGGTCCTGGGCGCGCCCCAGAGCTGTGGCATGGCGTCGCGGCGCGAGGCGGTCTGCCTATCGCGGGAAAAGGGGCGCATGTAAAGGGCGCTGGCCTTGAGCGGCTCGTCGCCCAGATTCTCAAGACCGAGCAATTCCACAAGCGCGTCCGGGTGGCCGGGCAGCAGCGTGACGCGCATGGAGATGGCAAAGGAGAGCGCGGTGCCGGGGGCGGTTTCGGGAGGGCTGCTTCCAGGCGCTTCCGCGCCAGGCGCGGGAAGGCGTGGCGCTTCATTCGCCGCGCGGCCGCCAAGGCCGCGGAGCGTCACCGAAGCGGCTCCGGTCGCTTCGTCGCGGGAGAACTCGGCGCTCTCCAGCCGTGAGGTGTCGATCCACCTGTAGAAGTCGTCTTCCTCTGCGGCCAGCAACGCGCCCAGCCGACCGACGGAGCGGCCGCCCGCGAAGGCCACGTCATCGGCCAGCCATTTCGAGCCGATTCTCCCGGAAAGGCGGACAAGGCCGTTGGAAAGACGCCAAAAGCCGTCGGATTCAAGCGTGAAGCCCACGCCGGACGCCACGGGCGCACCGGTCCTGGAAGCCGCCGCGTCGGGAAAGCCGCGCACCGCTTCGGGCGGCGTGGCCGCGCCGCCATTCCATGCGCCGGCGCCTTCGGCGAAAAACCGTTCGCGCTCGGAAGGAGGGGGCTCGTCGCGCGTCGCCGCGCGCGGTGCGGGAGGCGGCGACAGACGCCAGCGCACGAGGTCGCCGTGCAGCGCCTTGAACGCGCTCGTGAGGCCCTCGTATGGCACGCCATCGTCGTTCACGAGTCCGTAGTTGCAGTTTTCGGGGGCGAAGCGCGACGAGCCGGTCCTGGGCTGGTCAACCCATTTGAAGTAGTCGTAGCCCGCCACGTGCGGGTCCGCGAGGAGCGTTTTCGCGAAGAGCATCGAGGCCTCCACGCGCTCGGCCTGGGTGCGAAAGCGCTGGCCGGCGCCGATGGTGCACGGATGGCCGTGGTCAAGCGCCGAGAAGCTCCACTCCGTGACCATGAGCGGCGCCTTGGCGTAGCCGTGGTATTCGCGCAGCCGCTCGGTCATGGGGACGCCCCCCTCCGCGTCATACACGACTCCCTCGTCCAGGTCGGCCCAGGGATAGCAGTTGAAGGTGACGACGTCGCAGAGTTTTCCCGCCTCCTCCCAGACTTCGGGCGAGGCGCCGGTCAGGCCCGCGTAGCGGCTGCCCAGAACCATATGGTTCGGGTCGGCCTTGCGGATGGCGCTCACGGTCTTCTCGTAGTAGGTGCGCGCGTAGAGGCGCATGAACTCCGCCTTATCCTCGAAGGAGGGCGCGCGGAGTCTGCCGGCGCCGTCAACGGCCGCGCCGCGCTCCGCGAGAAAGGCGTCGAGCGTCCTGCGCGCGGAGTGGGCCTTCGGGAGGTGCGCCACCGCGGCATAGACGCCGGTGGTGCGGATGCGCCTTCCGGAGCCCCACCAGGCAAGCTCGTTGTCGATGAACCACCCGACGAGCCACGGATCGTCCTTGCAAGGCGCGCACATCTCGCGGGCGCGCCATTCGCACGCCGCTGCGAATTGCGGATGGAAGACGTTGGGCAGCGCGGAGCATGGCTTGAAGCCGAATTCGAGGATGAACCAGTCCGGGTCGCCACGGCTTACGCGCTGGCCCATCTTGAGGTTGACGACGTGCGGCAGCGTCTTGTGCGCGAGGACGCCCAGGGAACAGGCGTTGCCGAGCATCGTAAAGCCCCAGTCGTCCAAGCGGGAGAGCGTTTCGTCCGCCCAGACGTCCACGCTCGGATAGTTCGTGGCGACGAAGCGCCCGTAGGGCGAGAAGCCGACGGCGTCGGAAAAAACGCCCTGCGGGTTGATGTGCTGCGTCCCGGCGAGGATCACGGCACGGCCTACGGGGTCGATGGGCCAGTCGCGCCCGTCAATCGTCTCGATGTGGAAAAATCCGGTGGCCGCGCCGCGAAGGCCGGTCTCCGGGCCGGAGGGGATGTAGGGCGGCGGCGCCGCCGGTTCCGCCGCCGTTTTCGCCGCCGCGCCGGGCGAAGTCGGTGCTTCGGGGCAAGACGCCTCGACGTCGGAAATGGTTCCCTCGAACCACCCGCCGGCGCGGAGGGCGGGGCGCCAAGTTTTGCACTTGGCCGAGTCTGCGGCCAAGGCGTATTCCGCGCGGAACACGACCTCCCCGCTCTCCGCGTCGCGAATCTCCCCTTCCACGCGCTCGGGCGAGCAGGCAAGCGAGAGGTCGTATTTGCGGCCGCGTTCCCACTGCGCGCTCTGCTTAAAGACGATGCGGCGCGCGACGTTCTTTTCCCCGCCCCAAACGCCTCTCGTCCTGGCCTTGAGCTCGAAGTCGCGCCTGCCTGCGTTTCCGGAGACCTGGGACGGCTTGATCAGCGCGAGCTGCCAGTAGTCGTCGGGGGAGAAATACGCGGCGACGCCGAGCGATCCTGTCTGAGGCGAGTCGCAGCGTTCGGGCCGCACGCGTGCCCGGAGTGTCATGACGCGCGCCCCCGGCATGTTCGTGGCGGCGCAAAGCGCGTCGCCGAAGGCGCGGTATGCTCCGGGGGAGACCTCGGTCGCGGAATAGGGATCCAGGTCAAAGGCAGGGGCGGCTGCAGCCGAAGTCCCTGCGCGGAGAACGAAGAGGAAAAAGGCAATGCGGGATGAGAAAGGCAATCGCATGGCGGCGGTTCAGGTTCCTGAATTCCCAGATTCACAGGCTTCTAGATGCCTATTTTTTTATAATTCTAGTTTTTTATAATTTTAGTTTTCGAGATTTTCTACCGCACCACCACCACGAAGGCCCTTGGCGGTTCGACCAGCCTTAGCTGGTAGTAGTCCAGGGCGGCCCATCCAGTGCCGGATGCCGGTGTCGTCATCTTGAGCTGAATCCGGTTGCCGCCCGGGACGAACGTCCCGGCGGGAATGGTCCACGTGCGTTTCTCGCCGGCGTTATTCCCGGCGGGGAGCGACCACTCCTCCCCGATCCGCGTGTTGTTCACGTAAAGGGTAAAGCCCTGGTCCACGGTCTGATAGTTGTTGAGGATGTCTGTCGCAAAACGCCAGTCGTAGGCCTCCGCCCCGTCGGGGATCCACGCGTCGAGGAAGACACTCGCACGACCCGCGCCGACCGATACGGACTTGCAGAAGCGGAATTCCTCCGTGTCGCCAACGAACCCGCGGCTGCTCTCGATGCGCGTCTGGTCCAACATCGATGATTTGCCGTCGTCCTGTCCGATTTGCCATGTGCCGCAGAGCGACAGGTGGTCGATGGCGAGCGTTCCGGCGACGGTGCCGGTTCTCGTCAGCGTCACGGTCGCCTTGCCGTTCGGGTCGGGCACCCAGAGCGCACGCTCGACGAGAATGCTGCGCATCCCGGAATCGGCGAGGTCGTAGGTGCCGATTGTGGTGCCGTTGACGGAGACTGCGACCGGGCACGAGACTTCGGCACCTCCGCGCAGAATCGGCGAAATCGAGAGGATTTTCGCGGTGCGAACATCATTTCCCGACACCGAGCAGCGCAAAGAGAGCGTCGGGTTTTCGGCGTCGAGGGTCTTGCGCATCCGGTGCCACGGCATCGTCTCCGGCTCGTAGATCGCCGCCGGGGCGTCGTCTCCGAATTCGTTCGCATTGCCGTTCGGGAGGCCGACGAACCACTGCGCGCCAGCGCTCCCGTTCATCACCTGGCGCTTCTCGTCGTCCGTGAGGGCGCGCTCCCAGATTCGGAAATCGGCGATGAGGCCGCGGAAGCTGCGCGTTGTCTCGTCGGCAGACGAGCTGGCGTGGTAGGTTCCGAGGGTCAGGTTGGAACTGTTGAACTGCGGATGGCTGGAGATCGTCTGGGTCTTTTTGCTCAGTACCGCCTTCGCAAACCCGGAACCCGACGCGGCCGGCGTCGGACAGAGCGACCACGTGACGGTGTACTTGTCCTCCCCCTCGTTTCGGGCGAAGGTCACGAAGAGGTCGTTCCATGCGCCGGACGCGATGGACAGTTCGCTGCTCAGGAAATTCTTCGTTCCGTTCGCCTGGCCGACGCGGCTCTTGACGATGATGTTCGTCGTCGTGCCGTCATCGCTGACGCTCGGGCTTTCCAGCATGATGGCCACGCCGAATGCGCTGTTTGCGTTGTCGGCGTTTCCGCTCTGGAGCAGGTAGGACGGATACGGATCCTTCCCTGCCTGTACCGCCCCGTCCCATCGGAAGCGAAGGTAGAAGGTCTGCACGTCCCCCTGCGGCGCGATGCCGGGGAACACGACGCCTGTGCGGACGCCTTTCGTTTCGTCGGTCGCATCGGGATTGTCCTGGTAGAAGTGCAGCACGGTCTGCTCCTTCACGACGGATCGACTGCACGTCGTAAACGGCGGCGGGATCGGCGTCATCGAACTCGTCGGCGCTGCCGTTCGCCGCGCCGATCTGCCACTCGCCGCCGAGCGGCGCTGGGCCGGCCATGACTTCGCGC
>CAMNCG010000239.1 GCA_946534105.1 uncultured Verrucomicrobiota bacterium
CGCTCTTCATGATGCGCGCCAAGACGCTCCTCAAGAACCTCGCGCAGTCCGGCCGACCGCTCGCCGAGGCCGTGGCGGAGGCCAACGACGCCCTTTGCGAGGGCAATGCCGCGAGCATGTTCGTCACGGCGTGGATCGGCGAACTGGACCTCTCGAACGGCCACGTGCGCTTCGTGAACGCCGGCCACAACCCGCCCGTGCGCCTTTGCGCTCGCGACGGCTCGGCCTCCTTCCTGAGCTCGATCCCGGGCCTCGTTCTCGGCACCCTGTCCGGCGTCCCCTACCGGACGGGCGAGATCGCGCTGGAGCCTGGCGACGCGCTCTACCTCTACACCGACGGCATCACCGAGCAGGCCGATCCGCGCGGCGCCCTCTTCGGCGAGGAGCGTCTCCTGTCGTCCCTGCAATCCGGCGGGTTCCTGAAGCACCCGGAAAGCTGCGCCGGCGCCGTCCTCGCCCTTGTCGACGCGCATGCCGCGGGCACCCCCCAGTCCGACGACCGAACCCAGCTTCTCGTTTGCTGGCACGGGCCTGTAACCTCGTCTCGCCCGCGCGTGTAAAACCGGCAGAAAGCCTTTCAACTTTTCAACCTTTCAACTTTTCATCCGGAGTTCCGCCAAGCCCCTTCCCCCCGTCAACCTCGCCAACGTCAACGTCTCGCTCGCCCAGTTCCAGTCCGTCTCCAGCGGCAAGTACAACGCCGGCGAGGTCCGCCTCGCGGGCGAGAACGCCCTCGAGACGATCAACAACCACGTCCACTCGACCGCAACGCCGCCGCGCTCAACGCCGCGCAGCAGGACGTCCGCATCGAGACGGACGCGGAGCTGCACGCCGGCTACCGTCCCGGCCATCGCCGCCGCGCTCAAGGAGGTCTTCGTCTCGCTCGCCCAAACCGGCGTGGACACGCTCGGCCTGGACGCGTGGCGCAAGCTCGGCGTGGACGGCCAGCAGCCCTTCGGCAGCATCGTCTTCCTCTGCGCGCTGGCGAAGGAGCCCGCGCTGGCGGGCGTCCTCGGCGCCAACGCCGAGACGCTGATTGCGGCGCACGTGCGCGGCGCTCGGGTGCGGTCCGGAGCTGGTAAAGGACGCACGGGTTCGCGCTCTCGGACGAATACGTCCGACGGGCGGGGCTTGACAACTGGCAACACATCAACCTTGCGGTCCACGATAACTGACTACGGGATCCAAGGTTGTTTCAAGAAACCTTGGTGGAGCTAAGGAGGGTCGAACTCCTGACCTTCTGAATGCCATTCAGACGCTCTACCAACTGAGCTATAGCCCCATGTGTTGCGGACGGGGCGGAACTTTAGCAAACGCCCCGTTCAAAGTCAAGGGGAAAAACGAGGAAAATTTTTCTTTTTTTCGCGTTGACCCGGGGGAAACGCCTGTGATACCCTTCGCACCCGTCGAAACGCCCGTGCGCGCGCACGGGCCTTCCCCCGGTTCCGCTTCCCGTCGCATCTGCGTAGCAACACAAAACCAAGGAGATCAGACCATGAGTGCCAACAGGAAACCTTCCGCATCGCGTATCGACGCCGCCACGGAGAAGATTCCGTCCATCAATCTTTCAGGGCTCTGGTTCTCTCCCACCGCGGCTCGCAAGGCGAAGAAAGCCACTGCCAAGGCAAAAAACGTTGCGAAAGCGACGCCTGCCGCGAAGCCGAAGGCTCCGGCGAAGCCCGCCGCGAAGCCGAAGGCTCCGGCGAAGCCCGCCGCGAAGCCGAAGGCCCCGGCGAAGCCCGTCGCGAAGCCGAAGGCCCCGGCGAAGCCCGTCGCGAAGCCGAAGGCCCCGGCAAAGCCCGCCGCGAAGCCGAAGGCCCCGGCGAAGCCCGCCGCGAAGCCGAAGGCGCCGGCGAAGCCCGCCGCGAAGCCGAAGGCCCCGGCAAAGCCCGCCGCGAAGCCGAAGGCGCCGGCGAAGCCCGCCGCGAAGCCGAAGGCGCCGGCGAAGCCCGCTTCCAAAGCGACGAAGGCGGCTCCGGGGAAGAAGACTTCCCCTGTCCAAAAAGCGGCGCCCCCCAACGTTCCGGCGCCGGAGAAGACCAAGAGCAAAGTGAACACGATTTCAAGCGGCGCGTCCGCGGCAAAGGCCACGGGCGCGAAGTCACCCGAAACGTCCAAGATCGAGCCCAAACCCTTCAACCCCGACGACGTTCCCGACTTCGGCGACGATTTGGATCTGCCCCCCCCTCCGGACGACACGCCTTTCACGGACGAGGAGCTCGCCCGTTTCCGGGAGAATCTGCGCGAGTTGCGAGCCAAGCTTTCCGGAAAAGCCGCCTCGCTTCAGTCGCAGTCGCTGCACCGTTACGACGAGGTGAACAACGCGGAGGACGGCACGGACGCGATGACGCGCAACACCGAACTCAAGAAAGCCGCCCTTGACGAGGATCAGATCAAGCAGATCGACGCCGCGCTCGTCGCCCTTGGAAACGGCACGTACGGGTTCTGCCAGAACTGCGGCCGCAAGATCGGCACGAAACGTCTGCTGGCGATCCCCTTTGCCAAGTTCTGCATCCAGTGCCAGTCGGACATGGAGGACGAGGCCGCGCGCCGAGGTCCGGCCGTTGATCCGGACACCGCGACGTACGAAGACTGACCCCTTTTCGGCCCGGTGAAGACCCTCCCCGCAACCGTTGCCGCCGTCGCGGCACTCGATCAGGCGACGAAGGTCGTCGCGCTCCGCTCGCTGGCGGATGGCGGCTCCGTCCGGATCGTGCCCGGGTATTTCGACCTGCGGCTCGTTCTGAACCGCGGGGCGGCCTGGGGGATGCTTGCCGGGCGGCGGGCGCTGCTGGTGGCCGTCTCGACCGGGATGCTCGCGCTGCTGTGGACGAATCGTCGCGAACTGGCGGCGACGCGGATGGGGCGCATTTCCTCGGGGTTGCTTGCCGGCGGCATCGTCGGCAACCTCGTGGACCGAGCATTCCGCGGAGAGGTCGTCGATTTCCTCGATTTCCACGTCCGCGACGTCTGGGCATGGCCCACGTTCAACGTTGCCGACAGCGCGATTTGCGTCGGCGTGGTGCTGCTTCTGGCCACTTCCTGTCTGCCATGGTTTCGCGCTCGACGGTAGCCGGGCTGGCGTTCTGCCTTGCCGCGCTTGCCGTGGCGCTGCGGATGACCTCCGGTCCGGAGACCGGCGAGAGGCCGTCCGGCGTGCTCCTCCCGGATGCCGCGCGCGGACCTGCCACGGTTGCCGTGTCCCGCCCGGGCGCGCCCGCCGTCGCGCTTGTCAGCCGGGGGGGAACGTGGTTCTTCGCGCCGCCCGATTCCGGCCGCGCCGATTCCGCCGCCGTCGAATCGATGCTCGCGATTCTGGCGCGCGCGCCGGTTCGCGACCGCATTTCGCCGCGGCAGCGCCGCGTGCGCGGGTTGCGACTGGCCGATTACGGTCTGGAGGCGCCGCGGGTTTCGGTTTCCATGGCGTTGGCCGGCCAGTCCGCGCAGGTCGTCTCGTTTGGCGGCGACGCGCCCGGCGGCGGGGTGTTCGTCCTGACGTCCGGCGGGGAGGACGTCCTCGTCGCCGACCGCGAAACGCTGGATTCCGTTCCCGCCGTCGCCGCCCTCCGTTCCCGCGTTCTGGTCGAACCGGGGCCGAATCCGCCGTACGCCCTCGAAATTCGCCGTCCGGGCGAACCCGCGCTGCGGCTGGAAAAGGGACCGGACGGGCTGTGGCGCATCGCTTCCCCGTTCGAGTTTCCCGCCGATCCGGAAGCGACGGAATCCCTTCTCGCCCGTCTGGAAAGCTCGTCGATTCGCCGTTTTGTGCGGACGCCCGGCACAAACGAAACGGCCGCGGCTGCCGCCGCGGCGCGTCTGGAGCACGGACTTGCGCCGGACGAGGTGACGGCGTCGCTGGCCGTGTGGCGGCAGGGCGTTGCGGCACCGGAAACGTTTGTCTTCGGAATCGAGGATCCCGCCGATACCGGTTTCGTTTTCGCGGCGTTCCTGCAGGGCGGGGCCGTCTACACTGTCGACAAGGCCGTGGCCGACGCCGTGGCGACGCCGCTTTCCGGGCTCCGCGACCGGCGCGTGTTTCCGTTCCCGACGGATGACGTGCGCGGCTTCTCCGTGAGCGGTCCGGGGCGCGCCGAAACGGCGCTTTCGCGCGGCGAAGACGGCGCCTGGCGTTTTCTGCTACCGGTTCCCGCACCCGCGGACGCCTCCGCGGTGGAACGCTTTCTCGTCTCGGTTCTGGCCTGGCGCGACGCGGCCGCGGCGCCTGCCGGCGCTTCTCCCGAGGTTCGCACGTCCTTCCCGACCGACCAGGAAATCCGCGTTTCGTTTTCGCTTGCCGGCGGCGGCTCCTTTGCGGGGACGATCGTCCGAGAGTCGCCCGACGGCGCGACCCCGGCCTGGACGATGCGACGCAACGGTCCCGGCTCGCCCGTCGTCCTGCTCGACCGGCATTCCGCGCCCGGGGAGGTTTTTTCCGACGCGGCGCTTGCGTTGATGCGCGACCGGACGGTCCTGGCGCTCCCGCCGGGCTCGGTCGTCCGCGTGGAAGCGGCCGGCCCCTCCGGCGTGCCGGTCGCGACCGCGACGGAAGCCGTGCAGGCGGTCGCATCGCTTGTCACGAACTTCGTCGCCGATGCCGTTCTTTCGCTCGCTTCTCCGGACTCCGCCGCGTGGGGCTTCGTCCCGCCCCGGGCCCAGTGGATCATCGAAACGTCCCTTCCCGAAAAACCCGTCGCGATCCTGCAGCTCGGGCTTGAGCGCCCGGATGGGAGCTCCTGCGCGCGGATCAAGGGCGACGCCGCGATCTTCGCGGTTTCGGGCCCGGACGCAGCCATTCTCGCCGCCGGCGCGCCGCCGGCCGATCTCCAGACACCGACAAAGGAAAAAACAAAATGAAGAAATGCTCCCTCCGGGGCTGTCTGCTCCGCCTCGCCGTCGCCGCCGTCATCGCGGTCGCGCTCCTCCTGCTCGCCCTCAATTACGGTCTCGGATGGGCCGTTGAAAAGGCGGCCCCGCAGGTCGGTCCGGTCGTGCTCGGCACGCCCCTTTCCGTTTCGAACGCACACATCCGCGCGCTCTCCGGCCGCGCGGCGCTTTCCGGCCTCGTCGTCGGAGCGCCCGAGGGCTTCGATGCCAACGTGTTCGAAATGACGGATTTCCGGCTCGACGTCGACGTGAAATCGGTCTTCGCCCCGACGAACGAGCCGCTCGTCATCCGCGAAATCGTCATCGACGGGCCGGTCGTGACCTACGAACTCAAGGGACTTCGTGACAACCTCCACGCGATCCTCGAAAAGGTGGGGGCCGACGCCGAAAAGCCCGAAGCCAAGGAAGGCGGGCGCAAGGTCCGCATCGACCGCTTCGTCTTCGACAACGCCAAGGTCCGCGTCGCCGTCGCCGCCGGCAAGGGCGCGGTTCTTCCGCTGCCGAAGATCGAACTGGACGGCATTGGCGCCAAGTCCGGCGGAGCCACCGCGCTCGAAGCCGTCGCCCAGATTCTCCAGTCGATTACCGTCGGCACCGTGAAGGCCGTCGCCGGCACGGTTCTCGACATTGGAGGCGCCGCGCTCGACGCGGCGGGCGCGATCTCCGGCAAGGCGCTTGGCGCGGCCGGCGACGCGGCGGGGGCGGTCGGCGACGCTGCGGGAGCCGCGGCGGGGGCG
>CAMNCG010000240.1 GCA_946534105.1 uncultured Verrucomicrobiota bacterium
CCGCGCCCGGCATTCCGGCCCGTTCGCCTTGCACGCCCGCGAATCGGAAGCGACTTCGGAGGCGACGGATCGGGGCACCGCGGCGGGCGCAGGTACCGGGGCGCGTCTTGGCCGCCGCCGTCCGACCCAAAAGGGTGGACCAGCTCCGAACCGGAGCAAACGGGACGCTGGGCCGCTTCTGGCGCGGAACCGGGCAAGGCGGGTGCGACGTCGGCGCTGACAACCTTTGGTCACACCCGAAAAAGTTCGGCGGATCCGGAGGTCGTGCCGGATCTTCGCGGCCGACCGCGCCTTCCGTCCGCTAGCGGCGCTCGATGGCGGCGGCGAAGGCGCCGTCGCACTCCTTGTCGGGGGGGACGAGGGCGGCGGAAGCCGCGAGGCGGAAGTCGGGATGGCGGCGGAGGAAGGCTTCGACGACGTCTTCGTTTTCTTCGCGTTCGACGGAGCAGGTGCTGTAGACGACGCGGCCGCCCGGGGCGAGGTGGCGGAGGGCGGCGTTTTCGAGAATGGCGAGCTGCGTTTCGGCGAGGGATGCGAGGCGCTCCGCGGAGAAGCGCCAGCGGGCGTCGGCGCGGCGGCGCTGCACGCCGGTGTTGCTGCACGGCACGTCGGCGAGGATGCGGTCGAACGGACCGTCGCCGAGATCGCGGGGGGAGGCGCGTTTGGCGTCCGCGACCGCGATGCGGGCGAAGGCGGGGCCGAGCCCGAAGCGCCGGAAGTTTTCGCGCATCGGTTCCAGCCGGTCGCGCCAGCAGTCGGTCGCGAGGAGGGACCCCTTCCCGCCCATCCGGGCGGCGATCTGCACGGATTTGCCGCCGGGCGCCGCGCAGGCGTCCCACACGCGCATGCCCGGCTTCGCGTCCAGCAGGCGCACGGCTTCGAGCGTGGCGGGATCCTGAATCGCGAAGAGCCCTTCGGAAAAGCCCGGCAGGGCGTCGACGCGCGAGCCGTGCGGGATCGTGAGCGCGCGGGAGGGCGCGCCGGGATGGACCCGGGCCGCGACGCCGGCGTTCTCGAACGCCGCCATGAGCTGCGGCACGGACGGACCGCCGGGAAGCGAAAGCACGGTGACGCGCGCCGGGGCGTCGTCCCACTTGCAGAGCGCCTCGGCGCGTTCTTCGCCCCAGCGCGCGGTCCAGCGCGCGACCTGTTCGTCGAGATGGGAAGAGCGGAGCGCGAGCGGAGCGGCGGCGAGCGAAGCGCGGACGGCGGGAAGGTTGCGCAGGAGGTTGCGCAGCACGGCGTTCGCGAAGCCCGTGCACGCGGGACCGTCGAGAAACTTCAGCGCCTCGACGGTCGAGGAAACCGCGGCGTGGTCGGGCACGCTCTCCATGTCGAGGATCTGCGCGGCGCCGACGAGCAGCGCCGGCCAGGCGTGGGGCTGGGCGGGACGGCGCGACACGAAGCCGTCGAGCGCGAACGAAAGCGCGCGGGCGCGCCGCACCGTCGTGTAGACGAGATCCATCACGAAGCCGCGCCGGAACGGCGGCACGCCGCCGAGCATGCGGTCCGGGAATTCGCCGGTTTCCATCCAGCGCGCGACGACGCGGATGGCGTCGATGCGCGAGAGCGCTCCGTCGTCCGGCCGCGGCGCCGCCATGGCTAGATGCCGCCTCCGCCGGCGAATTCCTCCTCGTCCGGCACGCCGGGCACGCGGATGCGCGGCGCGGGCTGGGCGTTGAGGACCTTGCTCATCGGGGGCACGGAGTGGACGAGCCAGACGTTGCCGCCGATCACGGAATCGTGCCCGATCACGGTGGAGCCGCCGAGAATCGTGGCGCCGGCGTAGACGATCACGTTGTCCTCGACGTCGGGATGGCGCTTCACGCCCTTCACGAGCTGGCCGTTTTCGTCCTTCGCGAAGGAGAGCGCGCCGAGCGTGACGCCCTGGTAGAGCTTCACGCGGCGGCCGATGACGCACGTTTCGCCGATGACGACGCCGGTGCCGTGGTCGATGAAGAAACCCGGGCCGATCGTGGCGCCGGGGTGGATGTCGATGCCGGTGCGCGAGTGCGCGCGCTCGGACATCATGCGCGGCAGCAGCGGCACGCCGAGCGCGCGCAGCGCGTGCGCCACGCGGTGCACGGCGATCGCGCGGAAGCCCGGATAGGAAAGCACGACTTCCAGTTCGGAACGCGCGGCGGGGTCGCCCTCGTAGCCGGCGCGGACGTCCTCGCGCAGCATCTTGCGGATGCCGGGCGCGGCGGCGAAAAAGCCTTCCGTCGCGCGGCGCGCGAAGGCGTCGGCCGCGGCGGCGTCGCCGCCGGCTTCCGCCGGATCGGCGCCGCCGAATTCGCGGAAATGCAGGCTCGCCGGGACGACGAGCGCGTGGAGCTTCGCGGCGAGGGCCTCGACGCCGATTTCGGGCGCGGGACCCACGACGGAGCCCGCCATGCCGCCGGGGGCGGAGCAGACCGGGGTCACGTACGAGACGAGATCGTCGAGCAGGCTCCCGACCTCCGCCGGCGACGGCAGCGCGCCGGCGATCTGGAGCGCGCCGGTGCGCTCGCGCACGGCGCACGCGGGGCACTCGACCATCGCCTCGCGCCAGCGGCGGGCCGACGCCGCGATCCAGTCCCGCTCCGTCTGCATCGTCAGAAGGTCCAGCCGATCTGGGCCGTGACGCGGCGGTCGGTCTTTTCCTTGCCGGCCGCGGGCTGGTTCTCGTGTTCGAGCGCGGCCTTCAGGCCGAAGGAGAGGTCGAGGGCCATCGGGATGTCGACGCCGGCTTCGGCCTTGGCGAACCAGTGGTCGGAATCGTCGACGTCGCAGAGCCACTCGGCGCTTTCGAAGAAGGAGACGTTTTCGCCCCATTCCGGGATCCAGTCGGCGCGCTCGGCGAGGCGGACCGCGGTGTATTCGTCCGAAGACGCGCCTTCGAGCTTCTCCTGCACTTCGGCGAGGCCGGCTTCGACGGAGAACTTGAGGCCCTCTTCGTCGACGAGGAACGTGCCGAGGCCGGCGCTTTCGGAAAAGCGGTACTTGATGCCGGCGATGTCATCGTTGCGGCCGGAGAGGCTGCCGTAGAGGAAGAACCCTTCGAAGCGGCGCTTCATGTTGGCGCCGGCCTCGGCGAAGCCGACGGTGCGCTCGTCGCGCTCGGAGCCGTCGGCGTCCGTGACGCGCTTTTCCTCCCAGCCGCCTTCGGCCGACGCGATGACGACGTACCTCCCTTCGAGCTTTTTCGCCTCGGCGACGCCGTTCACGCCGCTCTGCGTGGTGTTGCCGCCCTGGGCGTCGAACCCGAAACCGATCTTGCCCGCCCATTCGCGGCCGATCGCTTCGTCCTCCTCCGTGAGGCCGGCCGAAGCGCCGGCGGTGGACGCCGCGTCGGCGAGGGCGTCGGCCGAGGCGGAAAGGGAAAGTGCGCACGCGGCCGCGGCCGCGAAGGAGAAACGGGCGAATTCTTTGTTGGTCATGGGGATGTCTCGGTTGGTTTCCGGACGGCGGAGGCGGAAATTTCCCCTCCGGCGCCGCGGACGCCGCCCAGTCTACCACAAACCCGGGCGTCAGGCGTCGAGATCGACGCCGCGGAGCTTGGCGATGAGGACGCCGTAGTTCACGACGGGGACGCCGGCGGACGCACAGTCCGAAACGCGGGCGCGCATCTCGCGGCGGGAAAGCATGCATCCGCCGCAGTGCACGACAAGGGCGTAGCCGCGGAGCTTCTCCCGATCGGGCCAGTCGCGCCCGGAGGCGAAGTCGAAGACGAGCTTCCGGCCGGTTGCCTCCGCGAGCCAGCGCGGGATCTTCACGGTGCCGATGTCCCCGCACTGGCGGCGGTGCGTGCAGCCCTCGCAGACGAGGACGCGGTCGCCGTCGCGGAGGGCGTCCACGGCCGCGGCGCCCGCGCGGAGGGCGTTCCAGTCGCCCTTGTACCGGGCCATGAGCACCGAAAAACCGGTGAGGGGAACGTCCCGCGGCACCAGGGCGCGCACTTCGGCGAAAACCTGGGAATCGGTGACGACAAGGCGCGGCGGGCGCGGAAGCCCGGCGAAGAGCCCGGACAGCTCCGAAGGCTGCGCCACGAGCGCGGCGGCGTGGGCGTCGAGAACGTCGCGGAGCGCGAGCTGCTGCGGCAGGATGAGGCGCCCCTTCGGCGCGGCGCCGTCGATCGGCACGACCAGCACGACGAGATCGCCGGGCCGGAGCCGGTCGGCGAGGAGACGCTGCGACGCCGGCTCGTCGGGGCGCGAGGAAGCGAGCGCGTCGCGCAGGGCGGAAACACCTTCGCCGGTCGCGGCCGAGACGGCGAAAACCGGCGCGGCGGCCTCGGCGGCGAGGGCGGCGAGACGTTCCGGGGCGGCGGGAATTTCGTCGACGCGGTTCACGGCGAGGAAAAAGGCGGTGCCCGCGTCGCGCAGTTCCGAAGCGAGGGCCCGTTCCCACGGGCCGAAGCCCGTCGCGGCGTCCGTCACCACGACCGCGGCGTCCGCCTCGCGGATCTCGCGGCGGGCGCGGCCGGCGCGGAGCGCGCCGATCGCCTCGCCGCGTTCCACGGCGTCGTCGTCCACGCCGGCGGTGTCGACGAGGAGGCACGGCCCGAGAGGCAGCCATTCGACGGCTTTGCGCACGGGATCGGCGGTCGTTCCCGGCACGGGCGAAACGAGCGCGACCGGCTGGCCGCAGAGCGCGTTGAGGAGGGAGGACTTTCCGGCGTTGCGGCGGCCGAAAAGGACGATGCGCGTCCGCTCGGAGGCGGGCGTTTCGGCGAGTCCGGACGCCATGGCGCTAGCCCTCCGCGGCCGGCGCGCCGGAGGGGGCCGCGCGGTCGAGCCCGAGCAGGTGCCAGATTTCGGGGTCCTTGGCGCGGACTTCGTCGGGCGTGAGACCCATGAGCTCGTGGGGAAAGACGAGCCAGGCGTCCGTTTCGCGCAGCCAGTAGTCCGGGCCGAACGGCCATCGGTTGCGGGACGGCTTGTAGTAGAGGGTGGCGAAGCGCAGGTCGCGCACGAACGGCGCGAAGGCCTCCTTCACGGCGGCCACGGTGTCGCCGCTGTCGAAAATGTCGTCCACGACAAGGACCCGCTCCGCCGCGCGGAGGTGGTCCATCACGGCGCCCATGTTCTCGATCACGGGGTGCTTGTGCTCGCCGATGCCGGTGTAGGCCTGGGTCTTGAGCGCGGTGTGGTAGCAATCCACCCCGAGATAGTGGAGGCCCTCCTGGACCGCCACCGCGACCGGCGTACCGCCGCGCCACAGCCCGATGATGACGTCCGGCCGGAACCCGGAGTCGAAGATTTTCCGGGCGAGCGCGAAACTGTCGCGCGTGAGGCCGTTGCTGTCGAGGTAGATTTTTTCGTCCATGCCCGGGATTCTACCACACGCCCGCCGCAGGAATGCGCCCCACCCTTTTCATCCTCTCGTCATTCAATCCGCACCCCTCGCTCCGACCGAATTCTCGCATTGTTTTCATTTGATTGCAAACGTATTTCTAAATCTTGATTTTACGCGGTCCGTCGTCGCGCCCGGACGAGCCCGAGGCCGTCGCAGACGACCGCGTCGAGCGCCGTCATCGTCCGGCACGTCGCGAGCAGTTCCGCCGCCTTCGGGTGCCGTTCCTGCTTGGGAAGCGCCGTCGCGGCGTGTTCCGGGATCGTGAG
>CAMNCG010000241.1 GCA_946534105.1 uncultured Verrucomicrobiota bacterium
GCTGCTCGACGACGCCACGAGCGCCCTCGACCCGGCCACGGAAGCCCTGGTGGTTTCCGGCCTCCGCCGGGAATGCCCGGACGCGACCGTGGTGTGCGTTTCGCACCGGCCCGGCACCATCCGCGCCGCGGACCGCATCCTCGTGCTCGACGGCGGCCGCCTCGTCGGCGACGGCACCCACGAAGCCCTCCTCCGCGACTGCCGCGAATACCGCGAAATCGCCGGCGCCTGACCTCCCCGCGCGTGCGCGAAATTTCGCTTGCAACGGAAGTCGTTTTCTGGCAGAATCGGCGGCGTCGGAACCGAAACATGAAGACAGACGACCAAGCCCTTCAGGCGTACCTCGCGCGCATCCGCAAGACGATTGCGGAGGGCGAGGCCGCCGTTTCGCAGGCCGAGCTCCGCATCGCGGAGACGGACCGGATGCTCGAGCGGCAGGGCCTCACGCGGGAGCAGGTGCTTCAGATGCGTTTTTCGGAGGCGCAGATGGAAGCCGCGAACGCGGAGCTTCGCCGCCGGGGCCTGGAGCCGTTCGACGCGTGGTCGAACGCCGGGCGGCCGCCCGTCCCGAAGTCCGAAGAGGCGGGGCGGGGCGCGGTTCCGGCCCCGACGGGCGCCGAGCTGGAGAATCGCCAGCGGAAATTCGGAATGATGATGAAACCTTTTCAGATTTGAGGTGTAGAGGGAGCAACCAAGGAGACACACGTCATGCCCATCCAATTCAACACCGAAAAGACCGCCACGACGGTCGCGAACCAAACCGATCTCTTCACGAACGCCGGCGCCGCGAAGGGCGCCAAGGCGTCCTCCCTTCTGGGCGGCACCGCCCTCAAGGTCGTGGACGGCTCCACGACGGACCTCGAAAAGCTCGTCGCCCGCCTCAAGAGCGAAAGCGACAGGGCCCGCTTTTCCGTCCTGCTCACCGCCCTCTCCTCCATCGGCCAGTCGCTCACCGACGCGCAGCGGCGCACCCTCGAACAGGGCCTCGCTCTCGCCGAGAAGCTCGAAGAGTTCGAGAAGACGCTTGCGGGTCTGGAGGGCGAAGAGGCGAAGGCCAAGGCCGACTCCGTCCTCCTCCAGGCCAAGATCGATTCGCTCCAGAAGCAGATCGACCAGGCCGTCCAGGACGGCAAGGAGCACAACGCGCTCGTCGCCGAGCAGAAGCGCGTCCGCGAGGAACTGGACGCCAAGCAGAAGGTGGTCAGCGAAACGCAGGGAAAGATCGCGGACGTCAAGAACGAAATCTCGAACGTCCGGGGCCAGATTTCCGCCCTCGTGAGCTCCATCGGCGAAAACGTGGTGAAGACCATCGCGAACGAGCTCGCGGCGTTGTCGGAGCCCGAGAAGGCCGAACGGCCCGCCGAGTCCGCCAAGGAGGCGGAAAAACAGGCGCGGACGGATCCGTTCGCCTCGATCCGCGATTCGCTCGACCGCATCGAGCGCGACATCGCGGAGACCATCGCCGAGAACCGCGTCGAGAACGTTTGAAACGCCGACCCTCCGAAAAATCCACCGCACAATCACTGCAACCCCGGAAAGAACACCATGAACGACATCACGAAAGAACGGATCGCCGAAGCGGCAAAGGCCTTTGCCAACGGGGCGACGATGAAGGAAGTCCGCGGCATCACCAACGACGAGCTGGAAGCCGTGTACTCCCTCGGATTCGGCTACTACAACACCGGAAAGTTCGAGGACGCGCAGAAGCTTTTCGAGTTCCTCGTCCTGTTCGACCATCTGAGCACCAAGTACTGGTTCGCCCTCGGCGCAGTCCAGCAGGCGCAAAAGGAATACCAGAAGGCGATCTCCTCCTACGGCTACTCCTCCTTCCTCGACTTGGAGAACCCGAAGCCCCAGTTCCACGCGGCGGAGTGCTACCTCGCGCTTGGTGACAAGGCGAACGCCGCAAGCGCGATCATGGCGCTTGAGCAGTACTGCCCCAAGGGCACCGACGTCGGCCGCGAATACCTCGCCAAGGCGGCGGAGCTCCGCAAGACCATCGGCGAAGCGGAGTTCAAGGTCGAAGAGTGAAAAAAGTCGTCGTTCCGCTGTAACTCCGCCGCGACCGGCGTGTAGACAGGACGAACGGCGCCACGATGCAACGACGAACGGCGCCACGACGCAGAAAACTCAACGACACAACGAACAAACGGAGGAACGAAAATGGCTGGTGAAATTTCAGGCGTGACGCCGAAGATGCCGAACGCGATCGACCAGGCGACCGACTTCGCCAAGGGACTCGGCCTCTCGAACAAGGCGACCGAGACGGTCAAGGAAGTGGTCTCCCTTCTCGGGGGCCGCAACGTGAGCGTCAACACGAACGCCCGCGTGGACAACACCGAGACCGGCAGGGCCACCGGCGCGACCGGAGTCCCGTCGCTCGATAACCCCGCCGACATCAAGCAGCTCGAGGCCAACCTCGAAAAGCTGATTTCCTATCTCCAGATGGACAACGAGGAGCGTCAGGCCCAAATGGCCAAGGACCGCATCGAAGTCCAGAAGGACACCCTCGACTCCGAGCGCAAGACCCGCTCCGAAAAGATCGAGAAGTCCCTCAAGGACATGGACAAGGCGGCGGAATCCCGCAAGGCGAGCAAGATCTTCGGCTGGCTGATGACGGCGCTCGCGGTCGTCGCGGCGGTCGTCGCGTGCGTCGCGACGGGCGGTCTCGCCGTCGGTCCGGTGATCGGCGCCGGCATCGCGGTCGCATGCCAGGTTCTCAGCGAAACGGGAGCGATGGACAAGATCGTCGAAGGGCTCGCCAAGGGGCTGGAAGGCCTTGGCATGAGCAAGCAGGCCGCCCAGATTCTCGCCCAGGTGCTCATCACGGTCGCCATCATGGCCGCCTCGATCGGCTCCAGCATGGCCAGCGGCGGAGCCTCGGCCGTGGCCAACGCGATCAAGGGCGGTGCCGAAACGGCCGAGAAGGTCCGCGCGGCGGTTGCCCTCCTGTCCACGCTCGTCGGCGTCGCCTCGACCATCACCGGCGGCGTGAGCGGATACGACGCCTACAAGGCCGGCATGTCACAAGCTGACGTCTCCGAGGCGGAGAAGGTCATCGCCGCCCTCAAGCAGCGCCTCGACGAATGCGAGGAGGAGCTCGAGCAGATCCTGCAGCAGCTCCAGAACGCCGTCGCGCAGGTGGCCGAGATGCTCTCGTCCGCCACCGACACTTCGAACGAAATCGCAAACAACCTCGGCGCCATGGCGTAAGGGAAGTGGGAAAGGAGACTTGGCATGAGCATTCAGGTAAACGGAAACGCCGGCGCGGTGAACTGGGAAGCGCTGCTCGGCAAAATCGGCGAAGTGACGAAGACCGAGGGCGCCGACGGCGTCGCGGGCACGACGAACGTCACGATCACGACACGCGCCGACGGCGTCGAAACGCCGGTCACGATCAGCATTCCCAACGATCTTGAAATCCCCGCGGAGGTGGACCAGGCCGCGATCGACTCGCTCTGCAGCAAGCTCGCGGCCGACACGGGACTCAACCTCACCGACGAGCAGATCGCGCAGTTTCACGACACGCTCTCGGCTACGCTGGAAAAGACGCTCGCATCGGCGTCGTCGGACATCGGCGGCAAGTCGCTGAAGGGCGCCATGTTCGACCTCTACAAGCTCATGGCGCTTCTCGTCGAAGTCGCGCAGAAGCAGCGCGACGCCTCCCGCGAGATGCGCCTTGCCGAGAACATGGCCATCCAGAAGAGCATTCTCGACCAGGCATCCGCCCAGCGCGAAGCCGCGATGACCGGCATGATCGCCGGCGCGATCTGCTGCGCAATGCAGGTCGTGGCGACGGGTTTCGCCCTGTACCAGCAGAGCAAGGCCTTCAACGCCCAGCTCGGCACCGAGAGGTCGGCCGGCCTGGACGTGGCTCGTCAGAACGTGAACATGCTCGAAACGGCCAACAACCAGGCGAACGCCGACAGCCAGCTCATGAAAGTGAAGGGCGAAGTCGGCGAGAAGATGTCGCTCGACGGGCACACCCGCATCTCCACAAAGGTCGAAGGGAGCTTCAACAATCCCGAGTTCAACAAGGCATCCGCACAGCTCGCCGAGGCGAAGAATGCGCTCCAGGCGAAGAGCGAGACCTATCAGGAGATGAAGACGCTCGGCTCCGACGCCTACATCGACCAGGTCACAAGCGAGCAACTCGCCGGATACAACCAGCCGGAACTGGCCGGCGTGAAGAGCACCGTCCAAAAACTCGACGCCTTCAAGGCGGAAATGGCGGTCAATCGCAACCAGCTCAACCACATCGAGGGACTCACCCAGGCGGACAAGACGTTCATAATGGAGGCGAAATCGAAGCCGTTCGGGGAGCTCAGCATGGCCGACAAGACCAAGCTGATGAATCTCCAAGCTCGGCATCCCGAACTCAACAACCTCGATTTCACCTCCGGCGGCAAGACTCTTTCCGAGGTCAAGGCCGACGTGAGGACGGCATTCGCCGACCTGAACGCCAAGCTCGAAGCCCAGATTGCTCCGAACGGCCCGCTTCGGACCGCCGTCGATCAGGCCGCGGCCAACTTCCGCGCCCAGACGCAGCTGGAGATGCAGAAGTTCGAGACTACCTACAACTCGGCGTTGCAGAACTACAACGAGGCGAGAACGACCGGCACCAAGGCCGAACTCGCCGCCGCCGAGACGAAGCTCCAGACCGCCGGAGACCAGCTCAAGTACGCCCGCGCCTACGGCAACGCCAAGCTCATGCAGCCTGACGTCACCGACGCCAAGACCCACTTGGCGGATGTCGAGGTGGCCCGCACCAAGTACGCCACCGCGCAGAACACTCGCGCCAACAGCGTGGACTACATCAAGGCCAGCAACACCATCAACCAGGCTCAGGCCACGAACAACCTGATCTCCGCGATCGGCAGCTTCGCCCAGGGCTTCGTGCAGAACCTCACGCAGATGCAGCAGGCCAGGGCCACCGAAGTGGGCGCCGAGCAGAAGAAGGCCGAGGAGGAGCTCGACCAGACCCGCGACCTCTTCAACCAGGCCGAGGAGCTCGTGAACAGCATCGTTCAGCTCATGAACGCGGTCCGTCAGGCCGAAGTCCAGTCCATGCGCGACGCGATTCAGGCCTGACGGCCCCCGTCGCCGTTGAAAAGTCGAAAGGTTGAAAGGTAGATGGCGAACCTGATTACGGCAACCGAAATCGCGGGAGCGTCCGTCTACGGCGTGGCTCAGATGAGCTACGCCGTGGACGGCGTTTCGGGCAAGGACTACGCGGCCGCGCTTTCCGCGGCCGCATTCAAGGAGGCGGTCGCGATTGAGCAGTCCCTCGCGGGCTACTCCGCAGTCGTCCGCCAGCGCATCCGCAAGATCGAGGATCTCGGCAGCGTGATGGCCGCGCTCAACAGTGGCGTTACCACGCTCAAGGTGAAGGACACCGAGAGTTCGGACAGAACCGACAAGATGTCCATTCTTGCCGAAGCGCATTCTCTTGCCGCCAAATACGGCATAACCGTCACCTGCGTCGCGTACGAGTTCTCCGACGGCGTCTATAAGGCGCAAATGCGCCGCGACGACATTTACCGCGCCCAGAAC
>CAMNCG010000242.1 GCA_946534105.1 uncultured Verrucomicrobiota bacterium
TGCGACGTTCTCGAACCATCCCGCAGACTCGACGTGTCCGATTCCGCCGACGTGGCGGTGCAAAAAGATCCTTTTGGGAAAGTTCTAATCATGTAAGCCATGAGCGACAACAATCTCCAGAGCGACTACGACATCCGCGATTTCGGCGCGAAAGAGGAAATCGCGCCAGCCGCCAACCGCGCGGCAATCAACCAAGCCATTGACGCGGCCTCCGCCGCGGGTGGAGGCCGCGTCGTCATCCCGCCCGGCGAATGGCGCACGGGAACCGTTGAACTCAAAAACGGCGTCGAACTGCATCTGGAACGAGGCGCAGTGCTCAAGGGAAGCGACCGCCAGGCCGACTACAACCCCAACGACATCTTCCCCGAAAACTTCAGCAGCGTCGGCGAGGAGTGGAGCGGTGGGCACCTGATTCTCTCCTACAAGGCAGAGGACATCGCCATCACGGGGGAGGGCCTCATCGACGGCAACGGCGGCGCCTTCTTCGGCGACACGCAGGAGGACGGCTGGTTCCCTAACTACAAGTACGGCATCAAGCTCCACCCGCTTGACCGCGACTGGTTCCGTCCCGGACCAATGATAGCCTGCTTCCTCTCCAAACGCATCCGACTGGAAGGGGTCACCCTTCGCAACACGCCCTGCTGGACGGCCCACTTCCGATGCTGCGAGGGTCTCACCGCCAACGGCGTGACTATCGACGCGGACCGTGAGATCGCCAACTCGGACGGTTTCTCCATCGACTGCACCCGCGACGTGCAAATCTCCAACTGCGTAATCAAAACCGGCGACGACGGTTTCGCAATCCGCGCCAGCTGCAATCTTCACGCTGCCGAACACCCCTGCGAGAACATCCACATTGAAAACTGCGATGTCTGGAGCTGCTGCTTCGGCGTCCGCTTCGGTGTCGGCACCGGCACGATCCGCGACGTTTCCTTCGACAACTGTCGCTTCCACGAGTCGGCCCATGGCTTCGGTTTCACCCCAGCCTGGATCAACGACGGCAAGAACGCCTACATCGAGAATATCCTTGTGCGCAACTGCGTCTCACTAGAGAGCGAACACCCTGTCGCCATCTGGATGCCGAACGGCGACGCGCGCGTCTCGGACATCCTCTTCGAGAACTGCCGCTTCGAGGCGCTCCTTCCATCCTGCATCTGCGGCACGGAGAAGAGCTGCCCAGACAACATCGTTTTCCGCAACTGCTCCTATCGGCAGATAGAGCGCGTCAAGGTGCGCCAGGGACGCCAGTGGTTGCAGAATCACAAGAAACGCAACCGCGACTTTCTGGAAACATCGGGCAATGTTGGCAAAGTTGAGGCTATAGACTGCACACCACTGCCGCTAGGCGCACATGGTGTTCTGCTCCTCTCTTTTGACGACCACAACTTCGCCGGCTGGGAGGCTGCGCGCCCGATATTCGCCAAATACGGCGCACACGCCACCTTCTTCGTCTCCGGGGCACTACCCCAGGACGGTGTTCGCGTGCTAAAGCACCTGGCAAGTGACGGACACTCGATCGGGCTTCACGGGCTCGGCCACCTAAACGCCGACGAAGCCGTGGCCGAACGCGGGGCCGAACGCTACTTCGCCGAGGAAGTCTGGCCGCAGATGGACCAGGCCAGAAAGAATTACGTGCCGTTCGAGTCCTTCGCCTACCCGAACTGCCGCCGCAACGACGAGACAGACGCGCTTTTCCGCGAAAGGGGCTTCGAGCATGTCAGGGGCGGCGTCAGAGGGGCTACGCCATACGACCCCGACGGCGTGAAGCAGGCCGACCGCAAGCCTCTCGTCACAAATGACGCCGTCTTTTTCCCGGCCTCGGACCTCCCCAACCGCTTCCGCATCGACACCATCATCGTCGGCGAGGCGTACCACACCGACATCGACGAAATATGCGCATGCCTGCGGCGGGCCGCCGAGCGCAAGGAGGTGCTGTCCGTCACGTCGCACAACATCGCGCCCGACGCAACGCACATCCACATGAAGACGGAATGGCTCGAAAAGATACTAGACACTGCCTCCGAGTGCGGTCTGGCGGTCATCGGCTTCAACGAACTTCCACATGCGTCCGCAATGGGGTAAGCCGAACCGATCCTTGTCGCCGGTGTATGAGATCACGTCGGGAATCCTGTCGAAGCGGTGGTTGTGCGACTGCCCCGTGGCCCATGGAATGCCGCATTGGACAATGGCGGTCTTGTTGGCGTTGAACGGGTTTCGCATCGCCATCAGGAAGCCGTGCTTCTCGTCGCGCTTGAGTATTTTTCCGTCGTAGACAAAGGCGTCGCGACGTACGGACACGCCGGCGCGACGGAGCCGGAAGGAGATGACACGGCTGTATTCGGGTTCGCCGAAGATCACGAAATTTCGTTCACCTACATCCTGCATCGTGAGCAGGGTCTCCGACTTTGAGCGTGTCGTTCCGTGGGCGTAGTCCTCCCACTCGCGAATGCGGGCCTTGAAGAGTTCGTTTGAATAGCCGTCGCCGTACCGGCGACCGCCCGATTTGGAATCTCTGAGCGGCAGCGCCCCGGTTTGACCGCGGTCGGTCGTTCTGGTAGTATCTGCAGCGTTCCCGAGGGGCGTTGCGCCCCGAGAGGATTTCACCGATGGAAACGAGCAAAAAGAAACTCAAAGTCTATTGCGAAACGTCGTTCTTCAGTTATCTGACTGGGCGAGCGACGACACGGGAGCCTGTCGCCTCGTGGCAGGCTGCTTCGCGCCAATGGTGGGAGGCGGTTCGACCGTCGTGCGATTTGTTCATATCCCGCTATGTGATTATGGAGGCGGAGAAAGGCAACGCGGAGCAAGTGTCCCGTGATCATTACGCCAAAACGCTACATGGAGGATACCAGCCATGACGAATGAAACGCCGGCCTTTGATACGCCGATAGACGAAATCTACCGGATTCGCCAGCAGATTTCGGCGCAGTACGACCATGACCCCCATAGGTTTCACCTTGCGATGGTCGAGGAGCAGAAGCGGCTTGCCCGCGAGGGGCAGGTGTTCTGGGGTTACAATGAAGCCGGAGAATTGGCGCCGCTTCCGATGGAGGCGATTTGTGGAAGATAGCCCCGTGACCCGCCCCGCCCCCATCCGCAAAAGCCCCGCAGAGCGCCGTAGAACGCGCTCCGGCGGCGTTTTCGCAATGAGTCGGGTTGCTCCAGCTGCACCGCCGCGCAGATGCGCCCCTACGAGCTTGAGACGATCAAGCGGATGATTCTCGACTCGCTCACAGGCGGCCGGCGGTTGTGAAAGCCTTGCCGTAAGGCCCTATGCGACAGGAGAACTTAAGAAAGGGGATGAAAGAATGCAAATGAAGGCATTCGCAATTTTCGCGGCTGCGGTCGGCTTCGCGGCATGCGCACTGGGCGAGACCGTCACGGCCGAGCCCTCCCTCATCACCACGCGCGAAGGGCTTGCGGCCATCGCGGACAACCTCGCCGGCACCTACGCGCTCGGGGCGGACATCGATCTCGGCGGAACGGACTGGCCGCCGATCGGCAATGGCTCGGCGCCGTTCACCGGAAAGTTCCACGGCAACGGACACGCCATCCGCAACCTCGCCTGCACGAACAGCCTGACGGGCGCCGACTATCGCGGGCTCTTCGGCTGTGTGAGCAACGCGACGATCGAGTGCGTCTCCGTCTCGGGAACGGTCGCGGGCAAGCAGTACGTCGGCGGTCTCGTTGGATGCATCACGGGCGGAACGGTCATCAGCAACTGCATCGCGTCTGTCGAGGTCGCGGCGACCAACTCCTACGCCGGAGGCCTGGTCGGGGCGTGTGCCGGTGGCAGCGCGGTCAATCGAATCGTCGACTGCCGTGCGGACGGCTTCGTCAGCGGTTCCGGCATGGTGGGCGGCTTCATTGGCTACGTCTATGCGCCAGCCGTGATTTCCAACTGTGTGGCGCGCGGCGACGTGCGCTCCGCCGCCAGCTACTACGGCGGCTTCGTCGGGCGGCTCGCCCACGATGATGCGACAATCAGCGACTGCTGGTGTTCCGGCGCCGTGTGGGGCACGGGCGGCGACATTGGCTCGTTCATCGGCCACCACGTGAGAGGAACGAATGTCAACTGCGCGGTTTCGGCCTACGCCAACGGGCCGCGTCCGTTCTGCGGGAACGACCCGGCCATCACGGGCGGCAGGCTCACGCAGGCGGAAATCAAGGCGCTCTCCGATGGCTGGCCTGAAGCGCCGAAGCGCGCCAAGTCCAGCGCGATGATTCCGATTTCGACCCAAGAGGAACTGCTCGCCGTCACGAACAACCTCTCGGGCAGCTATGTGCTGACGGCGGACATCGACTTCGACGGCGAGACCATCGAGCCCATCGGCAACTACAGAACCCCATTCAAAGGCGAGTTCTACGGACAGAACCACAGGATCAGCAACTTCTACATTAACACCACGGACAAGTATGCGGGACTCTTCGGCAAGATCAACGGTGGCCGCGTGAGCGGCGTGCAGGTGGAGGATGGTCATGTCACCGGCGGTCCGGCCGACTCCGGATTGGAGGACGTCGGCGTTGGCGGTCTCGCGGGCAAGATCGACTCCAAGTCGCTGGTGGACGGCTGCTGGTTCGTCGGAGAAGTCTGGAATACAAACAGCGTCAACGCCGGCGGCTTCGTCGGCTACACCGCAGACGCGCCCGTCATTCTCCGCTGCTGCGTGGAAAGTTATGTGGCGAACGAGTCCGGCAAGTCGTACACGGGCGGCTTCGTCGGCAACCACGGCGGCGGCTTCATCGCGGACTCGAGCGCCCAATCGTCAGTGGATAGCAGCGACGGCTACGGCGGCAATGGTGGCGACAATGTCGGCGGCTTCGCGGGCGGCGTGTCGAAGGCGGCCCGGATCGCCACCTCCTGGTGCTACAGCTACGTCTCGAGCGATGGTGGGCACTATCGCGGCGCGTTCGTCGGCCTGGCCAGTTCCGGTCTCGTCACGGGTTCCTACTATGAAGACACCGAGAACGACCTGAAGGCCGCCGGCACGAGTAGCGGCTCCGACGACTACGACGGCATCACGCCGCTCGGCGACGAGGAGATGCGGCGGAAAGAGTCCTTCACGGCCTTCGACTTCGACGACGTCTGGAAGATCGACGAAGAGACGTATCCGTACCTGCGGACGCTCTTCAGCGCGTATGAACTCTGGCTGAATGACGTCGGCATCACCGACGAACCGAAACCGGAAGACATGCCGAAACCGGAAGACATGGTGAACGGCATTCCGGCGGGAGTGCGGTACGTCTTTGGGATCGATCCCTCGATCGGCCCCGCCGATCTCGCCGAGCCGCTGCTTGACATCACGTTCGATGCGAACGGCAAGCCCTGCGTGAAGCTTCCGCCCCAGGCGAACACCGAGGGCGTGGCGGTGACAGTGCTTGCCAGCGAAGACCTTGTGGATTGGACGCATGCCGTCGAGGTCCCGTTCGACGCCGTCACCGGGCGCTACGATCCCGGCATCGACCCCGTACCGCCGAAGATGTTTTTCAAGTACCGCATTCTGATCGACGGCAACTGACGCGGCAGCG
>CAMNCG010000243.1 GCA_946534105.1 uncultured Verrucomicrobiota bacterium
GAGATCTGTCCGGTGGCGGCGAGCTGCTCCGTGAGCGGCAGGACGTCCTCGACGATGCCCGTGTCGTCCGCGTCCGACCCGAACCGGGCGCGGAACTGCGCATGCTGGATGTCCGCGATCATCTGGAGCTTGTCGTAGTCGGTCGCGATGTTCCGGTCCACCATGTTCTTCGGCGGTCTGCCGAATTTCACCAGCGCCGAAAGGTGGTAGAGGGCCATATCGGAGTTGAACACCGATTCCGTTCCGATTTTCTCCTCGGAAAAGCAGTAGCCGTCGTACCATGGCTTGCAGGACGTAACCCATTCTGCGGGATCGCCGTCGGTGTAGGCGCCGGTCCCCTTGAAATCGGCGTAGAGCCGCAGGACCTCCTCTTCGGAAAACCCGAGCATGGAGTTGAAGTCGGGGTCCTGGGAGATGTTGGTGGCGATGTTGAAGCCGCTCGTGAGGTCATCCATCGTCACGGGCGAGACGCCCGTCATGTAGATGCGGTCAAACGCCGACTTGAACGACTTGAACCACTCGCGGTAGAAGCCTTCGCCGTGCGTGACGCAGCGGTATGGTTCGTTGCCATCCGCGCGGAGCATCTGGTTCGTGAAGTTGTCGTATTCGTCCAGTATCAGGTAGAGTGGAATGCCAAGCAATTTCGCGCGTTTCGCAATCATGTTGAACTTGCTGGCGACATCAGCTGCCGGAAATTCGGCATGAATGTCTTCGGGATACGTGGAGCCGTATCTGGCAAAGAAGTCGACAAGGCAGTCCTCAACATAGTTTTCAAATCGCGTTTTCAGCGATTCCCCGCGTCCCTTATTCACCTCTGAGAAATCCATGTAGAGGATCTGGTAGCGGTTCCTGTTCTCCGTGGGGTTCTTCGCGATTTCCAGGCCGCCGAAGAGCGTGTCGAAGTTGTCCTTCTCGGCGATGTCGTAGTAGCAGCGGAGCATGTTCGCCATGAGCGACTTGCCGAAGCGTCGTGGCCGGACGAAAAAGAGAAACCTTCCCGCCTGCTCCAGAAGCGGGATGAATCCGGTCTTGTCTACGTAGTAAAGGCCTTCATTGCGAATGGTCTTGAAGTCGAAGACGCCGTAGGGTATCTGCATGGACTTGCTTTGCATGCCTTCAAGTCTACCACATCGTGGCGCTAGAGCCAAGACAAAGTTGAAAAGTTGAAAGGCTATGTCCCAGCCGCCACGGCCGCGAGCCCGGCGATGATGAGGAAAAGCCCCGCGATTTTCGGGGCCGTGACGCGCTCTCGGAGGACAAAGACGCCTCCGAGGAAGCCGATGACGAGCCCGAGCTGGCGGAAGGCCTGGACATAGGCGACGTTGTCGACGAACCCCATTGCGGCGATGACGAGGACGTAGGCCAGGGACGAGCAAAGTCCGGCCGCGAACGGCGAGAGGTCGCGCCGCCGCCACAGATCCGCCGCATCGGCCCTCGCCGATGGCATGCACAGGACGACCGTCCAGAGCACTGGAACGAGCGCTGCCATGCGCACCGAATACCAGCGCAGGGGCAGAATCGCATTCCGGTCGCCGGCGGGAAGCGCCTCGCGCAGCAGCCGCAGGCCTTCGCTGTCGGCAATCGTGTAGAGGGCCGTGCCGCAGGCCGTCGCCAGGACAAACGGCAGCCCGCGCAGCGGCGACTTCCCGCCGAACAACGACGAAAAGGACGGCAGCGGAAGGAACAGGCATCCCGCGAAGACCGCCGCCATGCCCAGCGCGGCGGCGACGGACGGGGACCGGCCGAACCCGAACACGGCGGACGCAATCGCGAGAATCGGCAGGGGAAGCGCGTTGATCATCGGATAGGCGCTCGACATGTCGAGCCTCCGATACGACGCACCGAGTCCGAACGCGAAGAGAAACTGCCCGACAAGCACGCCGAAAAGCGCCAGCGCAAGCGGGGGCCCGAAAAACTCGGACGGCGGGGGCCGCAGGACCAGCAGGCAGGACGACCACGCCCACCCGACGGTGGCGAGCGCCGTGAAGAAGGCGACTGTCATGCACCTCTTCTTGGCGATGAGGTTCCAGGAGGCGTGGAGCGCCGCGGAGGAGAGAACAAGGAAAAACGCGGTGCCTGTCATTTGTCCTCGGGTTCCAGAAGGAGAAAGTCCGCAGGCGGCGCGAAGACTTGACTGCCGGCTTAGCGGATGACGATTACCATGGGGGCGTTGCCGACGGCATCCGACCACGCGAGCACGTCGCGTTCGGTAAGACTGGCGACGATCCCGCCGGCCTCGAACGACGCTCCGGGCACCTCGCTCCGCAGAAACGACCTGGTGGCCCTGTCGTAGAAGCAAGCCTCGCCGCCAGCAACGCACGGAACGAGATCGCGAACGACCCGCCCCGATTCACAGATCTTCGCCCACTGGATTGTGCAGTCGCCAGTTTTCGTCATGCTGGCGTTATCGTTGCTTTTGCGGAAGAAGACAGTCATCGTGAACTTCGGCTCTACAAACGTCGCGTCGTGAAAAACAGCCTTCTGCGATCCATCCAGATAGGCACCGGAGGGGCCGAGTTCAAGCGTGTGGAACTCCGTTGGGTTGAATGGCCCCATGTCTGTGCCCGCCTTGCCGAAGAACCCGTATGCGCCCATGGTGGAATTGCAAAACATGTAGAAGCACTTTGTCAAACCGAATAGGCAGACGTCGTAGGCGCTTTTGCCGCGAATGGCGATTTCCGTCTGCATTGTCGGGCGAATGCCTGTGTTGACATACGCCGATCCGGAGGAATGAAGCCACTCGACTTCATGGTCGTAGGGGACGTCTTCTGCAGAACGCCAGACGATGCGAATGCTTTTGCTTCCGAGCAGCCATTCGGGCGGGATGTTCGTGGCCACTGTCGACGCGTCGGCGGCGACTTTGCAGAGGAAGTTCGTCGTCTGCCAGTCCGCGAGCGCCATCCCAGCGTCAGATTCGCCGCCCACCCAATAGAGGACGCCAGCACCGTGCGAACCCTTCAGCTTGATTTCCACGAGTCCAGTCGAACTGTCTTTTACGACAGCCTTTATTCGCGGCGCCAATACTAGCGCGTCAGTAGCCGACTCCACGCCGCCGCAGTCCTCCGGCGCAGGACCGGTTTCGTCACCGGCGACGAACGAACCGCTCCCCGAAACTTCGCAGAATGTCTGCGTCTGCCTGTCGTAAAGCGTCACCGTGCCCTCGCTGTTTCGGCATGGGACATAGTCGTGCGCGACAACTCCGTTTGTGGAGATCGTTGCGCCGTATATCGTGATGTCGCCCTGCTTGTCTACGGGACTTCTCTTCCGTCCGAACAGCGTCAAAGTGCCTGTCGTTGTTTCGGTTACAACCGCAGGATCAAACGCGACCTTGCATAGCCCGTCAATGAACGCCCCCCTGGCATTCAGCCGATATTCGTGCCGGTCGCTGCCGGAGGTTGCCAAGCTGACCGCACTGCTGCCGTTGCCCGCGCCGAGGAAACGGTAATACCATTCCGTGTCCCCAGCCGTATCAGGGCTGGCATCGAAGAATTGGCATGCGCCAAATACGCCAAACGGGGCAGTGGTGCCAACATATCTTGCCGTCACGCGGATGTCGCTGTCCCTTGTCGGCACGAAGCCCGTGTCGATATACGGTCCGGCGGAAGCCGAGCGGATCGATGCGAGACGGGCGTCGTAGGGCGGGACGCCGGCCATGAGGAAGAAGCGGACGACGCCGGACTTCGCAAGCCACGCGGCGGGAATAGTAAGCGATTTCGACGTTTCGGCGGCAGACACGATGCCCACGCATGCCGACTCGCGAATGTCCGAGGCATCACCGCTGATCTGCGTGGCGGACCAGGCTGCGACAAGCGCCTTGTCGCCATCGCCCGCCTCGGCGTCGGAAATCGCAAGCACCGTTTCGCCAGTGGCGGCGTCGAAGGAGGAGACGGAGACCGTCCGCGCCCATGCGGACGGCGATGCGGCGAGAGCGACCGCCGGCAGGAGAACAGCGAGTTTGTTCATGTGGAACCTCTTTTGCCAAGTTCGATTCGGTTGCCTGCATGACGGGACACCCGTCCCAGACAACGCCTTCAATTCTACAGAACGGCCTCCGCCGGGTCTTGTATGGATTGTAAAATTAAATGTAAATTCCGTGCAACTTTCCGGTCACCCCTCTTGAGATCACTCCGCATTTTGGTAGAATGAACGGCACATACGGAACGCGTAAGAATGAAACGGAAATTGACGAGAAGAGAAAAGGAAAGGATGCGGGAGGAGTTCTTCCGCAAGGCGGGGCCGAACGCGGAAACGTTCAAGGAGATGATGGACGCCCTGCCGGACGCCGGGTTCTACTTCAAGGACGCCGAAGGCCGCATCATGGCGCTCAACCGCCGCAACTGCGACTACTGCAACATCCGCGACGAGTTCGACGCCATCGGCCTTCGCAGCTGCGACATCTTCGCCGACGTCCTCGCCGAATCGTTCATGACGTCCGACCGGATCGTCCTGGAAACGGGGCGGCCGCTTCTGGACCAGGTCCACCGCCACCCGGCCGACCGCTCCCTCGACATCCACGTGAAAAGCGTCTTTCCAGTCCGCGACAAAGCCGGAAGGCTCATCGGCACCGCCGGCATCTACTACAAGCGCCATTCGGACGACGCACCGGACTGGCACGGACGCATGAAGGCCGTGACGGACTGGATCGCGAAAAACTACGCGCGCCCGGTTTCGTCCGCGCGCCTCGCCGAAATCGCCCAGACCTCGGAGCCGAACTTCCGAAGACAGTTCTCGTGCATATTCGGAATCTCGCCTGGGCGCTACGTGAACACGATTCGTCTCAACGCGGCGCGCAGGCTGCTGGAGAAAACCGACCGGCTGGTTTCCGACATCGCCGTTGCGACCGGGTTCTTCGACCAGAGCCACTTCACGAAGATCTTCAAGCGCGAACGCGGCGTGACGCCCGGCGAATACCGCCGACGCCACCGCCCAGCCAATCTGGCCGAGTCGGCAATGTCGTCGCCATCATGACACAAGCTGCCGGCGCCGATCCAAGCCTGCGCCGCCACATTGCCCGCTTTTCGTTGAAAAGTTGAAAGGCTGCGGCATTTGACTTCCCCGCACGCATGCTATACGATCCCCTCCTGTAATGCTGCGGTTGAAAGATTCCGTCCCGACATGCCCGAAACGCTCCTCTACATCGACATCGACGAAAACGACCCCGTCCACCGGCGGAAACTGGCGGGGATGCGGCGCTACGCGGCCGGGCGCGGCTGGCGCGCCACGGGTGTCGACACACTGCAGTCAACGCCGCAGGACGTTCTCGCGATGCTTGAGCGCGACCGCCCGGCGGGCTGCGCAGTCGAGGCCTCGACGCATCCGGACTCGTTTCCGCCGTCGCTTTTCGGGAGCGTCCCGGTCGTCTATTTCGTTGCCGACGTCTCGCAGTATCCGACCTCGCCGCGCTTCGCGACGGACGACGCGGCCGTCGCCCGCGCGGCCTTTTCCGAGCTTTCCTCCGGTCTTCCCGCGTCCTACGCAGCGGTCGGGCTTCGCCTGGTTGGCTGGTCGC
>CAMNCG010000244.1 GCA_946534105.1 uncultured Verrucomicrobiota bacterium
CGCGGCGGCCGTGGCCGGTGTTGCGGGAAAGACCGTAGGACATGGCGGAGTCGGGAGTAGAGGTTGAATGGAGCCGGAGAGGGATCTCTTGCGGGAAGGGCGGGAAACGGGAAAATGAATATGCGAAAACCGACGATTTGTCAAATTTAATAAAATTGATGATAATCAATATTTATTTTTGCAAGAATTCGGTGATTTTAAGGGGGAGAGGGGGAAAGGAGAGGACGAAATCCGGATGCTCGCGGGGAACGGGCTTGTGCTAGAATTCCGCGCGCCTCGCACGAGGAGGCGTTTTCCACCAACGGACAGGAGACACAAATGGCTGACAAAAGACCCGACGACATGCAGCGCATCGAGACACCGGCGCTGGCAAAGGCGTTCATCGAAGAACAGATCGCGGCGCTGAAGGCGCAGATCGGCGACAAGAAGGTGCTTCTCGCGCTCTCGGGCGGAGTGGATTCCTCGGTCGTCGCCGCCCTTCTCGTGAAGGCCGTCGGCAAGCAGCTCGTCTGCGTGCACGTGAACCACGGACTGCTCCGCAAGGGCGAACCGGAGCAGGTGATCCGGGTCTTCCGCGACGGCCTCGGCGCGGAACTCGTCTACGTGGACGCCACGGACCGCTTTCTCGACAAGCTCGCCGGCGTCTCGGACCCGGAGAAAAAGCGCAAGATCATCGGCAAGGAGTTCATCGACGTCTTCGCCGAAGAGGCCGCGAAGCTCGACGGCGTGAAGTTCCTCGCGCAGGGAACGATCTACCCCGACATTCTCGAAAGCGGTCCCGTGAAGAGCCACCACAACGTCGGCGGACTCCCGCCGGAAATGGATTTCGAGCTCGTCGAGCCGATCAAGTTCCTCTTCAAGGACGAAGTCCGCGTCGTGGGCCGCGAACTCGGCCTCCCCGCGAACATGGTGGACCGCCAGCCGTTCCCCGGCCCGGGCCTCGGCGTCCGCTGCCCCGGCGCGATCACGCGCGAACGCCTCGAAGCCGTGCGCGAAAGCGACGCGATCCTCCGCGAGGAGTTCGACGCCGCCGGGCTCGCCGGCAAGGTCTGGCAGTACTTCACCGTCGTGCCGGACTTCAAGTCCACCGGCGTGAAGGACGGTCTGCGCTCGTTCGACTGGCCGGTCGTCATCCGCGCCGTCAACACGCGCGACGCCATGTCCGCCACGATCGAGGAGATTCCCTACCCCGTGCTGCGCAAGATCGTTTCGCGCATCACGTCCGAGGTCCCCGGCGTGAACCGCGTCCTGTACGACCTCACGCCCAAGCCGACCGGCACGATCGAGTACGAATAGCCGCTACGGCGGCGCGCCGCCCGCCCCCTTCCCGGGGTCCGGCGGCATCGCGAAAGGAACGTTTTCCGTTTTCGGGCGGAAAACGTTCTTTTTTTTGCGTTTCGTCCGATTTTCCGCTTGCATTTTGGTGGGAGCATGTGTATCATGGTGGCACCAAGAGGCACAAAATGTCAGAGAATCCCGTCCAAGGCCCGGTCCAGGGCGTCAAAGAAGAGGTTGCCATGCAACCCCTTCTCGGGCGCGCGGACCACAAATTGGACCCGAAACGGCGATTCACGATCCCGGCGGACTGGTTCGAGCGCATGGGGCGCCCGTCGCAGGTCTACGTGATGCCTTCCCTCGCGCATCTCGGCGGCACGGCGCGGTGTCTCGACGTCTTCTGCCCGGCCGAATTCGACCGCAGGATGGAGGCGTTCCGCGGCGCCGCGCTCTCCGACGCCGCGCTCGCCCGGTTCACGAGCCGCATCGGCGAACTCGTCACGTGCGTGGCGGTGGACACCATGAACCGCATCCGCGTCAAGGATTCGCTTCTGGCGTTCGCCGGCATTTCCGGCGAAGTCGTCCTCATCGGCGCCGGCTACCACGTGGAAGCGTGGTCGCCCGCCAACCGCCCGAAGCTCGACGGCTCCGAGGCGGACGTCCTCGCCTCTCTCGTGGACGAAGCCCGCTCGCTCGGCTTCTAGCCGGCGCTTCCTTTTCCCGCCCGTTTCCGCCCGCCTCCTTTTCCCGTTCCGTCTCCTCCGTTTTCCCCTTCTTCCGATGCACGTTCCCGTCCTCCTCCCCGAAACGATCGCGGCGCTTGCGCCGCGGGCGGGGGGGCGCTACATCGACGGCACGCTCGGCGGCGGGGGGCACGCGGAGGCGATTCTGGAGAAATCCGGGCCGGACGGCGCGCTTCTCGGCATCGACCGCGACGAAGCCGCCGTCGCGCGCTGCCGCGAGCGCCTCTCGCGCTTCGGATCGCGGTTCGAGGCCGTGCACGCGGATTTCGCCTCGATGGCGGACGTCGCCGCGGAGCGCGGTTTTTCCGGAGTCGACGGCATCCTGCTCGATCTCGGCGTGTCCTCCTTCCAGCTTGACGAAGCGGACCGCGGCTTTTCGTTCCGCGCCGACGGCCCGCTCGACATGCGCATGGACCGCTCCCGCGGCGAAACCGCGGCCGAATGGATCGCCGCGAGGGCGGACGATCCCGCGGGCATCGCGCGCGTCCTCCGCGAATACGGCGAAGAGCCGGCCGCGGCCCGGATCGCGCGCGCGATCGCGCGGGAGCAGACGCAGGCCCCCATCGAAAGCACGGCGCGGCTCGCCGCCGTCGTCGAAAAGGCAGTGGGCGGCCGCCGCGGCGCCGCGCGCCATCCGGCGACGCGCACGTTCCAGGCGATCCGCATCGCGGTGAACGACGAACTCGGCCAGGTTTCGCGCGCGGTCGAAGCCGCCCTCGGGCTCCTCGCCGAAGGCGGCGTCCTCGCGGTGATCACGTTCCATTCGCTCGAAGACCGGATCGTGAAACGCGCATTCGCGGCACACGAGGGGCGCGACGTGTCGCTCCAGCAGGGCGGATCGGAGTGGCGGGGCGATCTCCCCGCCGTCGAGCGCGTTCTGCGCCGCCCGGTCGCGCCCTCCGAGGCCGAAACCGCCTCCAATCCGCGCGCCCGCTCGGCGCGCCTTCGCGCCGTGAGGCGCATTCCCGCTCCGGCCGGCGTCGCCGCCGGAGCCTCCCCCCGGATTTCCCCCTTCCCTTCCCCGACTTGCCTTTCCCCACGGAGGACCGCATGACCACGCGCCGTCGCCGCCGCCCGAACCGCCGCTATGTGAACCGCAACCGCCAGTGGAGCGCGCGGCAGAACACGTTTTCCATTTCGCTCAAGAGTTCCGTCGCCGTCATCGGCGTCGTCGCCGTGCTCGTGTGCCGACTCGTCGGCATTCAGGCGAGGGATGCCGTGCAGGACGAAATCCAGCGCGAGGAATCGCGCCAGCAGCAGCTGATGGAACAGCTTCAGCGCGAAAACGCCGCCTGGGCGAATCTCCGCACGCCGCGCTCGCTCGCGGTGGCGCTGGCGTCGCATGGCGTTTCGATGAACCTGCCGCGCGCCTCGCAGCGCATCGCGATGTCCGGCCGTCCCTCCGCCCCCGCGGCGCGATCCGGCGTCTACGCCGTCAATCGCTAGCGCGGGGAGGCGTGGCATGCGCTTGCCTTCGCTCGCCCGGGCGATGTCGCGATGCGTCGCGACGATCGACCGGCGCATGGCGATCGTCGCGGGGCTGCTGGCCGCCGTTTTCGCGTACGTCGGCTGGAAGCTCGTACAGGTGCAGCTGCGGCCGGACGCCTCGGTGGTCGAGCCGAGCAAATACGTCAAAGTCGTCAAGGCGTACCGGGGAGGGCTGTTCGATCGGCACGGGCTCGACCACCCGCTCGCGCAGACGATCCCCGCGTTCCGCGTCTTCGTCGATCCCGGCGAAATCAAGCCGGAAAACCGCAGTGCCGTGTACCGGGCGCTCGCGCGCCATTCGCTCTGCTCCCCGGAAAAGCTCTACGCGGCGGTCTCGGCGACCCGGAGCCGCTACAAGCCGCTCGGCGAAACCGCCGACCGCGACGTCGTCGACGACCTCAAGACGAACGACGTCCTGAGGCGCTGCACCGGCACCGAAAAGGTCTCGCGCCGCTCCTACCCGCTCGGACGCGGGCTCTGCCACGTCGTCGGCGTGGTGAATTCCGCCGAAGAGCCGCTCTGCGGGCTCGAAAAGACGCTCGACGGGCAGCTCCGCGGCACGGACGGGAAGATCACCGGCGACGCCGACCGCAACCGCCGCGAAATCCGAAGTCGCCGGCGCGAATGCGTCGATCCGGTGGACGGCCGCAACGTGATCCTCTCGATCGACGAAACGCTCCAGTTCGCCGTCGACCAGGCGCTCGACCGCGCGGTCGAAAAGTGGCACCCGCGCGCGGCGTGGGCGATCGTGCAGGATCCCCGCACGGGCGAAATCCTCGCCATGTCCTCCCGTCCGGATTTCGATCCGGCGCGATTCGGGGCCGCGACACCGGAACAGCAGTCGAACCGCGCGATTTCGACGCTCTACGAACCCGGTTCGGTGATGAAGACGTTCGCCGCGGCGGCCGCGATGGACGAAGGTCTCGTCGGCACGAACACGCTCCTCGACGTTTCGCCGGGCCTGTACTGCGGGCGCCCGCTGAGCGACCACACGCACGGCAAAAGCGAGCTCACCGTGGCCGAAATGCTGGCTTGGAGCTCGAACCGCGGCGCCTCGCGGCTCGGCATGATGCTCGGCAAGGAACGCCAGCAGCGCCACCTGAAGGCGTTCGGCTTCGGCAAGGCGACCGGTCTGCCGCTCCGCGGCGAGGGCGCCGGGCAGACCATCGGCGACGGCTCGGAACTCAACAACATCCGCACCTCGATGGGCCAGGGCATGACCTGCACGGCCCTCCAGCTCGTCGGCGCCTACGGCGCGATCGCCAACGGCGGCCGCCTCATGAAGCCGATTCTCGTGAAGGAGATCCGCGCGGCCGACGGCACGACGGTCTTCAAAGCGGAGCCGGAAGTGGTGTCGAACCCCGTCTCCCCGCGCACGGCCGAGCAGCTGCGCGCCGTTCTCCGCTCCGTCGCATCCCGCGGCGGCACCGCGCGGCGCGCCGCGGTCCCCGGCTACTCCGTCGCGGGAAAGACCGGCACGGCGCAGATGGTGGAACACGGGCGGTATTCGAGCGTCCTGCACCGCGGCACGTTCGTCGGATTCTTCCCGGCCATGGAGCCGCGCTTCACGATTCTCGTGACGCTCGAAGCCGTCCCGCCGACCGCCGACCAGCCGCGCGCCTACCACGGCGGCATCAGCGCCGCCCCGGTCTTCGCCGAAATCGCCGAGGCCGCGGCGAAGATCTTCGCCGTCCCGCCGGATGAACCCGAAACGGCGATGTAGGAACCCGACATGACTGCCCGTCGCTCCGAAGGACGATCGACGAACGCCCGGAGAGTCCTCATGCTCCTGCCGGGCGACGACCACCGCGCGAGGGACGGCCTCGACGCCTTTCGCCGCAAGGCGGAGGAGCGGCATTGGGATTTCTTTTCCGCCGAGGTGTCGCGCGCGGCGGACGGCTCCGCGCGGCTCGCCCGCTCGTCGCGCAGCGCCGGTTCGCTCGCCGAACTGGCGCGCATCCTGCGGCCGGACGGC
>CAMNCG010000245.1 GCA_946534105.1 uncultured Verrucomicrobiota bacterium
AGGCGAACCTCCAGCAGCTGCAGTACGACCTGCAGCAGTGGAACCTCTGCCTCACGACGATGACCAACATCAACAAGAACATGGGCGACGCCCTCAACTCGATCGCGTCCAACTTCCGTTGATGGTCGACCTCGAAAAGGAAGAGGCGCGGCTTCTGTTGAACGTCGCCTTGATGGCAACCGGGCAGAACCGCTTCCAGTCCGCGGCGAAAATCCTCGCGGCGCTGGAGCGGTTCCGACCCGGCGAGCCGTCTCCGGCCGTCGCGAAGGCCATCCTCTTCATCAGCATGACGGACTTCAAGGGCGCGGTCGAATACATCGACACGGTCGCCCTGCCTCGTTTTCCCCGCTCCTCCATGCTGAAGGCGTTCAAGGGCATGGCCCTTCTGCGCCTCGGACGAAACGACGAGGCGGCACCGCCGCTCTCGGAAGCCGCATCGGATCCCGACGATCCGGCGGCCGCACAACTTGCAAGGGATTTGCTCACATGACAGAAGCAATGGCAATCGAAGCGGTCCGGGCCGCTGCCGGACCGCAGACCGCGGCGGCGCAACCGGCCGCCGCCGTGGCGGATCCTTCCGCCGTGGACCGTTTCCAGGCGGCGATGGCCGCGCAGGGGCCCCAGGCCGCGTCCGCGGCCGACCCGATCCCCTTCGCGTCGGAGGCCGCCGCCGCGTGGCGGAGCGCGCAGGTCAACAACCAGGGCATCCTCCACCGCGTCAAGGCGCTTTCCGAACTCGGCGCCGGCGGCAACCCCGCCGCGGCGCAGCTCGTGGAACTCCAGTACGAGGTGATGAACCTCTCCTTCCAGCAGGAGATCGTCACCAAGGTCGCCGACAAGTCGTCGAACGCGATCCAGACGCTGATCAAGAACCAGTAGGCAGGACGCGCGCCGCGCTTCGCGACGCGCGGTCCCGCCTGCGGGGCGAGCCCCCGCACCCGATGATTCCGACATGAATTCCAGCATTTCCTCTTTCCATCCTGCCGGCCCGCGAGGCGGGCGCGCCGCCTGCCTCGCGGCGCTGGCCCTGTTCGCCGCGGGCTGCGACAAGGAGACCACGCTCCATTCGAACCTGGAGGAGCGCCAGGCGAACCTCGTCATGGCCGCTCTCATCGACTCCGGAATCACCTGCCACAAGGCTCCCGGCGAAGAAGGCACGTGGAACGTGACCGTGACGGAGGCGAAGTTCGCCGAGGCGGTGAACCTCCTCGAACGCGAGGGCCTGCCACGCCGCCCGCACCAGGGCATCGGCGAAGTCTTCAAGAAGACCGGCATGATCTCGTCGCCCGGCGAGGAGCGCATCCGCTTCATGGACGCCCTTTCGCAGGACATCGCCAAGACGATTTCCTGCATCGACGGCGTCGTCGACGCCCGCGTCCACATCGTCCTGCCCGAGAACGATCCGTTCGCGCGGCACGCGCTTCCGTCGTCCGCCGCCGTCGCGATCCGTTCGCGCTGGGACGCCGACCTCACGGACGTCGTCCCCTCCGTCAAGGGCCTCGTCAAGAACGCCATCGAAGGCCTTACCGCCGAGAAGATCATGGTGACGGTCTTCCGCGACGCCCCGCCGAAGAAGTAGAAGCGGACCGAAGGGCGAAGGTCGGGACATGGAAGACACCGAGAGACAGTTCCTGCTGACGGCCGCGTGGATGTTCATGCGGCACGGGCGGGGCGACCGCGCCTCGGCCGTCTGCGAAGCCCTTTGCGAGGACGATCCCCGCGACGGCGTCGCGGCCGCGGCCTACGCGGAGCTGCTTCTCGGCGGCGGGGACGCCGGGCGCGCGCTGGAACTGCTCCGTTCGGCCGACTTTCCGCCGGAACTCGGCCACGCCCAGGCCGTGCTCGAGACCCGCGCGCTGCGGCTCCTGGGCCGCGTGCCGGAGGCCCGGTCGCGCTGGAACCGGTACCTTGAATCCAGGAAAGGAGCGGACCGCAAATGGATCCGTCGATAGAAGAAGCGCGCGCCCTCGTTTCCGATCCCGCGCTCTGGCCGCCCGTGCGCGATTTCCTCTGGAATTTCGTCCCGCAGATCCACCCGAGCTGGATCGAAGGTCTGAAGGTCGGAGGTCCGGAGGTCGAAGAGCCGCCGGGCGGGCCCCGCGTCGGCCGTTTCATCCTGGAGGCGCTCGGGATCGAACCGTTTTTCCACGCTTTCCCCAAGGACGACGGCTCGCGGCTCGCGCTGCTCGACGGCGCGACGCTCCTCGAAATCGCCAAGTGGCTCGGCGCGCTCGCCTTCGCGCCGGCCCTCCGCCGCGTCACCGACGGCGCGACCGTCCGCGCGCTCAAGGCCGAGCTCGCCGGCGTCTATCCCGACGTGTTTTCCTTCACCGCGTATTTCGGGGAGTTGAAAGGCGGAAATCCGGAAACGGAACGCCCGGAAGCCGGATCGGTCGTTCCGTCCGGGATGGCGATGCTTCTTTCGGCGCTTCCGGACGTCCCCCCCCTCGTTTCCCGACTGAAGTTCAAACTTCCGAAGCCTTTGGCGGAGCGGCTTCCGGCTCCCGGCCTTCGCCCTCCGACGCTCAACCCCAAAACCATCCCGAAGCTCCTGAAGCTTCGCTTCCCGGAGGCGCATTCGCTATGCTGCTGATCGACAAAAAAGACTTCAAACTCGAAAGCGACCGCCGCGTCGTCAAGGCGGCGGACGTCGCGACCGTCCGCACGGCCGAAGAGATCGTCGCCGCCGCCGAAGCGGAGGCCGCCCGCATCCGCGATGAGGCGAAGGCCGCGTTCGAGGCGGAGAAGAAGCGCGGCTACGAGGTCGGTCTCCAGGAAGGCAAGATGGAGATCGCCATGCAGAAGCTCGACCAGGTGGACCAGTCGGTCGCCTTCATGGAAAGTGTCGAGAAGAAGATGGCGGACGTCGTCATGAAGGCCCTGCGCTCGTGCGTCGTCGAGATCGGCGACAAGGAGATGGTCGTGAACATCGTCCGCAAGACGCTTTCCGCCGTCATCCGCACCCAGCGCCGCGTCACGCTGAAGGTCGCGCCCGAGATGGCCGCCACGGTCCGGGAGAAGATCGCGTCGTTCCGCTCGGACTATCCGACGGTCGAGACGTTCGACGTCGTCGAGGACGAGCGCCTCAAGGGCCCCGCCTGCATCCTCGAAACCGAGGCCGGCGTCGCCGACGCCTCCGTCGAAACCCAGCTCGCCGCGATCGAAAAGTCGCTGAAGCGCCATGTCGCAGGAGGTCCGGCCTGATGCCGAAGAACGACAACAGCAGCCTCGGTCGGGCGAAAAAGCAGAAGAAGGACGAGTTCTACACCCGCCTTGGGGACGTCGAGCGCGGCGGCAAGCTCCTGCGCCTCTACGACCGCATTGTGATACGGAGGCGGAAATGAGGACAGAGGAAACGAGAGATGTGAAAAACGAGATCGTCGTCTATCAGCCTGACGAGACGATGCGGTTGGACGTTCGGCTGGAAAACGATACAGTCTGGCTTTCGCAGGAACAGATGTGCGAGTTGTTCCAACGCGACAGGACGGTCATAACGAAGCATGTGCGGAACGTCTTTTCCGAGGGGGAATGCGACGAAAGGAATAATGTGCAGATTTTGCACATAAATCAGAGGGGCCGTCCCCTTGCGCTCTACAGCCTCGATGTGATAATCTCCGTCGGCTACAGGGTCAAGTCTCTTCGCGGCACGCAGTTCAGGCGCTGGGCGACAAACGTGCTGCGGAATTATCTGACGCGCGGCTATGCGTTCAATCAGAGGATGAACCAGCTGGAGGACAAGGTCGACAGGCGGCTGTCGAGGACGGAGCGCGACGTCGTGGAACTGAAGGAGAAGGTGGATTTCTTCGTGCAGACGCAGATGCCGCGCACGCAGGGCGTGTTTTGCGACGGGCAGATGTGGGATGCGAGGGCGTTCATCGACAAATTGATCCGCAGGGCGAAGAAGTCTATTCTGCTCATCGACAACTGGGCGACCGTGGAGACGCTGGACATGTTTTCGGCGAAGCGCAGAGGCGTGGCCCTCGTCGTCGTGACGTCGCGGCACTTCGACCGCAGCGGCGCACCGCGGCTGAAGATCACGGCGGCGGACATAGGCAAGTTCAACTCGCAGTACCCGCGGCTTCGTGTGCGTTTCAGCGAGAATTTCCACGACCGTTTTCTCATCATCGACAATGCCGAGGTTTACCTGGTCGGAGCCTCCTTGAAGGACCTCGGATCGAAATGTTTTGCTTTCACCAGACTCGATGCCGGGGAAATTCCGCTGCTGATGTCGCGCATCGGAAAGGAGGATGTCGCCAGTGAAGATTGAACCATTGTCTTTGACCGTGCGAGACCTGTGCGAGGGCTACGCCGACCATTCCTGCAATTTGAAGAAAGGAGTGCGATGACCACCGTCTTCGACTACATCCCGCAGGTGCTCGACCGCGCCGTCGAGGACGCCCAGCCCATCGACGTGAAGGGCAAGGTCGTCCAGGTCGTCGGCACGATCATCAAGGCGTCCGTCCCCGGCGTCAAGATCGGCGAAGTCTGCATCCTGCGCAACCCCTGGGAGGGGCTCGAAGTGCAGGCCGAGGTCGTCGGCTTCACGAAGGACGCCGCGCTCCTCACCGCCCTCGGCGCGATGATCGGCATTTCCGCCGAAACGGAGGTCATCCCGACGCGGCGCGTCCAGATGGTCCCGGTCGGCATGAACCTCCTCGGGCGCGTCCTCGACGGCCTCGGCCACCCGATGGACGCCGAGACGAAGGGCCCGCTCCGCCCCGACGGGTACTATCCCGTCTACGCCCCGCCGCCCTCGCCGCTGGAGCGCACGATCATCTCGAAGCCGATTTCGCTCGGCGTCCGGTCGATCGACGGCATGCTCACGTGCGGCGAAGGCCAGCGCATGGGCATCTTCGCGGCGGCCGGCGGCGGCAAGTCCACGCTCCTGGCGCAGATCATCCGCAACACCGAAGCCGAAGTGACCGTCCTCGCCCTCATCGGCGAACGCGGCCGCGAAGTGCGCGAATTCATCGAAAAGGACCTGGGGCCGGAAGGCCTCAAGAAGTCCGTGCTCGTCATTTCGACGTCCGACCGTCCGTCGATGGAGCGCCTCAAGGCCGCCTACGTGGCGACCTCCATCGCGGAATCGTTCCGCGACCGCGGCATGAAGGTGCTCCTTCTCATGGACAGCGTGACGCGCTTCGGGCGCGCCCAGCGCGAGATCGGCCTCGCCGCCGGCGAGCCTCCCACGCGCCGCGGCTTCCCGCCAAGCGTCTTCTCCGAGCTTCCCAAGCTCATGGAGCGCGCGGGCAACTCCGCGAAAGGCTCCATCACCGCGCTCTACACCGTCCTCGTCGAGGGCGACGACATGACGGAGCCCATCGCGGACGAGACGCGCTCGATCCTCGACGGCC
>CAMNCG010000246.1 GCA_946534105.1 uncultured Verrucomicrobiota bacterium
GGTCCACCATCGGCGTCGGCAGCGGGATGATGAGAAGCCCGATGATGCAGACGACGAGGAAGGCGAGCACGAGGTCGCCAAACCGCGAAAAAACGCTTGAAAAGTTTGTCAGTTTGCCACTCATCACGTTTCCAGCAGCGCCATGCGGCAACGCTCCAGCAGATCGGCGTCCGCGAGCAGGTTTTCGATTTCGGCGGCCGCCCGTTCCGAGGCGGGTGTCTTGCGCGCGCGGAGGGAGCGGACGCTTCCCCGCGCCGCCTCGGCGAAGCCGCCGGGCGTGCGCAGCGACGCGGAATTTCCGGCCACGAGCGCCCGCAGGATTTCCCCGCCCACGCTCCGGTCGGTCGGGAAGAGCTCGTCAATCGCCTGCGTGACGGTCGTCGCGCCGGGTAGCAACGACCGCTGCGCCTCGCCCGCCGCCGGCGACTGGATCACGTCCGCGTAGCCGGCGCTGCCGATGCCGACGTCGAAGCGGAGCGGCTCGGTCGTTCTCGAAACGTTCAGGCCCATGATCCGCCTCCCGTCTCTCCGGCAAGCCGCCACAGCAGCGCGAACGCGTCGTTCAGGCGCGGAAGCGTGACGTCGCGCTCCGCGAGGCGCACGGCCACGAGGAATTCGCCCGTCTTGGGAAGGATCCCGCACCTCGCCCGAAATCCGAAGGCGGCCTTCGGATGCGCGAAGGAGAGGAGGCGCTTGAGGTCGCCGCGCGGGAACGTCATCGCCACCACGAGCTCGGAGCCCGTGTATTCGAGCCGCAGCGCGGCTCCGTTTTCAAACCGGAGAGCCGCCACGCCGGCTTCGCCGAGCGAAAGTCCGCCGAGACCGGCCGCGCGGCCGAATTCGCCGATCACGGCATCCATCCACGCGGGGGCCGTCATGCCGCGCCTCCTTCCGCCTCTTCCTCGGAGATGAGGTTGTCGAGATGCTCCTGCGCGGCGTCGACGAGCCGCTGGCGGTCGCCTTCGCGCTCGAAAAGCCGGGGCGAAAGCTTGCGGAAAAGGCCCGTGAGCTCGCGCGCGAAGTCCATGCGGGCGAGAAGCGCCTTCATCCCGCAGTCGCCGATGAAGGCCGCAATCCCGGACTCGGCGACGAAGGCCTGCTCGGTGAAGTCGAGGACGCGCCCCGCCATTTGCTCGCCGTCGAGCGCGCAACGCTCGCCGAACTGCTTGTCCATCCGCCGTCCGAGCGCCGTCAAGGCGTCGAGGACGGTCTGGAGCACCTGCACGCACTGCAGGTCCGTGAGGATGCGCCCGAGCGCCGCCGCCTCCATGGACGGCGCCGGCGACTTGAGATCCGCCCCGCAGCCGGCAATCAGGAAGTCGATCGCGTCCTTGAGGCCCTCGGGGCCGCGCGCCGCCAGAAGCGAGCGGAAGCAGTCCTGCGGCTTGGTGAAGCCCACGACTTCGCTGCGGTACATCTCGCGCAGCTCGCCCATCTCCTCGGGCGTCGTGGCGCGCGCGTTCACCTCCTCCGCGAGGTTGATGCCGGCGCGGATCTCCGGGCCCTTGGCCTCGGCGAGCTGCGCCTTGGCCTGCCGGACGAGCGCGCGAAGCGCGTCCTCGCCCTCCCCGAACGCCTGTTCGAGGATGTCGAGCATCGCGAACTGATGGCTCGGATCGGTCGATCCGCGCGCCAGTTCCTTCAGGAGCCCCTGCGCGTCCTGCGGGTTTCCGGCCTGCGCGGCGCCGCGCAGGTTGCGCATGACGCCCGCGAGGAATTCGCGGCCCGGCATGTCCGGCATCATCGCCATCCAGGACTCGACGGCCTTCACCATCGCCGTGCGCGGCCCCTGCATTTCGCCGAGTTTCCGGTCGCCGGCGCGTTTCGCCTCCTTTTCCTCGAACTGGAAGGAAAGCTCCTCCATGGAGTCCATGAGCTCCGCCGTCGGATCGGCCTCAACCGTGAAGGACGTGCCCATGAGTTCGCCGCGCGCCGTCGGCGCGGGGACTTCCTCAAAGGCCGACGGCCGGAGGTCCGCAATGCCGGAGGCGTAGGTCTGCCGGAGGATCTGGGCCGCGTCAAACGCCATGTCGCCTCCAGAGGTGGAAGGGGGTCGGGGGAAAGGCCGGGCGGGGACCGGAGGAGCCTTCGGCCCAGACGACGCCCGGCCCGTAGAACGTGAACAGCAGGTCGCGCGGAGGGCGCGGCAGGAGAACGTCCCGGACGGAGAGCTTCCGGCAGAAGCCGGTCGGTCGCCCGCCCGTCCAGGCGACGACCGCCTCCGGACGGACGGAAAGGGTTTCGCCGTCCGCGAGCGGAATGCGCGCCGTGCGCGAGACGGTGGCGAGGACGACCCACTCCGAACCGAACTGCGTGACGCACAGCGCGCCGGCCGTCCCCATCGGCACCGCCTTGAGGAGGAAGGAACCCGCACGGGCCGCCGCCGGGGCGACAAGCACTTTCGCCGAGACGGCGAAGAGCGGCGAAGCGCACGGGACGTGGGTGAGGAACGGACGGCCCGCGTCGGCGCATTTGGCCGCGCCCGTCGTTTCGACGAGTTCGAGAAACGCGCGGTCGGCGACGCGCCAGCCGGGACGGCGGCGACGCGCGGTCTCGCCGAAAAACGCCGCCGGCTGGCCGCGGCTCACGAGCCACGCCCCGGCGCCGATTCCGGCAAACCCGTTTTCGATTGTCACCGCGCCGTCCGTCATGTTTCCGGCACTTCCTCCACGTCGGGCGTTTCCGGCCTTTCCGGCCGGTCGGGCAGGAGCGGAACCTCCGGCTCCAGGGAAATCGGCGGCTCTTCGCCCAAGGCGTCCAGCTCCCGCGCCAGATCGGGCTCCTCCTTCGGCGCCTCCGCGGCGGCGAATTCGCCCGCCACCTCCGCGGCCGCCTCTTCCGGTTCTTCCGCGGCCGCCTCCGCCTCGGCCTTTTTCCTCGCCGCTTTCTCGGCCTCTTCCTCCTCCGTGTCCTTCTGGACGTCTTCGCCGATCGAGACATCGCGCAGACGGGTCGCCTGAAGGCGGTAGAGCATCTCCTGGTCGAGATCGACGATGTGCGGCGTCACCACGAAAATGCGCTGGACGGTCTCCTTGCGCGTCGACTTGCCGCCGAAAAGCCAGCCGATGACCGGGATGTCGCGCAGGAACGGAATGCCCCATCCGGCGTTCTCCTCGATGTCGCGCAGGTAGCCGGCGAGCATGATCGACTCGCCCTCGAAGACCGCGGTCTGCGTCGTGAGCGAAGACGACCGCTTCATCGGCATCGCGTCGACCGAGATCGCCTCGAAACCGCCGTCGTCCAGTCCGAGCGAGAGCCAGACCTGGCTCGGGATGTTCGTCGAAAGCGAGGGCAGGATGCGCGGCTTGATCTGGATCGTCGTGCCGGCGGAGACCTCCTGAAGCGTCGCAACCTCGGTGCCGACCACCTTCGCGTGGTAGCTCTGCTGGTCGGTCAGCTCCGCCGCGAGGTTGTTCACGGTGAGGAGGGACGTGCGGGAAATCGAACGGGCCTTGCCCTTTTCGCGAAGCGCGGTGAGAGACGCGCCGAGGTCGTAGTTCGCCCCCAGATGCGTCAGCGCTCCGGCGAGCCCCTGCCCGGCCACGTCCTCCGTGCCGAAGGAATTGCCCGCGTTCATGCCGATGCCGACGGAATTGCGGCCGCGCGTCCCGGCCGCGCCGACCGAGAGCTGCCAGTCGAGGGCGTTCTTCTGCGAGAGCTCCACCGTCGTCACGTCGATTTCGACGAGCTTCTGCGGCACGTCGAGCTTGGCGATCATCTCCTCGTACATCGGCATGCGGGAGGCGGTGTCGCGCACGATGACGGCGTTGAGCCGGTTTTCGGCCTTGATCATCGGCTTGAGCCCCGAATTGCGGACGGCTTCCGCCTTCGCGCGGTCCTCGTCCGACAGGCCGGCCTCCGACACGGTGAAGCCCCCGTCCATGATTTCGGTGAGGAGCGTCGCGACGCCCTTGATGGTGGCGACGGATTCCGGGCTCGAAACGGAAAAGCTCACGTCGTCCGCCCACGTGTAGACGAGCGGGAAAACGCGGGCCTCGACTTCGAGAAAGGTCTTCTTTTCCCGGAGGGCGTCGGCCTTGGCGACCATTTCCGCGACGAGCGACACGTACCGCGGCGGACCGGAAACCATGACGAGCTGGTCGCCCGAGGCGGTCTTGAGGGGATACCGGGCGTCCTCGACCCCGAGTTCGGCGAGCATCTGGCGCACCTCGCCGGCCTTCATGTACTGCAGGTCGATCAGCATCGTGGAGATTTCGCCGGCGCCGTAGACGTAGAGCGCGGCGCCGTCGTAGTACCAGATGAGGTTGTGCGTGGTCGCGAGCTTGTCGAGGAATTCCGCCGGCGGCGCGTCCTTGAAGTCGCCGGAAAAGGTGCCCCCGACCGCCGGCGACATCACGACCGAAAGCCCCTCGGCCACCGCGAAGGTGTCGAGCGCCGTCCTGAGGTCCATGTCCCGCGCGACAAGCGTGTAGGCCGGCAGCTTCCACGGGATGCCCCCGGCGGAGGCGGCCGGCGGAAGCGCGAGCGGCAAGGCCAAAACGGCGACGGACGCCAGCCGCGCGAGGGCGGACGCCGGACGCGGGGCGCGGTGCGCGTCCCGCGCCCCGGTTCCCGTGCCGCCATGCGGTTTTTCCATTCCAAATCCTTTCACGGTCTAATCACCATCGTTTCGGAGTCGGCCGAAAGGCTTTCGGCGCTCGACCTCCGGCCCTCGACCCGCTCCCGCCACCAGTCGCAGGAATTCATGAACGTCTCGAAAAGTCCGAGGAGCGCGGGCCCGTCGGAACCGGCCGGGGCATCCTGCCAGAGGAAGGCCGCGGGCCGCCGGTCCGGAGGCGAAAGCCCCGGCGGCCCGAACGAAAGCGCGGCCTCTTCCTTGAGAAGCCGTCCGGCGGCGTACCGCGCCAGCTGGGGAAGAAGCGATTCGTCGTCGGACAGGACGCACGAGAGAACGATGCGGCCGGCCGCCTCCTCGGCGAGCACTTCGGCCCCGTCCACCCGGAACGTGAACGAAAGCGCGCCGTCGGGCGCCCCGTCCGGGTACCCGACCGCCTCGATCATCCGCTCAATCGCCGTTTTCAACGTCTTTCCGACCTTCTCCCCTTCCCTGTCGGCCTTCCGGCCTACAGGTTGTTGACGTTGCCCGTCAGCGTGGTATTCAGGCTCTTCAGGACGTTCGAAATCATGTCGTAGCTCTGGTCGCGCTTGTTCGTGAGCGACTGCAGCTCGATCATCTTCTGCTGCGAGAAGCTGTTCTTCTCGTCCATCTTCGCCTCGAGTTGCGAAATGAAGTCGTCGTACATGATGTCGTCCGAGTCGGGATTGCCCGAGATGCGGACGT
>CAMNCG010000247.1 GCA_946534105.1 uncultured Verrucomicrobiota bacterium
TTGCCTGGAGCAAGCTCGCGTCGGCAATGGCATACGATGGGGAATGGAGGCCGTTCCTGGAACGGCTGGCGTCCGACCTCAAGGCGACGCAGCCCGTGCGCGGCGGCATCGACCGCGAGATCCGCATCCAGGGCTACATGCAGTGCGAATTCGGCCACATCAACTTCTATCTTGCGCGGCCGGAGATGGAGCTCAACCGCGGCTTCTGCGACTTCGCCCTCTTCCCGGAGCGCACCTACTTCGGGGACGTGGGGCACAGCTACCTCGTCGAACTCAAGATCTCGAAGGCCGACGCACCCGACTCGGAGCTTGCGGCGAAATACGCCGAGGCAATCGAACAGCTTGCGAAATACCGCGCCGATCCGTTCGTCCCGTCGCTCGCCCGCGGCACGGTCCTGCACCAGATCGTCTACCAGTTCAAGGGCGACGATCCGGTTCGCATCGAACAGATCGCCGAAGAGGCGATGTAGTCAGAAAGGCGCGCGTTCCCGGCGCTGGCGGACATGACATTGAACTCCAACAAATACCCCAACGAAAGCTCAACAAGTTCCCTAATGGAAATCCAACAAATTCCCCAATGGAAGCACCTAAACGAGATTTTTCGATTTAGGTGCTCGTTTTGGAGGGTTGGAAAATGAGCACCTATTTGCGATTTTTCGATTTAGGTGCTCGTTTTGGAGGACTGGAAATTGAGCACCTATTTACGATTTTTTGATTTAGGTGCTATTGTAAATCCAAAAAATTCCTTAACGAAAGTTCAATAAGTTCCCCAATGGCCTTGATTCCTTTGGATGATGAGGTAGCATTTTGCTCATGAAAACCGATTCGACAGCACCGTCTTCGAAAACGCCGCCGGACGCGGCGCGGCCCGTCCCGCAGTGGATTTCAGGCGACACGCTGGCGCCGGAGAAGCCCGCGCCTGTGCTTTTCCGGGCGTTCGAGCTCGCGGCGCGGCCGCGGACGGCCGTGCTGACGCTCGCCGTCGCGGGCTGGTGCGAGGTGCGCGTGAACGGCGCGAAGGCCGGGCGCGACGTGCTTTGTCCCGTCGCGACCCAGCCCGACCGGCGCGTCTCGTCGCTCTCCTTCGACGTGGCGGCGCTCCTGAAGGCGGGTCGCAACGAGGTCGAGGTGCTGCTCGGCAACGGCTGGCAGAACCCCTTCACCAAATCCGCCTGGGGCTTCGAGGACGCGCCGTGGATGTCCGCGCCGATGGTGCGCGGCGAGCTGACGTGCGACGGCCGGACGCTCTTCGTCACGGACGGCTCGTGGCGCGCCTTCGATTCGCCGGTCGTCTTCAACGCGCTGCGCAACGGCGAGTGGTTCGACGCGCGCCTGGAGGGCGCGCGCCCGAACGAGCGCCCCGCCAAGGTCGAGAAATATGCGCCGTGGGGCGTCGTCTCGCCCGAGGACGCCGTGCCGTGCCGCGAGTTCGAGGCCTTTGTGCCGGTGCGCGTCCTCGTCAACGAATGGGGCGAGAACGTTTACGACTTCGGCGCGAACATCGCCGGATGGTGCGAAATCGAGGTGGAGGGCGCGCCCGGCGCGAGGGTGCGCATCGACTACGACGAAGAGCTGACGAACCGCAACGGGCTGCTCGGCAGCGTTCGGTCGCTTACCGCAGGGCGCGGCGAGAAGCGCCCTGTCCAGCACGACGAATACACGCTTGCCGGCCGCCCCGGCGGCGAATCGTGGCACCCGCGCTTCACCTACCACGGCTTCCGCTACGCCAAGGTCGCCCTGGACGGCGACGCTCGCCTCAGGTCCATCCGCGCGCGGTTCGTCCACAGCGCGTTCGGGCGCGCCGGGTCGCTGGAGACGTCGGACGCGACATTCGCGGCGCTCCAGGCCGCGACGGAGCGCAGCTACCTCTCCAATTTCGTCGGAATCCCCACGGACTGCCCGCACCGCGAGAAGAACGGCTGGACCGGCGACGCGCAGCTCGCGATGGAGACGGGGCTGTGGAACTTCGACGCGAAGGACTCCTACGTCCATTTCCTGCGCATGCTCCTCGACGCGCAGCGCCCGAACGGCGCGGTGCCGTGCATCGTGCCGTGCACCCCGAAGTTCGGCTTCTTCTGGGGGTCCGGCCCCGCCTGGGACGCGATCCTCTTCGAGATCCCGTGGCAAATTTTCCGGTTCTACGGCGACGACGCCCCGGCGCGCGAGGCATACGGAGCCATGAAGCGCTATCTCGCCTTCCTTTCGGAAAAGGCGGACGACGCCGGGCTCTTCGACTACGGCCTTGGCGACTGGTGCCGCTGGTGGGAAGACCGCCGGGGAACGCCGACGCGCCTTACCGACAGCGCCTACGTTTATGCGTTCCACCGCCGCCTTGCCTTCTGGGCGGAGCGTTTCGGCGAGAAGTCCTTCGCGGCGGAATGCGCCGCCGGCGCCGCGCGCATCCGCGACGCCTTCAACGCGGCCTTCCACAAGGGCGACGGCCTTTACGCCGACGGCCGGCTCACGGAGCTCGCCGCGCCGCTCTTCTTCGAGGGGCTTTGCGCGGACGGCGTGGAGGCCCGCGTCGCCGCGCGCCTCGCCGAAGCGGTGCGCGCCGGCGGCCACAAGGCGAACTTCGGCATCCTCGGCGCCAAGTGGGTGCCGCGCGCCCTCGCCGCGCACGGCTACGCGGACGACGCATTCAGAATGTTCGTCCAGCCGGAAGTCCCCGGCTGGGCGCACTGGCTCGCGTCGGGTCACGGAACGCTCCACGAGGCATGGGACAGCGTCTCCTCCCTCAACCACATCATGTTCGGCGACCTCTCCGCATGGGCCTACGAATTCGCCGCGGGAATCGTCCCGCTCGAACCCGGCTTCAGGAAAGTCGCCTTCCGCCCGCATGTCCTTGAAGGCGTCGATTCGTTTGTCGCGACGCACAAGACGCCGTTCGGCGAGATTCGCGCCGGCTGGCGCCGCGTTGACGGCAAGGTGGAATATGTCTGCGAGGCCCCCGATGGCGTCGCCGTCGTGCAGACGCCCCGCGCAGGTAGCCAAGAGGCCGTCCGATGAACCAGTGTTTCCTCAAAAACGGCGACAGGGTCGTGCTGTTCGGCGACTCGATCACGCACGGCGGATTCTACGGCGAGTATCTCGAACTCTTCTTCGCGACGCGCCATCCGGACCTCGATGTCCGGTTCTCCAATTCCGGATGGTCGGGGGCTTCGCTTGAGCAGGGGCTGTGGAGCGTTGCGGACGACGTCGCGGCGAAGAAGCCCACGGTCGTCACGGTCATGTTCGGAATGAACGACGTCGATCGCTACGCCTGGCCGCGCGTCGGCGACACGCCGGCGCTGGCGGAGCGGCGCGCCGCCGCGCTCGCGGCGTTCGACAGCCGGATGGACGAGCTCGCGCGCCGCATCCGCGCCGAGGCCGGAAATCCCGAAATCGTCTATTTCACGCCGACGCCCTACGACCAGACCTGCATCGACGGCGGCGCGCCGTCCCCGCTCGTATGCGACGACGGACTGGCGGAGCTCGCGCGCCGCATCCGCGCCCGTGCGGCGCGCGAGGGCGCGAGGTGCGTCGATTTGCATGCGCCGCTCCTCGCCGTCAATGCCGCCATGCAGTCTGCCGACCCCGCGGCGAGCATCCTGCGCCGCGCGCCCGGCGCGCCGTTCGACCGGGTCCACCCCGGGCCGGCCGGTCACGTTGTCATCCTCCACGAAATCCTGAAGGCGTTCGGCGAAGCGGGCGCGGTTGACGAAATCGTCCGCGACGCGGCCGGCGCGGACGCGCTGTCCTTCTCCTGCACGGAGAAGGCGCTCCCGTTCCCGATGACTGCGGAAATGGGCCTCGCGCTGCCTTTCGTGCCGTTCGGGCGCGACTTCAACCGCGAAATCCTGCGAGTCGCGAACCTGGAGCCGGGGCGCGAATACGCCGTCCGCATCGACGGCGTCGAAGTCGGCGCATGGCCGGCCGGCGAGCTGGCGGCGGGAATCGACCTCGCCTCCGTCGCGCGGACCCCGCAGCGCCGCCAGGCGGAGGAGGCGGCAGACATCTGCCGCCGAATCTGGGTCGGCGAGCGGACGCTCCGCGATCTTGCGACCTCGCGGCGCTGGGCGCGGCGGCACTACGGGCTGGACCCCGACGCGCCCGGCACCTTCGAAACCCTGATCGAGCGCTTACTCGCCGCAGGCGCCGCCGAAGACTCCTACGATGTCCAAAAGTATCGAGGCTACCTGAAGAACTGGCCGCGCCGCGCGGAGATCGCGGCCTCCATGGAGTCCGACCGGGCCGCGCTCGCCGAGGCCGCGCGCCCGGCGGAGCGCCATTTCGAAATTCGGAAACAATCTTTGGCCAATCATGGCAAACGTGGCTGAAAACAGGCAAAGCCGCCCCGCGTCGCGCCCCGCGCCGCGCCCCGCGATGGTCGCGCGCATCGCGGCCGGCGAGGACGTTTACGGCATCGTTCACTGGGGACTCAACACCTACACGGATCGCGAATGGGGCTACGGCGACGCCGATCCGGCGCTTCTCGCGCCTGCGCGCTTCGACGCCGACCAAATCGTGCGCGCCTGCCGCGACGGCGGACTGTGCGGCCTCGTCGTGGTTGCCAAGCACCACGACGGCTTCTGCCTCTGGCCGACGAGGACGACGGACTACTGCATCGCCGCGTCGCCTTTCCGATGCCGGACGTCGGGCGCCGAATGCCGCGACTACGTGGGGGCCATGTCGGACGCCTGCCGGCGCGCGGGGCTGAAGTTCGGCGTCTATTGCTCGCCTTGGGACCGCAACAGCGCCGACTACGGCACGCCGAAATACGTGGAAACCTACCACGCGCAGCTCCGGGAACTGCTCGACGGCCGCTACGGAGACGTCTTCGAGATGTGGTTCGACGGCGCGAACGGCGGCGACGGACACTACGGCGGAGCGCGTGAGCGCCGCAGGATCGGTCCGGGCTACTACCGCTTCGACGAGGTGTTCGACTTCGTGCGGCGGATGCAGCCGGGTGCGACGATCTTCTCGGGCGAGAGCGACGATTCCGACCTGCGCTGGCCAGGAAACGAAATGGGCTTTCTCGACCCGGACTCCCGCGCCACCGTTGTTTCGACCGGCGGATTCGCGGATGGCGCATTCGGCAACCCGGACTATGTGGCGCAGCGCAACGCGGGGACTCCGGACGGCGCATTTTTCCGCGTGGCCGAGGCCGACTTTCCGCTGCGGCGTGGCTGGTTCTGGCACGAAGGCGAGTGCGGCACCGCGAAAAGCGGCGAAACGCTGACGAAGATCTACCTGGGCTCCGTCGGCAACGGCGGCATGATGAAC
>CAMNCG010000248.1 GCA_946534105.1 uncultured Verrucomicrobiota bacterium
TCGTCCACGGCGCCACCGGCCGCGGCAACGACCAGATGCGCTTCGAGCGCTACACGAACCAGTTCGCCCCGGAGATGGAGGTCTACGCCCCGTGGCGCGACGCGGCGCTGCTCAGGGAGTTTCCGGGCCGCACCCAGATGTGCGAATACCTCGCCAAGCACGGCATCGTCGCCTTCCCGGGCGGCAAGAAGCGCTACTCGACGGACTGCAACATCGCCGGTCTTTCGCACGAAGCCGAGGACCTCGAGAGCATGCAGACGCCGATGACCATCGTCGAAACCACGATGGGATGCTGGCCGATGAAGGCGCCGGACAAGGTCGAGAGCGTTTCGATCAAGTTCGAGAAAGGCTGCCCGGTCTCGATCAACGGCGAAAAGCTCCGCCCGTTCGATCTCGTCGTGAAGGCGAACGCGATCGGCGGCCGCAACGGCCTCGGCCTCTCCCACGCGCTCGAAAACCGCATCATCGGCACGAAGAGTCGCGGCGTCTACGAGGCTCCGGGCATGGAAATGCTCGGCAAGGCCCTGCGCTACGTCTACCAGGCGGTTCTCGACCGCCGCGGGACGGACCTTTTCGAGCACCTGTCGCGCTTCCTCGCCAACCAGATCTACGACGGCCGGTTCTTCGACCTTTCGTCGCAGGCCGCGTGGGCGGCCGTCGACACGTTCGCGGAGCTCGCCACGGGCACGGTGAAGATCGGCCTCTACAAGGGCAACGTCCTGTTCCAGAGCCTTACCGGCGTCAAGGCGTCGCTCTACTTCGAGGAGAACGCCTCGATGGAGGACGCGCAGAAGGGTCTCAATCCCGTCTCGTCCCAGGGGTTCGCGGAGATCCAGTCCGTCGAGGCCCGTTCGATGGCCAAGGCGAAGCAGATTCGCTGAGCGCCGCCACGGCACGACGCAAAAAAGGGTCCGCGCCCGGAGGCGCGGACCCTTTTTTGCGCGACGCCGCGGATCGCGGCGCCGTTTGGTCAGGCGAGCAGCTCGACGCCGCCGACGGCGCGAGCCCAGCCAAACGCCTCGCGCCAGAAGTTGCACGTGAAGGCTTCGGCGCCGATGTCGCGGGCCGCGGCGAGCGCCTCGGGCGTGTTGACGCCGTAGACGCGGAGGGAAAGCCCGGCGGCGCGCACGGCGTCGGCCTCGGCGTCCGAGAGCGCGCGGTCGCCACCCGTGAGCCCGGGGCAGAACGCGCCGATCCCCGCGTCGCGGCATTGGGCGATTTTCGCGAAAACGTCGGTGTCTCCCTCCTTCGGCACGCCGACGAGCAGGAGCGTCCGGTACGATGGCTTCCGCCGGTGGAAGTCGGCAAGGGCGTCGAACTGGAAGGAGGAGACGACGATGTTTTTCTCCGAAAGTCCGGCCGCGCGCACGGCGTCGTCAAACCGGTCGGGGTAGTCCGGCGCGTAGCCTTTGATTTCGGCCTGAAGCGTCCCGTGCGGGGGCACGGTGGCGAGCACTTCGCCGAGAAGCGGGATGCGGAAGCCGTCCGCGCCGGGAACGGCCGGCGTCGGCTCCGCCGGAGCGGCCGCCGCGGCGCCGGGGCAGGGCGGGGCCACGTGGGACGGCGCTTCGGGGCGCGACGGATCGAGGCGGAGCGACGCCACCTCGTCCGGTGAAAGGTCGGCGATCCTCTTGTCGCATCCGGTGTACATCCGCAGTTCGTTCTCCGCGTGGATGCAGACCATCTGCCCGGCTTTCGTGCGGTGGAAATCGGTTTCCACCCACGTCGCGCCGGCCGCCCATGCGCGCCGGAACGCCTCCAGGGTGTTTTGCGGGACGGTTTCGTCCCAGAGCCCCCGATGGGCGATGTCGCGAATCTTCACGGTTTGCGGTCCTTCGCCGCCTTACTCCATCGGCTTGTGGACTTCGGGATGCTGCACGGCGAGAGGCATGCCATCCTGCGCCAGATAGAACATGTCCAGAACGATGGGCCTGTCGCCCGTGTTCATGCCGCAGTGCACGGGCCCGACCATTTCGACGATCGCGTCGCCGGCGTGGACGACTTGCCGCTGACCTTCCAGTCCGACGATCGTCAGTTCTCCCTGCTGGAGGATGCCGAAGTTGATGACGGGATGGTGGTGCCAGGGGAGCTTGCTCCCGACGGGAAAGACGTAGCGCATCACGACGAGTTCCGGTTTTCCCTTGAGGTAGTCGGGCAGAGCGGTGCCGTCCCAGCTCTCGGAAGTGCGCTTGAGTTCGATTTTCCGGACGGTGTCGACATCGTCGTACTGCGCGAACGGCGAAGGTGCGCAGACCTGCCGGTCGCAGGTTTGGCATCCGGTCAGGGCGAGGGCGGCCACGGCGGAGAGGACAACGAACAGGGAGCGTTTCATGGTGATTATTTTTTTGGGGGAATTGCGCAAGCTCCCGGGAGGGGGGGCGTGCGGGGAGCGGTGGAGGCGGGGCGCGGAGGCGCCCGTCGCGTCTTCGCCCCTCAGTTTGCCACATCGCGCCCCAAAAATCCACCCTTCCTTTTCGCGCGCGGAAGGATTGACAAGCGCGCCGCCGTTTGTGAGAATCGCGGCGTTGCGGCGGCGGAGTCCGTTCGCGACCACAGACGATTGACGCAGCGGGGAAAACGAGATGCACGAGTCCGAGCTTTCAGAGCCTGATTCCTCTTGCCGTCACATTCTCGTGGCGCTGTGGATGGGTTGCGAGTTCGGCCGGGACGCCCTTGCCGGAATTCGCGAGGAAACCACGGCGCGGTCGCTCGACTGGCGGATCCGGTTCGTGAACACGTCCGGCGCGTTCGTCGGCGCCGCGGATTGGATGTTGCGCAGGAAAATCCTCGACGGCGTGATTTCGTGCTTCAACGACGAGAACGCGGCGATTTCATCCGCCCTGCGCCGGGCCGGGGTGCCGACGGTCAACCTTTCGCGCGACCGGTTCGTCGCGGTCCCGGCCGCCGCGCGCCGTCACACGGCGTTGGTCGAGCTCGACACCGCCGCGGTCGTGCGCGACGCGGTGCGCCATTTTCGCGAGCGGACCGGGTTCCGGTCGTTCGGGTTCGTGGAATGCGAAAGCGGCGCCGGATGGTCGCAGATTCGGGGCGACGCCTGCATGGCCGAATTGCGTTCGCTCGGCCTGCGCTGCGAGCGTTTCCGGCAGGGAGGCGCTCCGGCGACGCGCGTCGGCAGCCCGCGCGGAGTCCGGCGGAACTCCGGCCCCGACTATGCCGCGCTGGCGCGTTGGCTCCGCGCTCTGGAAAAGCCTGCCGCGGTTCTCGCCGCGAACGATTCCACCGGCGCCGACGTCCTCGCGGTGTGCGGAGAGTCCGGAATCGCGGTGCCGCGCGACGTCGCGGTGCTGGGCATGGACGACGATCCCGCGTACTGTCTGCTCTCGGTTCCGAACATGTCCTCGGTGCGCTTCGACGGTCGCGACGCCGGCAGAAAGTGCGTGGCCGCGCTAGCCTCCATGATCGCCGGGGCGCCTCCGCCGGCTTCCCCGATTTTCTACGGGGCGCATTCGATTCGCCAGCGGGCCTCCACCGGCGCGGTGTCCACGTCCGGCGCGCTCGTCCAAAAGGCGCTCGACTACATCAACGCGTACGCGTGTTCCGGAGCGACGACCGCCGACGTGGTGCGGCACCTCGGCGTGTCGCGGTCTTTGGCGACGATGCGGTTCCGGCAGCTGCGCGGCGAGTCCATTCTGGAAGCGATCACGGCGCGCCGCGTGGTGGAGGCCAGGCATCTGCTCCGGGAAACCGGAAAGACGGTGGAGAACATCGCGGAGATGTGCGGCTTTTCCGGGCCGGGGTCGTTCCGGCGCGTGTTTTGCGCCGCCACCGGAAGGACGCCCGGCGCGTATCGCGTGGATTCCCGGCGTCGCTGAGACACCGCGCCGGCGCGGCGAACGAGCCGTGAATGGCGTCGCGCGAGACTCCTGCGGAATCACGCGGCGCGGAAACCTCATCGTTGTCCGATTCGTGTCATTTTATTTGGCCGAATTGGACTTTTCAAAACCGTGCCCCGGCGGCAGAATTTTTATTGTCGGAAGGGGGTAGGATCTCCCTCTCCACCCCGCTCCGCCGACTCGCAACTGCAATCCTAAAGTCGAAAATCCATGAAACAGACATTCCGATTCGACGCCATTCCGCCGCGTCGCGCCTTTTCCGCCCGCATGGCCGCAGCGCTCGCGCTGGCGTTTGCCGTTCCCTCCTTTGCCGGGCTTCGCTACGAGCCCGACGCCTACGTGCAGGACGGCCTCGTCCTGCAGCTTGACGGCATCCGCAACGCCGGCGCAAATGCGCCGCACGACGGCAGCGCGACCGTCTGGGCGAACCTCGCCGGCGGCGGCGGCGCCACGAAGACCGCATACGCCGGCACGGGCAAGAACTCGTCCGGAAACGGACGCTGGCTCGACGACGCCTTCTACATGGATGCCGACTGGTACTTCAAGACGATTGGCAACATTCCCGCAAGCGAAAACGTCACGGTCGAGGTGTTCGGCGATTTCACCCCGGCGCAGCCCACGCAGTATCCAAATTTCATTTCGATTGCCGATGGCAGCTCAAGTACCGATTGCGGAATCTGGATGAACGGCGGCGCGCTGAAGTGGAAGCTCGACAGTTACGGCTTCTCCAATTCCAAACGTCCGACAATATCCTCCTGGGACAAACAAGGTTTCGCCGCCGCCCTCGACGCTTCGCAGGTCGTTCTGTATGCTTCAGGTACAACAGTTTCCAATACCCAGACAGGAAGGACGTCCGGCAAGACGTTCCCTGCCTCCCAGTGGAACATCGGCTGCAACTGGCAGGCTGGCAACCACCCCGGCAAAGGCACATACTACGCTGTCCGCATCTACACGAACGCGCTCACCCAGGCGCAGATCGCCGCCAACTGGCAGCTCGACCAGTATCGCTTCGTCACCGGCATCCCCGTCACCAACGCCGTGATTGCGACGACGCTCGCCGGCGCGGCGGGGTCGGAGGGAACCGGCGCCTTTGCCGTTGACGAAGACGGCTACACGTTCCGGGCCCCGGCCTGCGCCACCGTTGGCGGCGTCGCCTACGCGCTCTCCGGTTGCACCGTCGCCTCGTGGGACGACGCTACCGGCAACTGGGGCGCGGCGGAAACCCGTGACGGCGTCTTCGCCGTCTCCGTCTCTTCCTCCGACAAGGTCAAAATCACCTGGCAGTGGAAAGCGGCCACCGGCTCGCTCGACGCCGGCTACCTGACGGAGGGCCTTGCGCTCCGGCTCGACGGCATCGACAACGCCGGCGTCGGCGTCCACGACGCTTCCGCCGC
>CAMNCG010000249.1 GCA_946534105.1 uncultured Verrucomicrobiota bacterium
CGCCGCGCGCGCCGCGCTCGAACGGGCGCTCGCCTCCGGCGCCGCGCTCGAAACCTTCGCCCGGATGGTCGCCGCGCACGGCGGCGACGCCCGCGTCGCGGAAACGCCGGAAAAGGTCCTCGCGCGGGCGCCGGTCGTGCGCGACGTCCCGGCGCCCCGCTCCGGCTTCGTTTCCGGCGTCGACGCCGACGCCGTCGGCCGCGCCGTGCTGCTGCTCGGAGGCGGACGCCGCGCGGTGACGGACGCCGTCGACCCCGCCGTCGGCGTCTCGGACCTGCGCAAGACCGGCGAACGGGTCGAAGCCGGCGAACCGCTCGCGCGCGTCCACGCGCGCTCCGGAGCCGGCGCGGACGCCGTCTCGGACCTTCTCGCGAAGGCGTTCGCCCTCTCCGACGGACCGGCCGCCCCCGCCCCGCTTTTCCTCTGAAATGCACGACGCCCGCGAAAAGACCGACCGCCGCGCCCAGGGCGCGTACTGGGACGCGCTTTCGGACGAATACGCGCGCATGACGCGCATCGACGAAACGGATTTCCACTACGGCCCCCAGATCCCCGGCGAGAGCGCGCTCCGCCTCCTCCCGCCGCTCGGCCCCGGCGCCTCGGCGCTGGAAATCGGCTGCGGGGGAGCGCAGAACAGCGTCTGGCTCGCGCGCCGCGGCGTGCGCTGCACCGCGCTCGACATCTCCGAAGGCCAGCTCCGCCACGCCCGCGCGCTCGCCGCGCGGTGCGGCGTCGCGATCGACCTGCGGCGCGCGGCGTTCGAGGACTTCGGCTCCGTCCTGCCCGCCGGCGCCCTCTTCGACCTCGTCCACAGCTCCCACGCCCTCGAATTCGCCGACGACCCGGAGCCCGTCGTGCGCGCCATGGCCGCGCGCGCGAAGCCGGGCGGCACGGTCGTCGTCTCGACCGTCCACCCGGTCTTCAACGGCGAGTGGATCGACGGCACGTTCGAGGACGAAAACGGCGAGCCCTGCGGCGGCGAAACGCCGGGCATGTTCCTCGAAAGCTACTTCGAACCGCCGGACGACGTGCGCGACGACGCGTGCGGACACGTGGTGTCGCGCGCCTGGCCCGTCTCCGCCTGGTTCCGCTGGTTCGCCGGCGCCGGGCTCCGCGTGACCGCCCTCGCCGAGCCGCCGGCCGTGCGCGACGCGCCGTACACGAGCGACGCCTGGGCCGACCACGGCGGCGAACTCGACAAAATCCCCTCGACGCTGATCCTCGTCGGCGAAAAGACATGAAAGCGGAATTCCCGCGAATCGCGCCGCCCGGCTCCGCCGCGGCGCTCGAAGTCCGCGACCTCTGCAAGTCGTTCGGGAGCAACGCCGTCCTCCGCGGCGTTTCGCTCGACCTCCGCCCCGGCTCCGTCCTCGGGCTCTGCGGCGAAAACGGCGCCGGGAAGTCGACGCTCATGCGCTGCGTCTCCGGCTACCTCTCCGAAGATTCCGGCACCGTGAAGTTCGGCGGCGAACCGGCCGCGCCCGGCGCTTCCGCCTCGGCCGCCGCGCGCCGCGCGGCCTGCCGCCTCGTGCCGCAGGAATTCCACCTCGTGCCGCAGATGACCGTCGCGGAGAACCTCTTTCTCGGACGCGAGCCCTCCAGGCGCGGCTTCGTCGACGGCGCGGCCGAGCGCGACGCCGCGCGGCGCGTCCTCGCGCTCGCCGGCGCGCCGCACCTCGACCCGCGCGCGCCCGTCGCCTCTCTCGGCGTCGCGGACCGCCAGAAAACCGAAATCGCGCGCGCCTTCCTGCACCGCGCGCCGGTGCTGCTCTTCGACGAGCCCACGACCGTCCTCGGCGAAGAGGAAACCGCCTCGCTGCTCGAAGTCGTGCGCGCGTTCCGCGACGCCGGGGGCGCCGTGATGTGGGTCTCGCACAAGCTCGGCGAAGTCCTCGCCGTGTGCGACGAAACGGCCGTGCTCCGCGACGGCGAACTCGTGGCCCGCAAGCCCTCCGCCGCGTTCACGCCCGAAACCCTCGCCGAAGCGATGGTCGGCCGCCCGCTTTCCCGCCTCTACCCGCCGAAGTCCGCGGCGCCCGCCTCCGGGGCGCCCGTGCTCGAAGCGTCGGACCTCTCCGACGGCGCGCGCGTCCGCTCGGCCTCCCTTTCCGTGCACGCCGGCGAAATCCTCGGAGTCGCGGGCCTCGCCGGCGCCGGGCGCACCGAACTGGCGCGCCTGCTCTGCGGCTTCTCGCGCCCGGTCCGCGGCGAAATCCGCCTGGACGGCCGGCCCGTCCGGTTTTCCTCGGTCTCCGACGCCCTCTCGCGCGGCGTCGCGTATCTCACCGAAGACCGCCAGGGCGAAGGCATCCTCCCGGACGAATCGGTCTACGCGAACATGGCCCTGTCGTCGATCGGCGAAGACGCCGCGGGCCCCTTCCTTTCCGCCGCGCGCCGCGCGCGGCGCATGGGGCCGCTCGCCGATTCGCTCAAGATCGCCCGTTCCGCCGCGGACGCCCCGGTGCGGACGCTCTCCGGCGGCAACCAGCAGAAGACCGTCCTCGCGCGGAGCCTCGCCGCGAAACCGCGCGTCCTCATCGTGGACGAGCCCACGCGCGGCGTCGACGTCGGCGCGCGCGCCGAAATCTACGCCGCGCTCCGACGCCTCGCCGCTTCCGGCATGGCCATCGTCGCGATCTCCTCCGAAATGGACGAAATCGTCGGCCTCTGCGACCGCGTCTTCGCCATGCACGACGGCGTCTCCTCCCCCGTCCTCTCCGGCGCCGGCGTGCGCGAGGCGAACGTCGTCCGCCTCGCGCACGGCCTGTCCGCCGCGCCAGAAGCGGACGGTCAGAACTTGAAGTAGAGGAACGACCGGAACGAACTTCCGGCGAGGAAGAAGGCGGCAAGGAGGGCGAGCGCCGAAGCGGCCGCGCTTTCGAGCCACCACGCGGCGCCTTCCGGAAGGCGCTTCCGGAGCGCGGCACGGAGACGCGGAACAATGGGAAGCGAAAACGCGGCGCCGAGCGCGAGCGCGGCGACCGCCTTCGGGGACCAGTCGATCCAGAGCGCGCGAGAGGCGTCGGAGATTTCCGCGACGCCGGCGAGCGAACGAAGGAACGAGCCGGCCGTCGCGGCGTCGGGAGAGCGGAAGAGCGCCCAGCCGAAAAGAACGGCGGCGAGCGTCCACGCATGGCGAAACGCGGCGAGCGCCGCCGCGCCGGCCGCGCTGCGCGGCTCGACGCGCGGCGCGAGACGTTCCGCGACGATGCAGAGCCCGTGCCAGAGGCCCCAGAGCAGGAACATCGCGCCGGCGCCGTGCCACAGGCCGCAGACGGCGAAGACGGCGAGCGTGTTCAGGCACGTTCGGAGCGTCCCGCGCCGGCTCCCGCCGAGCGGGAAGTAGAGATAGTCGCGGAGCCACGAGCCGAGCGTCGCGTGCCAGCGGCGCCAGAACTCGCGCACGGACGCGGAGGCGTACGGATGGTCGAAGTTTTCCGGCAGGCGGAGTCCGAGCATGCGCCCCAGGCCGACCGCCATGTCGGTGTAGCCGGAAAAATCGAAGTAGAGCTGGAGCGCGTACGCGAGAAGCGCGAGCGCGGCGAGCGGGCGCGGCAGCCCGCCGCCGCCGGCCGCTTCCCAGGCGGCGTCCGCGACGGGCGCAAGGGTGTCCGCGACGAGCGCCTTCTTGGCGAGCCCGACGAAAAACCGCCGCATGCCCGACGCCGCGAGCGGCGCGGAAAACGGCCGCGAACGGAGCGCCGCGGCGGTGTCTCCGAGGCGCGCGATCGGCCCCGAGACGAGGACCGGAAAGAGCGACAGCCAGACGAACCACTCCAGAAGCGGCGGCACGCGCGCGGAGCCCCGCGCGCAGTCGGCGAGCGCGGAGATTTCCCGGAAGGTCCAGAAACTCACGCCGAGCGGAAGCCACAGCTCCGGAACGGGGAGCCCGGCGCCGAGAAGCGCGTTCGCCGACGCGGCGAAAAAGCCCGCGTACTTGAACACGCCGAGAACCGCGAGGTCGCCCGTGACCGCGGCCGCGAGGAGCGCTTTTCCGCCGCGCGTCGGGCCGATGCGAGAAAGCCGGCGCGCGACGGCGCGGTTCGCCCAGCCGGAGACGGCGAGCAGCGCGAGCGCGGCGGGATCGCCGAACGCGCAGAAAAAGGCGTTCGCGAACAGCAGCCAGGCGTTGGCCGGAACCGCGGACGGCACGCCGCCGCGGCGCCGGGCGGCGGCGTCCGCCGCGAGCTGGAGCGCCCAGTGCCCCCCGAGCGCGACCGGAAGGAACACGGTGAGGAAGAAAAGCGAGCCGAACAGCATCTATTCGCCCTCCCGGACGCGGATCTCGAACGGCGTGTCCTGCTGCCCGAACCGGTCCCATTCGGCCAGGACGGCCGGAAAGCGCCGGCGGAGGGCGCCGAGAAGCGCCTCGCGCTCCTCCCCGCCGAGCGGATCGGTCGAGGGACAGGCCATGGCGAAGGTGTAGCCGCCGACGCTCGCCACGCGGGCTTCCGTGGTTTCCGCGGCCGCCGCGAGCGTCGAAAGGTTGTGGACGCGGCGCGCGCGCGCCGTGGCGTCATCGAGTCCGGGAAAGAGGCTGAACGGGCCCATTTCGAGGCCCGGCTCGACGGGCCGGTCCGCCTCGACCGCCAGATACGCGTCCTGCGTGAAAAGCGGCACGCCCGCGGGACTGGCGGCGCGGACCGCCCGCCCCGCTTCGCGGAGGCGCGCGAGCGGCGTCGAGGAATCGGTCTCGAACCAGAACCGGTCCTGCCGCCCCCCGACCCACTTCATCGGCCACGGCGACGCCGCCGCGAACGCGAGCGAAAGGGCGAGCGCGGCGGCGGAGACGGTCCGCGCCGGAAGGCCGGCCCGCGCCGTCCCTTCCGCGAGGAAGAGCGCCAGCCAGACGGCGGCGAGCGGCATGGCCGGGGTGTTGTAGTCGGCGTACGGGAACGGAACGGCGAAGTGCGCCGCCGTGACGAGGACGAACGACGCGGCGACGGCGGCGCGAAGGCCTCGCCCGGGCGCCGCCGCCGGCGCGGGCCCGCCCTTCCCTCCCCGGCCCGCGGCGGCCGCCGCGAGCGCCGCGGCGACGGCGAGGGCCGGATAGCCCTGGAGAAGGAAGCACACGACCCCGCCCCGCAGGACGATCCACTTCCCGAGCGGGGCGGACGCGCGCGCGGCGTGGTACGTCTGCGAGAAGACGAAATTGTCCGGGCAGACGGCGAGGAGCGCGCCGTACGCGGGCACGACCACCGCGGCGACGCCCAGGGCGAACCAGAGCGCGTCGAAACGGCGCGCGC
>CAMNCG010000250.1 GCA_946534105.1 uncultured Verrucomicrobiota bacterium
CGTCCTGGGACAGGGCACTTGCCGAAACCATCTCGTCCGTCCGCCTCGACTTCGAGCTCGGAGGCTACCGCGCGGCGAAAGCCCTTGGCACTTTCGCCACGAACGAAGGGCCATCGGAGGCCCCTTCATTTGTATTCCCGCCGCTCATGGTCGACCGCCGCAAGTCGACGCGCGGGTATGGGCGGCGCGAGCCGCGCATCCTGGAGGCAGTTGAGATGATCCGCCGCGAGGCGTGCGACGGCCTCACCGCGGCGAATCTGGCGCGGCGCTTTCCGGGGACGCGCCAGCTCTTCGACCTGCGTTTCCGGGAGGCAATGGGACATTCTCCGCTCGATGAAATCATCCACGTCCGGCTGCAGCGCGTCCTGGAACTGCTCTCCCAGCCCGATTTCCCAATTTCCGCCATCGCCGACTTCTGCGGTTTCCCTTCGGAACGGGTGCTGCAGAAGCACTTCCATTCGCGCTTCCACATGTCCATGCGCGAGTGGCGCAAGGCACGGCAGGGATAGGCCACTCAATTCTTTTTCAAAAAGTTCGCATTTTGCCGATATGGCGATGTTAAAATTGTCTGCATCGCGGCACGATGGGCCTTGCGCAAGTCCCCGCCGTGGCGCGAAACAGCACCGCAATGCAGGAGATCAACATGAATTCATCGACCATGCACACCGCCGTCCGGACCGCCCTGCGAGCGGCCGCCACGGCGGCCGTATCGTTCCTCGCCGCCTCCGCGGCTTTCGCCATAGACGCCCCGACAGGCTTGTCTGTCGCCTCGATCGACTACACGCAGGCCGCGTGCAACATCGATTGCTCGGCGCGCCTGTCCTGGACGGCCCCCGCCGGATCGCCGACGGGCTATAACGTCTATCGCCGCATCGCGGCGAACGAGAACCCGACGCTCGCCGGGACGGTCTCCGCTCCCACGACGAGTTTCACCGACACGACCGCGACGGTCGGCCAGTCCTACCTCTACACGGTGACGGCTGTCGATGCGGGCGGGGAGAGCGCGGAGTCCGCCGCCGTCTCGTTCCGCAAGGTCGAGAATGTCGCGACAACGGCCAATGGCACGTGGTCCAACTCTGGAACGCTCACGACCTGGGGCGGCATGGCGCTCGCCAACCTGAATGACGGCAATGTAGGCACCGCCGCCCGTCTCGAAGGGTGGGGGGGATTCTTCTACAGGTTCGGCGGCAGCAGACCACATGTGACCTGCGTCCGCGTCTATCCCAGCAACGCCTATTCCAGTTCGACGTCCCAGATGCTGGCGGGGCTCCGCGATTCGGATTCGGACCGGGTCGATGTCCGGAACCCCTCTGCCACGCCCGCCGCGTATGCTTTCCCGTCCGGCGCATGGACGCCCTTCGCCGTCCACGATTCGTTTGCCGGCACGGTGTGGTCCGGCTTCCTCTGGGGCGGCAGCAACCAGTATCCCATGCTATGCGAGCTTGAGGCCTACGGCTATTTCGCGTCGTCTCTTCTCGGCGCTCCGTCGGGTCTCGCGGCGGAGGTCGTGGATGGCGAGGTCTCGCTTTCCTGGACGGCCGGGGCGAACGCTGCCTCCTACAAGGTCTATCGCAAGCCGGACGGCGGTGCGTGGGCGGCTGTCGCGTCGGGCCTTTCGGCCTGCGCCTTCACGGACGCGACGGCCGCGCGCGGCAACACCTACATCTACCGCGTCGCGGCGGTATCGGCAAACGGCGACGAGCTTTCCTCGTCCGAGCGCTCCGCCTACCTCCCCGCTGGCGCGCAGGTGTGGTGGAACTTCCCCAACGTGAAGTCGATCGCCTATCCCGGCGCGGCGGCGTGGCCCGCCAGCCCGCGCCCCCACTTCCTTTCCCGCGACCGCGCGGGGACGGCACTTCTCGCGGCGATGTCCACCGACAGCGGCGCGCTTCCGGTGATGTCGTTCGACCTCCAGGCGCTCGTTGACGGCGACGGCGAACTCCTGAGCCGCGAGACGGACGCCAAGTCGTGGTGGATCTACGGCGAGGACGCCTACGCCCCGTGGCAGAACAAGAGCTTCTGCTGGAAGGGCGCGGCGGCGACCGCGGACCTGATCTTCTGGGCCAACGGCACGGCCGGCGGCACGACCATTGCCGTCGTGAACCGCGCCGACGACAGCGAGGGCGTCTACACCATCCTTGACGCCAACGGCAATCCGTTCCGCTTCTTCATGAACGGCGGCCTCGACGCGAGCGTCGACGGAAACTTCCTCTACTCCAACTGCGGCGCGGACGGCGAGAAGAACAGGATCTACAAGTTCGCCATCGACCGGAACGCCAAGACGCTGCGCGTCGTCGCTTCCTACGCCGTCGCCGGCATCGGCCAGATCCGCAACCTTGCCGTCTATGCGGTCGGCGGAAGCGAGATCGCCGTCTTCGGCGAGGGCGACAGCGTCGGCGGCGCGCTCGGCGTCCTCGACCTCGCGACCGGCGTTTCGACCGCGATGTCCGCGCCGGAGATCACCGGCAAGATCATGAACGTGAAGCTGGCCGATACGACGGACGGCCTCTACCTCGTCGCGCAGAACGAGGACGGCCTCGTCGCGGTTTACGCCTTCGACGCCTCCGCCAAGACCATCGCGCTCGAAAAGACAATACCTGCGGCGACGATGCGGGCGCTCTACGGCGCAAGCGGCTCGTTTGAATGCCGCAATCTCGAGATGACCGCCGACGGGCGCTACGCCTTCGTCCTCTGCAACGGCGGCGCGGACACGCGCCTCACCGTGATCGGCGCGACGCTGAAGACCGTTCCGGAGTCCGCTCCGGCGTATCTGACCGCCACGGCGGGCCTGTCCACGCTCTGGCAGGCGAAGCTTGAATGGACCAATGCGTCGGGCGTGACCGCGACCGGCATCCGCGTCCTCCGCGCCCAGACCGGCAAGGCCGGCTACGCCACCGTCGCGGACCTGCCGCTTGGCACGACCGAATACACCGACGCCACTGCCGTCGGCGGCGTCGCCTACACCTACGCCGTCGCCTACGTCAACTCCTTCGAGGGCACGACCGTCGCGGGGCCGGCGGCGACGGCCACCTGCACGCCGTGGCAGTCGCTGATGCCTTACAAAAAGCAGGTCGTCAGCACGAAGTTCAACGGGACCTCCTATCGGACGGAATACGCGAAGGCGTTCGACGGCAGTCTCGGCACGGAGTGCGGAAGCGGCTTCTACGGCCCGGTCTTCGGACTCCAGTTCACCGAACCGGTGGTCTTCGGCGCGGCGCGGATCTCGGCAATCGGCTGGGCGGCGTCCGACACCTACCACCGCCTTGACGGACTAACGCTCTCCGGAGGCGGACACGATGCCGTCACGCTTTCCGGCGGCGACATCACCGCGCACTCCGGTCTGACGCAGCTGGCGCAGGCGGACTCCCCGCGCGGAAGCGACTGGTTCGCGCTGGACAGCGGAAACACGTCCGATTCCTGGGAGTTCCTCGTCTTTTCCAAGAGCGGCGAGTGGTATGGCGAACTCCGCGAGGCCGAATTCTACGGCGCGGTCGCGTCGCTGAAGGCCGAGGCGGAAAGCAAGCCGTCCGAGGCGGCGGCGTCCGTCGCGCCGGTCCTCTCCGCCAGCGCGGGGACCCTCTCCTGGGCGAACGAACCGAACGAGACGGTCGCGGTCGTCTTCTACCGTTCGCGCATGGCGGAAGGCCCCTACGCGCGGGTCGGCGAAGTCGCGCCGGGTGTCGGGACGTTCACCGACGCGGCCGCCTCGACCGGCGTCGAATACCACTACCGCGCGGCGTTCGTGACCGAATACCACGGCGTCAACCTCGAAGGCGTCCTGTCGGACGCCGTGGCGAGCACGAAGCCGACCGCCGTCCAGAGCGTGCTGCTGACCGAGAACGGCGCGGCGGCGAAGACCTACGGCTACGCGGTCAAACGCGCGGGCGGCGTTCCGCTTTCGGACGCGGAGAAGGCGTTCGACGGCTCGACTTCGACCTTCCCGATCTGGTACGACCAGGCGGCGGGCTGGGGAAAGAACCTCTACATCGGCTACAACTTCAACGAGCCGGTCAAGATCACCAAGGCGAAGGTGGTCGCCTACAAGAACGACAACAACACGTGGAACCGCGTGTCGCTTCGCGTGAGCCCCGACCTCGCGTATCTGCAGAACCCCGGCGACACCAGCTATCTGTTCCCGAACAGCGACGCCAACGCCATCAGCTGGGGCGGCGCGTTCCAGCCGACCGCCTGCACGGTGCTCAAGACCTTCGACGGCACCGTGGCCGACCAGCAGGTCTGGGAGCAGGGCGTTTCCACCGACTGGACGCAATGCGCCTATCTCTGGGGCATGGCTTACGACACCTGGTACGCCTCCGTCCGCGAATTCGAACTCTGGGGCTACACGGAGTCGATGTGGGAGGCGGCGCAGCCCAAGACCGTCGTCCAGCCCGTCGAGAACGTTGCCGCGCGCATGGACGACACGACGCTGACCCTCACCTGGACGCTCGCGAACGACGCGGCGACGTCGATCACGGTCAAGCACCGCGTCGGCGGCGGCGCGTGGGCGACCATCGCGACGCTCGCGGGCGACGCCACGGCGCTCGTCACGGACGCGGTGGAGATCGGCCGCTACAACGAATACCGCTTCGAGGTGAGTGACGGCGCCGAGACCGTTTGGGCGGCGGACGACTTCGCGGTCTGCCCGCTGCTCCAGACGGGGACGCGCACGGCCATCGGCTGCACCCCGACCGCCGCGTGGGACTACATCACGGCGGAATCGGGCGCCTCGTTCACGGCAACCTTCGGTCTCGCCGGCTCAAGCGCGGCCGCGCTGGGTCTCACGGCTGGAACCGGTTCGGGGAAGACCGTGAGTCTCTACATCCGCAAGACCCTCGACGCCACGCCGGCGGTGAACGTCCAGCGCCACTGGGTTTACGGCAACACGCTCGGCTTCTACACCTACGACGCCGCAGCGGCGCAGCCCGGCTACAACTACGTGATCCCGTGGACGGCGGAGGGCAACGCCTCCACGCGCTTCAAGTTCGTCAAGAACGGGAAGACCTACCAGCTTCTCACGGCCGCCGATGGCGGCGTCTGGACGGAAACGTCCACCTACGCCTTCGTCGGCGACGATCCGCTTGGAAGCGGGCCGTTCCTCGTCGGCGTCCACGTCTGCGACCCCAACCTCGCGACCCTCCTGCAGATCCAGCCCTTCGCGCTGCGCGTC
>CAMNCG010000251.1 GCA_946534105.1 uncultured Verrucomicrobiota bacterium
GGGCCGATGGCTTCACGATGAAGATCACCTACTGGGAAATCTGGAACGAGCCGGAGAACCAGCAGTTCGACACGCTGGAAGATTCCGCCAACCCGATGTTCCGGGCTCCGTTCTCCGAATACATGAGGCTGTACGGCACGGTCGCGCCCTCCCTGAAGTCGAAATTCCCGCACCTCAAGATCGGCGGCTACGGCCACTGCGGCTTTTACGCTGGCGTCGGCTCCGACCACATCCCCGCCGCCAACTCCTCTCCGCGCATGGAGTATTTCGTCGAATGTTCGCACCGGTTTCTCGTGGCGGCGCGTGACAACGGATGGCCGCTCGACTTCTTCTCGTTCCATTCCTACTCGCCGCCTCACGAAGCCATGCGGCAGGTGCGCTTCGCCGACGAACACCTCAGCGAGCACGGCTTCACGCGCGACAAATGCGAGCGCCATTTCAACGAATGGCTGCCCTACGTCGGCCACGACAACCTCGGCTCCGCGCTGCAGGCTTCCGGCGTCGCCGCCGAGCTCGTAGCTCTCCAGAACGGGCCCTGCGACCTGGCGTGCCTCTACGACGCCCGCTGCGACGTCGGGAACTACTCGCCTCTCTTCAACCCGATGACTCTGGCGCCCCACAAGGCCTACTACGCGTTCACCGCCTTCAACGAACTGCGCAAGCGCGGCACGGCCGTCGAAGCCACGGTGTCCGGGGACGGATCCCTTTGCGCCGCCGCCGCGCGCGGTGGCGACGGTTCGCTTGCCGTCATGGTCGCCAACGATTCGGACAAATCCATCCCGTTTTCGCTTTGCGTGGACGGGAAATGCCCCGTTGCGGAATGCCGCATCACGGATGGCGGCAGGACAGACGAAGCCGTCGCCATGCCGCAGGAAATGCCGCCGCACTCTTTTCTCGTTGCCATCTGGAGAGATTGAGCATGAGGGACTCCGTCAGGCTGCTTGGATGCGCCGCCGCATTTGCTGTCGCCATCTGTTTCCCCGCCGTCGCGAGCGGTGGCGGAGACAGCGGTGTCGCGGGCAAGGTCCGCCACGAGGAAGCGCTGCCGTGCTTCATCCGGGACTCCGACATCTGGGCGATGCAAAGCGGTGTCGCCGGCGATTGGGACGACGACGGTCGTTTTGTGGTTTCCGTTTCCGGAGGCCGCGGCTTCCGGATGGACTACAACAGCTTCCCCGGCATGAAGCCGATTCCCGGCGCGGAGGAGTTCGTCCTCGAAGCGGCGCCGGCAGGCGGCGACGTCGGCACTCTAACGCTCGGAATCGTGCTCAAGGATTTCCCCGGAGGCGAGAGCCACGCCTTCCGCGCCACGCTTGCGCCCGGACAGGACGGCGCCGCACCGTCCGCAGTGCGTTTCGCGGCGCACCTCGACCCAGCCAAGCTCTACCAATTCGTGGCAGTCGAGGCTATGCGCGACGAAACGCGCCAAGGCCCGTGGAAGGTGGCCTTCTCTTCGCTGCGCGGCGCATACGCCACCGACAAAGCCGGCGCACTGCGCATCGATACCGTGACGCAAAGCCCGTTCCACGTCGTCCGTGGCGATGGCGGGGAAACGCCGATGCTGCGCATCCGCAACGCCGCAGGCGAAAACGTCGCCGTGCGCGGGGTTCTCAAGGCCACGGGTTTCCACGGGCGCGCTTTCGACATTCCGGCGGATGTCGCGCTTGCGGGAGGCGAAGCGGTTGACATCCCGGTCATGGCCGGGAAAGAGCTGGCAAAAGGCGTCTGGCGGATCACGGGCGAACTAGAGGCCGACGACGGCTCGAAAGTCGCGGTCGAGACGCGCTTTGCGGTCATGGACATCCACGAGCGCACGCCAAAGGCGCCACGCGGACGTTTCCGCCTTGGCATCAATTGGCACATCGCGCGCTATTCAGCCAAAGACCGCAGCCTCACCGCCGCCGCCATGGTCGCGTGCGGCGCCAAGCTTGCGCGCAGCGACATGGCCAGGATGGACCACATTCTGCCTTACGGCCCCGACAGCTGGAACTTCGACTTCACCGACACCCTCCTCGCCACCATCGAGGAGTGCGGACTGTCCATCGACGCCATCATCTTCTCCATCCCGCACTGGGCCGTGAAACCCGAAATGCGCACGAACAGGGACTGGCGCATCTGGACGCGCTCGTGTCCCGTCCCCGGCGCTTTCGAACATTTCTGCGAAGGACTCGCCGCACGCTACGGAACCCGCATCGACTACTACGAGATCGGCAACGAGTGGGATCTCGGTTTCCACGGAACGCATGAGGAGGCCGTCGCCGTCCAGCGCGAGGCATACGAGGGTCTCAAGCGCGGCTGTCCCGGCGTTTGCGTCATCCCCAACGGATGGGCGCTTTCGAGCGACGCCGAGATGGTCGTGCGCCACGGCAATCCCGGCCTGCACGAATACATGATGCGCAATGCGTCGGATTTCTACGATGTCGAAACCATCCACCTGCACAGGAACTTCGCGCAGTACGTCAAAATGATCCGCGACGAGTTCTTCGCGATGCGCGAACGGACCGGGACCTCGAACAAGCCCTGGTATTCGAACGAAACCTCGCTGAGCGGCCTCTGGGGCGAGAGCGCCGCCGCCATGGCGGTCTGGAAGAAAACTCTCTGGGCCTGGGCGCACGGCAGCGTCGATTACGTCTGGTACAACCTCAAGGCGACCGGCTGGGATCCGAACGATTCCGAGCAGTGGTACGGCATGCTCTCGGCCGACTACCATCCTCGCGAGACTTTCGTGGCGTTTTCGGCACTGGCCTCGCTCGTTGGCGGCGGGGATTTCGTGCGGATCGTTCGCGAAGACGGCGGAGTCCATTGCCTTGGATTCGCGAAAGACGGACGGGACGTGCTCGTTTTGTGGAACGAAAACGCCTCGTCGGGCGGCGGCGCCGACGTGGCATTCGCGACCGATGCCGCAAAAGCCTGGCGCGTGGATGTCATGGGCAACCGGGAGGCGCTCGAAATCGCCGGCGGCAAAGTCGCGATTCCGATGTCCTCCGAGCCTTGCGCCCTGGTCCTGGAAGGCTCCTCTTTCGCGGAAATCGACGAAGATTCGCTCGCCGCCGCGCTCGACGAGCCACTCCCCGGCGCAATCGCGATCCCAAGAGTCGCCGTTCCGTCCGGCGCGGCGGAAGGAACGCCTCCGACATTCGTCCTCGACCGCCACGAGCAGGTCTTCGACTTCTTCGAAGCAAACCCGGCCGAAGTGGAACGCCTTTGGAAAGGGCCGCAAGATTGTTCGGCAGAAGTCCGGCTCAGTGTCGAACCCGGCGGCCTGCGCGTCCGCGCCGACGTGCGCGACGACATCCATTGCCAACCGTATTCCGGCACCGAACAGTGGCGGGGCGACGACATTCAAGTCCTCGTCTCGTGGCAGGGGCTTGCCGGAGCATGGGAGTTCAATTTCGCGCATCTCGACGACGGCCGCCCGGATGCAAGCTGCACCCTTGCCCCTGCGGGTTGCGACGCCGCGGCCGCCGCAGCCGCCATTTCGCTCAAGACAAGCCGCGAAGGCGACATCACGCGCTACGACGCGCTCATCCCGTGCGACCCGGCGCTCGGCTTCGCCACGAACGCCCTTTCCGGCAACATTCGCTTCAACCTCATGGTGAACGACAACGACGGCTCCGGCCGCGATGCAACCATCGAGGCAAAGCCCGGAACCTTCCACTCGAAGGACATCACGGCCGCGCCTTGCGTCCGCGCACGGCCACGATAGGATGCCGACGCCGCGCTCCCGTCCGTGCAACCGATCTTCGTGAAACAACCGAGAAGACCTGAAAATGAAATTCTCCATTGCCGTTGACGGCAATCCGTCGCAGAAGAACCGCACTGCTCAGGCAGGGGCCGGGCCATACGATGCTGACCTGTATTCGGAGGTGGTGCTGGACGAGGTCACGGACGAAAACCGGGCGACGTTCGTGGCCGACGCGAAAGACGCGGGCGTGGACGTCGTGTGGCTGGCTGTCCCCGACTTGTTCGTCGAGGGCGCGCGGAGACAGTCCATCCTGCGCAAGCTCGCCGCGGAGATTCCGAACTTCGAAGCGGCCGGATTCTCCGTGGGCGTGTGGATCACCGGCTTCGGCTGGGGAGGCATCGAGGAGCGTCCGTTCTTCAAGGGATGCGTGAAGATCACGAATCTCGAGGGGAAACCGAATTGCGGCGCAGTGTGTCCGCTCGATCCGAAACTGAGACACGCGCTCGCCGACAACGTGCGCGACGTCGCGCGCGCCGGCGCCAGGTTCATTCTAATGGACGACGACTACGTGCAGTCCGCGCGAGGCCTTGTCGGCTGCTCGTGTCCGCGCCACCTTGCGCTCGCGGCGGCGAAGTGCGGACGGCAGCTGGTCACGTGCGAGGACGTGAAGGCCGCGTTCACGGGCAAGCCGAACGCATTGCGCACCGCCTACCTCGACGCAGGCGGCGAGGTGGCGATCGGGCTGGCGCGCGAACTGCGCCGTGCGGTTGACGAGGTCGATCCGGCGGTCGGCATGGGGCTTTGCGCCAGCTATACGCACTGGGACGTGGAGGGGTGCGACTTGCCGGAGCTCGTCGACACCTTCGCGGGCAAGGGGCGGGGATTTCTACGCATAACCGGCGCGCCGTGGTGGAATGACGCCAGGGGGCTGCCCGGAACGGGACTTGCGGACATCATCGAATCCGTGCGGCTACAGTCGGCATGGACGCGAGAAATGGAAATGACGGTCATCGACGAGAACGATCCTTATCCGCGCAAAGTCTCGCAGGTGCCGGCATGGCGATGCGAGCTGTACGACAAGGCCGTCATCGCGGACGGACGTCTCGGACGCCACAAGTACATGCTCTGCTACGGAGCCGACCGCTCGGAGCCGGGCTATCTGGAAGCGCACCTCGCGGACATGCCGGACGACCCCAAGTTGCGGCGCGTCTTCGCGGGCACGACGCCGTATGGCGTGAAGGTGGACTGTCCGCAGCACCGTCTGCGGGCGGCGGAACTGCCGGCGCCGTTCATCGGCGAGGCGCGGTTGGCGGCGCTCTACTCCATGCCCGTGGAGGCGTTCGCCCTGCGGCGCAAGGGAATTCCGACGCGGTTCGACGGGCCGGTCGCGTCCGACGAGCCGCTGGCGGTGTCCGTCCGCGCGCCGACGCCGGACATCTA
>CAMNCG010000252.1 GCA_946534105.1 uncultured Verrucomicrobiota bacterium
CGACGTGCTACAAGAACCAGACGCCGGACCTCTTTTCGCAGCACGACTGCGAGCGGGCGATCTCGCTCGTCTACGACGGCGACAAGAACGGCAACCGCGTCCCCGATCCGGAGGAGATCGGCATCCACGAGCTGCAGGGCGACGGCGACTTCCGCTCGCCCGAATGCATCGAGCTGCTGATGCAGGCGGACATCGTCGTCACGAATCCGCCGTTCTCGCTCTTCCGCGAATACATCGCGCAACTGGCTCAGTTTGACAAGAAGTTTTTGATTCTAGGGAACAAGAACCTCATCACAAAAAAGGAAATCTTTCCGTTGTTTTCCGCGAATCGGGTTTGGCTCGGAGCAACGCCCATGACACGAGAAATCTATTTTGACGTGCCAAAAGAGTATATCGCGGACGGGTTGGCGAAGAAGAAAGACAGAACCATCATTATCCACAATGGAAAGTACATGGCACGCAGCCCGTCGATTTGGTACACGAATCTCGACCACAAGAAACGGCACGAAGAATTGATTCTCTTCCGCACCTATTCGCCGGAAGCATATCCGCGCTACTGCAACTTTGACGCGATCGAGGTGTCCAAGACCGAGGACATTCCCTGCGACTATGACGGACTCATGGGCGTACCGATCACGTTCATGGACAAATACAATCCGGACCAGTTTGAAATCGTCGGCGTCAGTTTGGTGCTCGGCGACAAGAAGCCCGCCGATCTCCCCAAGGACAAACAAGGCGGACCGGCGTTCTACCTCAAGGAGAACGGGGTTTATCGCCGACTCTACGACCGCATCGTTATACGCCGGAGGAAGCCTGTGTGAATCCGGCTCGCGAAGCGGCCCCCTCCGAGAGGGGGCTCCCGGCGGAGCCGGGTGGGGGAGTAGTCCGTGCGGCGACCGTCCGCCTACCGCGCGAGGGAAGCGATCCGTTCGTGCGCGACCTGTTCGATTTGCGCGGCGACCGCCGCAATGTCGTTGTCGACGGCATGCCCGCGGTACCGCAAGACGAGCAATCCCTGCGACTCGAGGAATGCGGTCCGCCGGTTGTCGGAATCCTGTCCTTCTTCCGTGAAATGCCGCCAACCGTCGATTTCGACGACCAGCTTGGCGCGATGGCAGTAGAAATCCGCAATGTAGCCGCCAATCGGTTTCTGTCGTTGGAACCGGAAGGGCATCTTGCGGAGCCAGCCATACCAAAGACGCCGCTCCTGGTCCGTCATGTCGGAGTGAAGCGCCCGGGCCCGCGAAACGAGGTCGTGGCGATAGAGAAGAAAGTCGGGATGTGCGGTCGGCATGGGACGGAGAATAGCAAAGCCGGCCGACGGAGGCAAACCGGCGTACGGAGTACTCCCCCCGGCGCTTCGCGCCACCCCCCTCTCGGAGGGGGGCATTGCAAAGTCGCCGGGAAAACCCTGCTGTTGCGTCGGCGAAGAGGGATTGATTCCGGAAGTGTCCGAAGATTTTCAACCGCCGGAGGAGAAATGAACATACGGACTTTCCCGCGCCTTGCGGCGCTCGCCCGGCGACATGGAACGACCCCCCTCCGGGAGGGGGCTGTCGCCCACAGGGCGACTGGGGGAGAACTCGCGCTAAACAACATACCCTACACCACATCAGGAACACTACCATGAAAATCGACCTTCACGAAATTGAAATCCGCGACTTGGTCGCGGGATACGAGGACAAGGGCGACGAGGGAGTCGTCGGCTACGGCGGGAAGCTCGACATCCGGCCGGCCTACCAACGCGAGTTCATCTACAAGGACAAGCAGCGCGAGGCGGTCGTCGATTCGGTGATGAACGGCTTCCCTCTCAACGTGATGTACTGGGCGCTGCGGGAGGACGGCTCGTTCGAGGTGATGGACGGTCAGCAGCGGACGATCTCGCTGTGCCAGTTCGCAGCGGGAGACTTCTCCTACGACATGCGGTTCTTCGCGAACCTCACGGACGCGGAACGGGAGCGCTTCCTCGCGTATCCGCTCATGGTCTACGTCTGCGAGGGAACGGACGAGGAGAAGCTGCGGTGGTTCCAGACGATCAACATCGCGGGCGAGAAGCTCACGGAGCAGGAGCTGCGCAACGCCGTCTACTCCGGGCCGTGGACGTCGGACGCCAAGCGGCACTTCAGCCGTCCGGGCTGCCCCGCGTTCAAGATCGCCTCGGCATACATGGACGGTTCACCAATCCGGCAGGACTACCTGGAGACGGCGCTGCGGTGGATCGGGGCGGGGGCCGATCCCCGCTTCTACATGGCGCTGCACCAGCACGACCCGAACGCAAATCCGCTATGGCTCTACTTCCAGCAAGTCGTGAACTGGACGAAGGCGACGTTCCCGGTGACGCGCACGCCGATGAAGAAGGTGCCGTGGGGACTGCTCTACAACAAGTTCGCCGAGGTGCCGCAGGATCCCAAGGCGCTGGAGAAACGCATCGCGAAACTGGTCGCCGACAGCGACGTGCAGAAGAAGAGCGGCATCTGGGAATACGTGCTCGACGGCGACGAACGGCACCTGGGCATCCGGGCGTTTGACGACAACACGCGGCTGGAGGCCTACGAGCAACAGCGCGGCGTCTGCCCGATCTGCGGCGCGCACTTCGAGCTTTCGCAGATGGATGCCGACCACATCACGCCGTGGCGCGACGGCGGGCGGACGATCCCGTCCAATTGCCAGATGCTTTGCAGGGAATGCAACCGGAGGAAGGGCGCGAAGTAGCGCCCCGTCGCCGTTGCCACGGCGGCGGGGCCGAGGAAGCCAGGTGCCGGGACCGTCCGTCCTCTCCAGATCCGACTCGAGTTCCCAGAACGTCTTGCCTGGCCTGACGCGGCGCGTTCGAAGAACGCGCCCTCCCCGGCGTGTGCGGCCGCGCGCGCCGGGGCGGGCTAGCGGCGGGCGGCGATTTCCGCCTGGTAGGCGGCGGCAATGTCGTTGTGGGTAAGGACGGCGGCGGGGCGCGGGGCGTCCTCGGGACCGTCGGCGACGACGATCGCCTCGGCGTCGTCGGCGTCCATCTTCGCGAGAATGTCGCGGAGAGGATCGCCTGCGCGCACCACGGGATGGGGAGAAAGCTCCAAGTCGCCGACGAGCAGCGCGGCGCGAAGCATCGGATCGGAATCCATCACGGCCGCGAGGTCGCGGCGCGTCACGACGCCGCGGAGGATCCCGGTGCCGTCGACGACGGGAACGACGCCGGAACCGCCGCCGGACATCATTTCGGCAAGGGACGACAGCGGGGTGTAGGCGGTCGCGGTGCGCACGGCGGCGGGGCGCTGCGCGCCGCCGCGCCGCGCCTGCAGGACGTCGCCGGCGGTGAGGCAGCCCAGCGTGCCGCGCACCACGTCGCCGCGATGCACGGGCGCCTCGAAGCGGTTCGGCAGCTGCGAGCGGTAGAGCGAGACCTTTCGCGTGAGGAGATACGCCACAATGACGACCCACATCGACGGAACGAGCAACCGGTGGTTGCCGGTCATTTCGCTGATCATGATGATCATGGAAATCGGGGCCTTTGCCGCGCAGCCGAAGAATGCGACCATGCCGACGAGCGCGAAGGATCCGACGTTGACGCCCCACCCCGGAAGGAGCGACCCGAACGCCACGCCAACCGCGCCGCCGAGTGTGCCGCCGCACACGATGGCGGGACCGAAGATGCCGCCCGAACCGCCGGACCCGACCGAGAGGGCCGTCGCGAGCGTCTTGGCGAAAAAGAACGCGAGCATGGCGCCGGCGGCGGAGGCCGCGCCGCAGCAGCCGAAGTTCTCGGCGGCGCGGGAGGCGGAATCGAGTCGGAGAATGTCCTGCAACGCGCCGTAGCCGGAACCGAGCGCCGGCAAAAACGCCGCGCCGAGACAGCCCACGAGCGCGCCGCCGACGGCGGGGCGCGCCCACGCGGGAAGCTTCATCCGGGAAAAACGCTCGTGCGCGGACCAGAACGCCCACGTGTAGAACCGCGCCCCGAACGCGAGCACCACCGCGAGCACGAGATACAGCAGAAGCATGTGCGGCCGGGAAAACGAATTCTGGGGCATGTCGAAAAGCGGGGAGAACCCGAACACCTTCGAATAGAGCGTGTAACCGGTCGCCGACGCCACGACCGCCGGCACGAGCACTTCGTACTCGAGATCAAGATCGCGGTACAGGAGTTCCGCCGCGAAGATGGCCCCCGCGAGCGGCGCGTGGAAGAGCGCGCCCACGCCGGCGCCCATGCCGGCGGCCATGAGCTTGCGGCGCGTCGAGACGGGGAGGCGGAGCAGGTTCGACACCATCGAGCCGAACCCGGCGCCGATCTGCGTGATCGGGCCTTCGCACCCGGCCGAGCCGCCCGTGCCAATGAGAATCGACGTGGCGAGCGCCTTCACGGGCACGGCGACCGGGCGGACGCGGCCGCCGCGGAAGTGGTACGCCTCGATCGCGGCGTCCGTGCCATGTCCCGCCGCCTCCGGCGCGAACCGCCAGGCGAGGAGGCCGGAAAGCAGGCCGCCGAATCCTCCCAGAAAAGGCAAGGCCCACCGGCGGACCGACGCCGCGCCGAAGCCCGAAAGCGGCAGAGCCTCCGGCTCGTGGGCGGCGCCCCCGAGCGCGACGTGCGCGATCCGGCCGAGAAAGACCCAGTTGCAGAATTGAAGGAGCGCCACGAGCGCGACCGCGCCGAGGCCGGCGCACGCGCCCACGACAACCGAGAGGACCAGCGTCCGGGCGATGCCGAGTCCGGTGTCGTCGGACGTCCGGCGCCAGAGCCGCAGGAGGGCCAGAAGGCGCCGGACGCGCGCGGCGGCGGTGCGTTTGCACCGCCGCGCGCAGCATTTTCTCGCGTTTTCCACGCCGTCGAACGATCCGGACCCGGCCTACGCCTTCTTGTGAAGATCCGACGTGTCGATCTTGTCGAGCGGATTTTCGGAATAGACCTTCTCGGGGGGCGGATCCTTGTCCCAGCAGACGGTCTGCGCGTTCGGACGGGTCTGCGCGGCCCAGCGCGCGGCGTTGCCAAGGACCTTCACGACTTCCGGCTGGCGGTAGATCGGGAACGTCTCGTGGCCCGGCGAGAAGTAGAAGATCTTCCCCTGGCCGCGCTGGAAGGTGACGCCGCTGCGGAAGAC
>CAMNCG010000253.1 GCA_946534105.1 uncultured Verrucomicrobiota bacterium
GGAACGGCATCGGGATGGAAACGCAATCGTCATCGGCGTCGGTGAAGAGGACGGTCCGGGCTGCCGCAGAGGTGTCGATCCAGCGCGAAAGGCCGTCGGTGGCGGAGCGCCCCCAGGAAACTTCGTCGCCGTCGGAAAGTCCATCGCCATCGGAATCCGTCGAAAGCGGGTTCGCGCCGAGCGCGAGTTCCTGCCCGTCCGTGAGGCCGTCGCCGTCCATGTCCGGGTCGAGCGGGTCGTAGCCGAAACTGTTTTCGATGGCGTCGGAGAGGCCGTCGCCGTCGGCGTCGCGCTGGTCGGCGAGCATGAAGAACGCGGAGCGGGGCGCGGCGGCGGTAAGTTCCGGGACGCGGGTGTAAATGTTTGTATAGGTGACGCCAAACGGAGATACGACTGTGTTGGTTTCCACGCGGAAGCGGCGCGAAACCACCTCTTCCCAATACGGCAGATCGTCGCCGGAGAGGGAGAACTCGGTTTCTCCGTTCTCCGGCCAGACTTCCCGGCGGTGAATCCACCGCCACGCCGGATCGTCGAGCGCCTGCTTGTGGAAAACGTCGATGGCCGCGTATTCGGGAAGGTTGGTCGCAGGCCAGGCGACGGAGAAGTCGAACCGATCCTCGCCGTCCATGGCGAATGCCGTGAAGCGGAGGGCGTTCGTCGAGGAATCGCCTGGGGAGGCGGGGAGAACGGGGCGCGGAATCGCGACGGAGATGAGACCTTCCGGCCGCATCCCGCTTGTTCCGCCGGATTTGCTCCCGCCGTAGACGGAAACCGCGACAAGCGCGGCGACTGCGGCAATCCGCGCGAGCGGGCCGCCGGAGCGCCAGCGACGGCGAAGGAACGGCACGATTCCCGAACGCCGCACGATCCACGCCAAGGCAAGCGCGCACCAGCCGAGGCTGATGGCGGTGGCGAAGGCGATGGCTTGGGACTCGTTCATGGAGGTCAGGGCCGGGCGGCGGCCGCGCGCGCTACCGCAAGGGTCTCCGATCGCGCTTCATGGCTGCGCGGCCAGGAAGTCCTCGACTTCGGCGCGGGTCGGCGCGGAAGGCGGCCGGCCGGAGAGGCCGCGGCACTTGAGGGCGGAGGTGGCTGCGGCGAAGCGCTGGCACTCGAGGAGATCGTCCGTTTCGAGGTAGCGGATCGCGAAGGCCGTGTGGAAAAGGTCTCCGCAGCCCGTCGTGTCCACGACCTTTTCGACCGGGAACGCCGGGCAGCGCACGAAATCGCGGCCGTCGAAGCACATCGATCCGCGCGCGCCCATCGTCGCGCCGCAGACTTTCGGCCTGTACTTTTCCCAGACCTGTCGCACGGCCGCTTCGGCGTCGGAGCATCCGGTCAGCTTCAGGATGAATTCCTCCGAGCAGACGAGGAGGTCCGCAAGCGCGAGCAGCTCGTGCATGCCGTCGCGGTGGGTGCCTGCATCGTAGTTCACGAGGACGCCCGCCTCGCGCGCGACCTTGGCGGCGGCGATCGCGCCGGCGGCGTTGTGGCCGTCGAGGTGCAGGATTCGCGCGGACGCCACGGCTTCGGGGTCGATCTCGTCCGCGCCCAACTCGTCCAGCCCCTCGCGCGTCCAGGCGCACGAGCGGGCTCCCGTCTTTTCCTCGATCCAGAGATACGCGATCGCGCTCGTCGCGCCGGGGCGGATCTTCACCATCGACGTGTCGACGCCCTGCGCGGCGAATTCCGCGAGGATCTGGCGCCCGTCCGCGTCGTCGCCCACGGTGCCGGCGAACGCGGCCTTCATCCCGAGCGCGGCGGCGCCCGCGGCGGCGTTGCCGGCCGGGCCGCCGCCGATGATCGCGTGCGAAAGCATTTTCACCTTCGTGTCGTGGGGGAGGAAGGGCAGAACGCAGAGGTGGTCGTTGCTGCAAAAGCCGAGGGAGAGGAAATTCGTCTTCATGGGTTCTCATCATATCGCACGGCGAGGGTTCAAGGCAACCCCGGACGTAAGAATTTCTCGCCTAAAATTTGCGAAGATTTGACAAGTTCTCACCTCTGTGGGAGACTGTCGCGCATGCGCAACCTCCGCTCCTACCGGATCATCGACTTCGTCAAGGCCCGCAAGCACTGTTCGCTGGACGAACTGCGCGAACAGTTTGGCGTTTCGCAGGCGACGATGTACCGCGACGTGGCGGCGCTCGTCGCGCGCGGCGCGCTCCAGCGCGTGCGCGGCGGCGTGGCGGCGCTCGAAAAGCCGACGGAGTCGGCCGCGGCGGCGAACGGCTACTTCGACCGCCTCGCGTGGAACAGCGCGGGCAAGGAACGCATCGCCCGCAAGGCGCTCGCGCGGGTGGCGGAGGGGGACATTCTCTTCCTCGATTCCTCGACGACCGTCGCTTCGCTGGCGCGCGTTCTGCCCTCGCAATCCTTCAGCGCGCTCACGATCGTCACCAATTCCGTCGCGATCGTGCAGGAGTTCGGCAAGTTCCCGTCGCACTGGGTGCGCATCGCGCTCGGCGGCTCGTACGACGCGCAGCTCCATTCGCTGCTCGGGCAGGAGACGTTCCGGCAGCTCGACCGCCTGACGCTCACCAAGGCGTTCGTCTCGGCCTACGGGATCGACGACCGCAACGTCACGACGAACCACGAGAACCAGGCGGCGCTCCTCATGCGCGTCTTCGAAAAGGCCTCCCAGAAGTTCCTTCTCGCCGACCGGAGCAAATTCGGGCGGACGGGGCTGCACCGCCTCGCGACACGCGCGGCGTTCGACGAAATCGTCTCCGACTAGCCGCCGGGCCGGCGCGTCAGGCGCCCGGGGAAAGGCGGGAGCGAACGGCCTCCCACACCTTCGCGGAGACGGCGTCGACCGGCGCGGAGGCGTCGACCACGGCGAAGCGGCCGGGTTCCCGGCGCGCCAGTTCGAGGTATCCCTCGCGAAGCCGCCGGTGGAAATCGATCGGCGCGCTTTCGATCCGGTCCCTGGCGCCCGAGCGGGCGACGGCGCGGCCGAGGCCGGCCTCGACCGGGATGTCGAGCAGGATCGTGAGGTCGGGCCGGACCGGGCCGGTCGCGAAGCCGTTCATCGCGCGGAGCGTTTCGATGTCGAACCCGCGGCCGTAGCCCTGGTAGGCGAGCGTGGAGTCGGTGAAGCGGTCGAGCACGACCCATTCGCCCCGCGCGAGCGCCGGGGCGAGGACGTTGCGGCAGAGCTGCGCGCGGGCGGCGCAGAAAAGAAGCGCCTCCGAGGCGTCGCAGAGCGGCTCCTTCGCGAGATCGTTCTGGAGGAGGTCGCGGATGATCTCGCCGGTCGGCGTTCCGCCGGGTTCGCGCGTGGAGAGGACGGCGAGTCCCGCCGCGCGGAGTTTTTCCGCGAGGAGCCGCGCCTGGGTCGATTTGCCGCCCCCTTCGGGGCCTTCGAACGAAACGAGTCTGCCGGGAAAATCGGAATGCATGGGAGGCGTGCCGCTCGGAGGGCGGCGTCAGGGAAGGAAGAGGAGAATGGTCGCGGAGAGCGAAAAGACGGAAAGGACGGTGGTGAGCGCGACGGACGCCGCCGCGAGCGGCGCGTCGCCGCCCATCGCCTCGGCCATCACGAACGACGCGACGGCGCTCGGACACGAGAGGTAGGTGACGACGACGAACCGGTGCAGCGGCGGAAGGTCCAGCGCGGCGCAGATCGCGGCGCCGATCAGCGGGCAGACCGCGAGTTTCACGACGGCCGCCGCGCAGGCGCCGCGCAGGCAGGCGCGGACACGCCCGAGGTCGAGCGAGGCGCCGAGCGCGACGAGCGATCCGGGTGTCGCCATCGTGCCGAAGATGCGCACCGTTTCGGCGACAGGGCGGGGGGGGACGACGCCCGCGCGGTTTTTGAGCGCGAGCAGCGCGAGGCCGCACAGACAGCCGAGGATGAGCGGGTTTCGCGCGATGCCGAGCGCGACGTCGAGCATCCGCCGCGCGCGGCTTTCGCCGGCGCCGGGTTTCGTGAGAACGGCGACGCCGAGCGCGTTGTACAGCAGCAGGCACGGCGCGAGCGTGAGCGTGGCGACGGCGAGGCCGTGCGCCTCGTCCGGAGTCCCGGCGAGCGCGAGCGCCATCACCGGGATGCCGACGTAGGCGTTGTTGGAGCGGAAGACGGTCTGGCAGAACGTCGCGCGCGAAGCGCGCGGCACGCCGCAGGGCACGGCGGCGAACCACGCCACGGCGAATGTCGCGAGCGTCGCGAGCGCGAGGGCGAGCGCCGAAGCGCCGGACCCGGCTTCGGGGTCGGCGCGCCGGATCGAATCGACGAGCAGGCAGGGCAGCGCGCCGTAGAAGACGAGCTTGTTCAGTTCCCCGGCGAATTTCGGCGAGAGAAATCCGGAACGGCGGAGCGCCGCGCCGATCGCGAGAAGGGCGAAGACCGGGAAGACGATTCCTGCGACGTGGGCGAGCATCGGTCGGTCAGGCGAGGTAGGGCAGGAGGTCGGTCGGGACGAAGGCGTCCTGCGAGCGGGCGAGCGACGCCGCGACGGCGGCGCGGCCGTGCAGGAGCGCCGCGGCGCAGGCGGCGTCGCGCGGGGCGAGGCCCCGCGCGAGAAGGGAAGCGCAGAGGCCGCAGAGGATGTCGCCGGAACCGCCCTTCGCGAGCGCGGGGGAGCCGGCGGCGACGAGCGCCGCCGGTCCGCCGGGCGACGCCACGAGCGTGCCGGCTCCCTTCAGCAGGACGGTCGCGCCGGAGCGGTCCGCGAGCGCGCGCACGGCCCCCGCGCGGTCGGCCTGCACGTCGGCCGCGGCGACGCCGAGGAGCCGCGCCGCTTCGCCCGGGTGCGGCGTGAGGATGCACGGAGCCGGAGCGACCGCGCCGCCGCCGCTCCGGGGCAGCTCCCCGAGGGCGAAGAGCGCGTCGGCGTCGAGCACGAAGCCCGCCGCGCCGGGCGAAGAAAGCAGCCAGCGCACGGCTCCGGCGGTTTCCGGGGCGCGCGAAAGGCCCGGCCCGGCGGCGACGACGGCGCCGCGGAGGTCCGGCGCGGCGGCGGCCAGCGCGGCGCACGAGAGCGCGTCGCCCTCCCAGCCGCCGAAGACCGCTTCCGGCGCGCGCGCCGCGAAGGCGGGGACGAGCCGCCGGGGGACGAAC
>CAMNCG010000254.1 GCA_946534105.1 uncultured Verrucomicrobiota bacterium
TCGCGACGCTGCTCGGCTTCACGCCGGAGGAGCTGGACGGGACGCTGCGCGAAAATGTCAAGGCGTTCGGCGCGATGAACGGGTGGGATTTCGCGACGGCGAAGGCGAAACTTTTGGACTGGTACGACGGCTACCGGTTCTCGCCGGAATCGGAGAAAAAAGTCTGCAACCCCGTTTCGCTCGGCAAGGCGTTGTCATCAGGCCTTCTTCTCAATTACTGGGAATCGACAGGACAGACCTCGATCATCGTGAATCGCCTGAAAGCCGCCGATGAAATGCCGGCGGATTTGAACGGCATGGCCGCGACGCGGACGCAGCTCGACGTCTGCGATGCCGAAACGATGCCGCTTCCGGCCCTCATGTATCAGGGCGGTTATCTGACGATCAAAGAGGTTGGTGACGAAAACTCTTTCTTCCTCGGAATTCCGAACAACGAAATCGCGAATTCGCTCGCCGAAGGATTCGTCTCCGCCTTGCTGTCGCGGGGACTGGGGATTTGGACCGACCAGCTCGTCCAGTCACGGGCGGACATGAAGAAACTGGGCGTCGAAACGCTCCTCCGCAAGAACCTACGTGCCGTGTTCGCGGCGGTGCCGCACGAATGGAAGATCGAGAACGAGCGCGAGGCGAAGCGATACTTCCTTTTGTTCATGAAGCTCATCGGCGCGGACATTTCCGGCGAGCGCCAGAGCGCCCGCGGCCGCGCAGACGCGATCCTGAAGGACAAGAGCGGCGTGTACGTTTTCGAGTTCAAGTACGGCGGGACGCCGCAGGAGGCGATCGACCAGGCGCGCACGAAGGACTACGCCGGCCCGTGGCTGGACGGCAAGCCGCCCGTCTTCCTCGTCGGCGTCAACTACGACCCCCTGAAGCGCGGGATCGACGACCCGCTTGTGGAGAGGACTTAGGGGTTCTGCGGGGTTCTGCGGGGTCTGTCCCCGTTAGTTCCCTCGCGGCTCTCGCCCGCTGCCTCTCCTGCTCCATCGAAGACCTGATGGAGTAGGGCCAGCTTCTCTCCATTGCACCTCGCCCTGCACAAAGGCGACTTCACCATGAAGACGAGTTTCCGTCCGACTATACATTTTCAAGAGCCACTTCAACCGGGATGAATACATTATCAAGAGTCCCTCCAATATGCATAGTAACACTTTCGAGAGTCACTTCAAGTCGGGCAATTGCCACGTCAAACGCCGGCCAGAGTCCATACGTGGGAGCCCATTTGGAAGGGAGTTGACGAACCGGCGCGGGCGAACACGGCCACGGCAATGGACGGGACCACCTCACGGAACCGGTTCCTGCGTTGCGTCGAACATTGTGCACGTTTTTCGCCATTGATCCTCCAATTGAAACCAAGTGCTTTCCGTCCCGCCCCCCGCCCAACTGGCCTAGACCGGATTTTGCGCCGGGAGGGGGCGAATGCGTTGCTTTTCATCGCGCGTCTGGCAGTTTTGACGAAATCATGCGATTTTTGCAGGGTTTCGTCAAAGCCTCAATGTCGTCTAATACGCCATTACCGCCTGGGAGCGCGGGCATCCTGCCCGCGGTGTCGCCTGGGAGCGCGGGCATCCTGCCCGCGGTGTCGCCTGGGAGCGCGGGCATCCTGCCCGCGGTGTCGTCTGGGAGCGCGGGCATCCTGCCCGCGGAAATTGGTATGTCAGCCTAATGGATTTCATGTCTCATCCCGACATTTTGAAACTCGACGAAAGACAGACACGAAATGAACGCATCCTCCCGTCTTTGCGCCGTTGGCCCTGAACGCCTATTTCAATTTCATTCTCGCGCGTCCGCCGGGATCGGTGAAGTCGTCGGGCCGTGCAGTTGGGCGGAGCGACGCCGAGGATTCGTCCTCGGCGTCTTCGTTGCCTCCCTGGAAGGCGTTCCCGCCTACCGCACGACGATCACGAATGGCAGAAGGCCGTGATCCACGACGCAGGTGGCGGTTTCGCCTTCGATCGTTTCGCCGAACACGTCGAAGAGCGGCGTCACGCCATAGACGATCTCCTGCGCGCCTTCGATGCGCTCGACGGTGAGAGTCGCGCCAGTTTCGCCGGAGAGCGCCTCGCCGCCACGCGTCCAGCGGTAGGCGACGGCGCCTGGCGCGTATGCCGAGAGAAGCGTCGGGCGTGTCCCCGAGACGCGGGTGTCCTGCGGCTTCACGAGGAGGGCTCCGGAACCGGTGCCGCCCGTGCCCATGCCGCCGATCGCGAAGGCGCTGGCCCCGGAGAGGGTGTTGGTGAGGACCGTCCCGGTCCGTGTTTCGAACAGTCCGCCGACGCCCTCGCTCATCCATGGCAGATATTCGCGCTCGAGTTCGTATTTCCCATCGCGCTTTTCGTAGATTCTCAGCGAGTAGAGCTTCGCCTTGGCCGGAGTGCCGAGAATCCAGTCCGACTGCGCGAAGATCCAGAGTGGCGTGGCGGAGGTCTTCGTCCGAGAAGTCTGGGAGTCCGGGAATGTCAGATCCGTGTCGTCGAACTTCGCCGTCCCCGCCGGGCCGTCGAGGACGAACGTGTGGCGCCGCGTGTCCGCCGCGCCGACGACCACGCCGGAGATGTCTCCGTCCTTCATCGAGTAGGCCCAGTTCTTGCTGTTGTTCACGTAGAGCGCGCACGAAAGGTAGTTTTCGTCTTTCGTGTGCGTGGCGAAAATGCGCGGCTGGTCGACGTTGGCCGTGTCGTCAAGCTGGAAATCGACCTCGATGCGCGTGTCCGGGTTCGGGTAGTAGTCCGTGACGATAGCTTGCGTCCCGTCGCTTTTGAGATAGGCGTCGCAGTTGTCGTGTCCGATCGCGCCGCCGTATGTGCCGGATTCGTAGGGGTGGAAGTTCCCGCCCGTGGTGTCGTAGAGACCAAGGGTCCCGTTCTTCACGTAGGGGACGTAGGAGCGCTCTAGCGCACCGTCCTCGTAGATGTTCAGCCGGTAGAGCCTGATCTTCGACAATTCGGTGGACCAGTCCGAGCCGTTGAACACGTAAAGCGCGCCGGTGGCCCTTTCCGTCTCCAGAGTCGTCGCCATCGTGGCGGAGTAGTTCGTGGCGCTTCCGGTGTAGAAGGCGGCCTGGTTGCTCGCCTTGTCGACGCTGAACACATGTCGCACGCCGATGTCGCGCCCGACGCCGGTGCTCCACTGGTAGCCGGCGACATTGCTGTTGAGTGCCTTTGCGGAGTCCCACGCGTTGTAGGCGAAAAATCCCTTCCCGTTTATGTAAAGCGTGTAGCGCAGCCCGTTGGACCCGCAGATGCGCGGCTGTGTCACGTTGTTGGTCTCCACCATCGAGAAATCCGCCTCGATGCGCGTCTTCCGGGTCGGGAAGTAGCCCGTGTTGATGTAGGCGGCGCCGTCGGACTCCAGGTAGGCGGCGCCGCTTGCGACGCTTTCGATGTCGCCTTGCGCTGTGAGTGCGGTCGGGCCGGAAGCCGAAAAGAACTTTCCGCTGAGCGAGTCCAGAATGCCGGGGACTCCGTCGCGGAGAACCGGCGAAAAGTCATGCTTTTCCTCGATGTTTCCGCTCGCGTCGGACTCGCCTATTTTGAGTCCGTAGAGCCTGCCCCGGGCCTTCGTGCCGGACATCCATGACGCCTGGCAGAAGAGGCGGAGCGGCTCGTCGGCCTTCGTCGAGCGCGTCTGGTTGACGGTGGCGCTCTTGAGGACGGTTCCGTTGGCATTGTAGAGCACGGCCGCCCCGGTCCTGGCGTTGTAGGTGAAGCGATGGCGCGCGGTGTCCGCCGCGGCGAGCACGGTGGCGCCGGAGATGTCGCCGTCCTTGCAGGAAAAGGCGAAGTTTTTGCCGCCGTTCACGTAAAGCGCCATGGAAAGGGCCGTCGCGCTCGTGGTGCGCACGGCGAAAATGCGAGGCTGCGAGACGTTGCTCGTCGAGTCAAGCTGGAAATCGACGTCGATGACCGTCATGGCGCCGGCGACGCAGCTCGGGTAGTAGTCCGTGATGATGTAGTTCGAGCCGTCCGTCCGGACGAATGCGTCTTCTGCGCCTGCGGGCGCGGCGGCGAAAAGCAGCGCGGCCGACGCCGCGATCGCCGTTGTCACGGCATGCCGCGAACGGCACGGATTCCTGTATTCGCCTTTTCGATTCTCCATGACTTGCTCCTGTTTTCTACGGTGAGGTTTTCGGGGCGCATGTTTTGCGGAAAGCACATGCGACGCCGGCGATTATAGGTCGGCGCGAGATTCCCAATTGAACATTTCAGCAAAGTTTTTTCAACGTTGCTGCGACCGGGGAAGAGCGCCGCCGTTGCGGCGGCGCCACTCCGTCATCGAGCAGCCGTTGCGGCGGCTGAAGTAGCGGTGGAGGGCGATCGGGGACGCGAAGCCGCACATGTCGGCGATGACGCCGACGGGCACCTCCGGGCGCGCCAGCAGCGCGTATGCCATTTCCATTCGGACGGACAGGATTTCGTCGTAGGCCGAGTGTCCGATGGCTTCGCGGAAGCGGAGGTCGAAGAGTCGGCGCGAAAACGGGAAACGCGCCGCGAGCGCCTCGGCCGTGAGGCCCTTGCACGCTTCGCGGCGGATGATTTCGAGGGCCTCGGCGATGGCCGGCTCGTGGCGCCCGCGACCGCGCGTCGAATTGCGGCGCACGGTGAAAAGCGGGCCGTATGTGAAAGGCGGGCGGGTGGCGATACTTTCCTTTTCCGCCGCAAGGGACGCAGCGTCCTCAACGACTTTGATCCACTTTGCGTTCTTTGCGGCTACATCATCCCCGATCATTTTCGCGGCGAGGTAGCCGATTCGCTCGTGGTCGAAGCGGACGCTGGAGATTTCGGGCGACGAACGGCCGGACGGGGCGCAGTCGTCGACGCCGAGCAGCGTCAGCTGCCGCGGGATGCCGATGCCGGCGGCGCGGGCCGCATCGGCGACGGCGCGGGCGACGGCGTCGTTTGCTGCGAACACCGCGGTGTGGCGCGGAAGGGCGGAAAGCCAGGCGGGCAGTTCGGAGGCGAGGCGCTCCTCGTATTCCGTGCGCGATTCGCCCTCCTTTCCGGGGAACACCTCGCAGGGGCGACCGGCGGCGGCGCAAAGCTCGGCGAAAGC
>CAMNCG010000255.1 GCA_946534105.1 uncultured Verrucomicrobiota bacterium
GCGATGCGCTTCTTCGCGGAAAAGGGCGCCGGCATCGAGATTAACTGCTCGTCGTTCGGCAATCCGGACTTCTCGGAGCATCCGGAGTCGCATCTCCGCCTGTTCCGCATGGCGAAGGACGAGGGGTGCCGCTTCTACCTCGGAAGCGACGCTCACCACCCCGCCGAGCTGATGGACGTGCCGAACCGCGCTCCGGCCATTGTGGAGGCGCTGGGGCTTACTGGTAATCACCTGTATCGATTACCGTAGTTCTTTTCCACGCAGAGTTGCAGAGATTCCGAAGCTCGGAATCAAATCGTTGAACTTCCATCCATGAAACAACAGTCTTTTGCATTTGCTTTTTTCATTGGGCTTTCCATGCGCCTTTGCGCCTCCACGCCCGATGAATTTGCCGCCGACTGGCTTCCTCTGTCCGTCGAGCCGGATGTCGCGCCCGGTTCCGCGCTGGACTTTTCCGGGATGCTCGCCGACCGCGCTCCATGCGGTGCGCATGGTCGCGTCGTGGTGCGCGGCGGACACTTCGAATACGAAAACCGCCCCGGCGAGCCGCTGCGCTTCTGGGGCGTTAACCTCTGCGGCGGAGCGAACTTTCCCGACATCGACAAGGCCGAGGAAATCGCCGCGCGTTTCGCCGCCCTCGGCTACAACTCCGTGCGCCTTCATCACCACGACAGCGGCCTTGTAGGTGGCAATCCGGCGTCCACCGAGATGGACCCCGCCGCGTTGCGCCGCATGGACGCGCTCGTCGCCGCGCTTGGCCGTCGCGGCATCCATGTCATCACCGACCTCTACGTCTCGCGCCCGGTCTCGTGGCGCTCCTGCGGCATCGACCGCGACGGCGTCATGAGCAAGGGGCAGTTCAAGCATCTCACGCCGATCCACGAGGGCGCGTTCTCCAATTTTTGCGCCTTCGCCGCCGCTTGGCTGAACCACACCAACGAGTTCACCGGCGTCCGCTTCGCCGACGATCCCACGCTCATGGCGTTGGCGCTGATCAACGAGGGCAACCTCGACAACGGCGCCGGCCCGGAACCGTTTGTCTCGCTGCCCGAGTGGCAGGAGAAGTGGGAGGCGTGGCTGGAGGAGAAGAAGGCGTCCGAGCCGGAGGCATTCGACGGCATCCCGGCCACCATCCCCGATGGCAACCACTGGTCGCGGACGCGCCACGTGGCGGCCTTCTCGCGCTTTCTCGCCGACGTCGAAACCGACTTCGAGGCGCGGGCCGTGCGCTTCCTGCGTGAACAGGTTGGCCTCAAGGCGCCGATCTCCAACATGAGCGCCTGGATGAATCCGCCGGAGTACCAGATTCCGCTCGCCGGGCCATGCATCGACTACGTGGAGAACCATTCGTACTGCGACCATCCGACGTTCCCGGAGCGCCAATGGGGGCTTCCGTGCCTGGTCGGCATCGAAAACCCGGTTCGCCAGCGTCTGCATTCCATGGGCTACGGCGCGATGGGCGGCACCTTGAAGCGTGTTTTCGGCAAGCCGCACGTGGTGACGGAGTTCAACTACGTGGCGCCGAATCCGCACCGCGGCGCGGGCGGGCTGCTCTTCGGCGCGGAGGCCGCCGCGCAGGACTGGGACGGCGCATGGCGCTTCGACTGGGCGTCGTCGAAAAAGGGCGTCGAGGAGCCGGGAACCGGTTACTGCGGACTGTTCGCCATCAACTGCGACCCGCTGCGGCAGGCGTCGGACCGGCTTGCGCAGATGCTTTTCGTGCGCGGAGACCTTGCGCCGTGCCGCGACGCCTACGCCGTGTGGATGCCGCCGTCGAAGATCACCGGCGTGTTCGACGGCGAATCGCACCAGCTCAACACCCCGTGGCCGGAACTGACATGGCGGGCGCGGCTCGGCACGGTCGTTGGCGAAGAGCCGCCGGCTTGGGCGCGATGGGTCGATCCCTATCCAGACTACTACAAGCGCGACGCGCCGGTTGCGGACGACATTCCCCCGCGCGCCGACATCGCGCTGGACCGCGAAGCCGGCTGGTTCAAGGTCGCCACCCCGCGCACATGCGCCGTGTTCGCGGAAGGTGGCGCGCATGAAGCGGGGGCGCTGAAGGTTGAGGTGCCGACGGCTTGCACCGCCGGCGCGCAAGGCGGCGCTGCAAGTGTCACCGTGTGGGCCACGTCGCTCGACGGCGCGCCCCTTGCCGAGACCAGGCGAGTTCTTGTGGGGATGCTCACCGACCTGCGCAACACCGGAATGGAGACGGAAGAGCGCGAAGAAGGCGCGTCGAGCCTTTCCGGCGGAAAGGCGACGCTCGTGCGCAAGTGGGGCGGCCTTCCGCACCTGGTGCGGCGCGGCGTAGTGCCAATCGAACTTGCGCTCGGTCCCGGAGACTGGCGCGCATGGGCCCTCACGCAGGGCGGGCGGCGCCTTGTCGACATTCCCGTCGGAACCGACGGCGGCCAGGTTTCACTTGAACTCGACACCGCCGCCGCGCCCGGCACCGCGACCCTTTTCTGGGAACTTGCGCGGTAGGGGGCTTCGCCCGGTCCACCGGACGGTGGCGAACTCAGGGCGGGCTCGTCGGACGGCCACCGTCCGGCTCGACGTGGACGATGACGTGCGCCCATGTTCCGAATTTCGACCGGATGCGGTCCACGACCCCGTGGGCGGTTTTGTGCGAATCTCGCACCGTCGTCGCCGGATCGACCCGGACGTGGATTTCCACCGCGATTCCGGCTCCGATGCGGCGGGTGCGAAGCGCGTGCGTGCTGCGGATCGCAGGATCGGCGAGGGCGAGGCGCGTGAGCTCGTCTTCCACCTCCTTCGGAAGCGACTTTTCGAGAAGTTCGCCGACGGCCGGACCCGCAAGACGCCAGGCCGAGACGCCCACAAGGACGGCGACCGCGATCCCGGCGAGCGGGTCCAGCACCGCCGCTCGGGGGCCGAGCAGGATCGCGCCGCCGGTGCCGAGAAGCGCTCCCACGGAGGAAAGCGCGTCCGAGCGATGGTGCCAGGCGTTGGCGACGACGGACGGCGCGTGCAGACGCTCGCCGACGCGACGCGTCGCGCGGTAGAGCATCTCCTTCACGACCACCGACGCGGCGGCGGCGGCGGCGGCGACGGGGGCGGGGGAGGGCAGGGCGCCGGGTTCGCGGAACGCGCGCAGGATGCGCAGGGCGCCGTCCCGAAGAAGGCCTGCGGCGACCGCGAAGAGCGCAAGCGACACGAGAAACGTCGCGAACGTCTCGAATTTGCCGTGCCCGAAATCGTGATCCTCGTCCGGCGGCCGGGAGGAAACGCGGACGAACAGGATGACGGCGGCGTCCGTCGCGAGGTCCGAAAGAGAATGCGCCGCGTCGGCGACGAGCGCGGAAGAACGACCGAAAACGCCGGCGGCGAGCTTGCCGGCGGCGAGGATGGCGTTCACGAGCGCCCCGTCGAGCGTCACGCGCACGAGCTGGCGTTCGCGCGTCACGGCTCTTCGCACCAGCGCAGGATTTTCATGCCGTCGCCGGCGTGGGCGATGCACCAGATGCGGCGCTCGACGCCGCCCTTGCGGCCGGTCGCCGTGATGCGGTAGTAGGACGAATTCACGGTGATGCGGTCGGCGACCGCGGAGGAGAGGCCGTCGACGCGGGCGAAGAGATCGTCCACGCTTGCGAACGGGTCCGGCTCGCCCTCGTCGTCGAGCGCCTCGCGCTCCTCCATGATGGCTCGGGCGAGGATGTCGTCCACGTCGGGGAGGGTGCGCAGCACGTCGTACGGGGCGCTCTGGATGTTCACCTTGCCGTCGCCGTAGGTCGTGAGCATGCTTTCGATGCCGGCGATGACGATGCCGTTGGTGTCGGAAAACCGGTTGAACGACGGACCCGAGGCTCCGCGGACCGAATCGTCGCCACCGAGTTCGGACGGGTCGAAGACGCCACCGGTGAGGAGCGTTTCGGAAAATCCCTTCACCAGGAGAAGTTCGCGCACGGTGTCGAACGGTCCGTTCTTCGCCTCGTAGGGCGGGTCGAGAAGCGAGTAGTAGTCCTCGGTCTCGGCGCCCTTCGGATTCGAAAGCTCGTCCTCGTCCATCCAGTCGAGCACCGGGTCGACGATCCAGTCGAAGTATTCCTCCGGCACGCCGGCGTTTCCGAGGATCGTCTCCCAGTCGTCGCGCGAAAGCAGGTTCACGTTGAGGCGTCCGGGCTCCGGCTCGATGTCGAGCACGACGAATCCGTCGCCGACGGGTTCGACGAGACCGACGAGCGACTGTCCCTTCTTGAGGCGTTCCGCGGCGTCGTGCCAACGGTCCTCGTCCTCTTCGACATCCATCGCCGGGCCGCGGCCGGCGGCCCGTTCCATGAGCATCTTCGCGACTTCGACGCCGGATTCCGCGAGCCGCGTCGCGGCGGCCCGGTCGCGGAGATAGCGGGCGAACTGCATTTCCAGCCGCGCCTCGAATGCCAGCGACATCACCAGCGTCGAAAGCACCACGATCACGAGCAGCGCCATGACGAGCGCGGAGCCGCCGCGCCGCCCGTTCCGCTTCGCGCTCCCGCGAGCCGCTGTGCCTTCCGCAGCCAAGGGGAAAGGTCAGTAGAGGCCCTTCACCTTGCCGGTGGCGGTGTCGACGTCGATGCGGCGGAAGGCCGGGTCGGAGCCGGTGCCGGGCATGAGCTTGATGCCGCCCGCGACGGGGACGATGAAGCCCGCACCGCAGTAGGTCAGCACATCGCGCACCGGCAGGCGCCAGCCGCGCGGGCGGCCGACCTTCGTCGGGTCGTGCGAGAGCGAGTACTGGGTCTTCGCCATGCAGACGGGGAGGTTCGACATCGTCGGATTCGCCTCGATCACGCGAAGCTTCTCCAGCGCCGCGGGCTCGTAGTCGACGCCGTCCGCGCCGTACACTTCCTTCGCGACCTTCTCGATGCGGGACTCGAGCGGCTCGTCGAGCGAGTAGAGGAACTTGAACTCCGACGGCTTCTCCGTGGCGGCGACGACCGCCTCGGCGAGCTCGCGCGCGCCCTCGCCGCCCTTCTCCCAGTGCTTGGAGACGGCGAAGAGAGCACCCTCCTCCTCGGCGA
>CAMNCG010000256.1 GCA_946534105.1 uncultured Verrucomicrobiota bacterium
GGCGCCAACGCCGCCTGCGAGGCGCTGGAGGCGGTCGCCGGACGCGCGGAGTCTCCGCGCGTCCACCCGTTCACCTGGGTCAAGAGCTTCACGCAGTGGGGCTACATGCGCCACCCGGACGGAACGGGCGTCTACGAGCCGGACCCCTGGAACCTCCAGTGGGAGGACGGCTTCCGCTTCAACGTGGCGCAGGATCCGCGCGTGTCGATTGCGAACGCCTCGCCAAGCACGACGCGCTTCTTCGAGACGCGCTTCTCCGCGCCGATGGCGGACGTGAAGACCGAGCGGTCGTGGACGGAGACGCAGTGGTTCATGCCGGACGGCTCGGCCGTCGAGTTCTCGCTTCTCACGCCGCTCGTCGACATCGATGGCACCGACACGCTCACGCTCGGCGGCTTCTCCAAGGCGCCCGACACGCTCGTCTGGTCGAGCCCCGACGGACTCCAGCGCGTCCTTGAACTCACCGACCGCGCCGTCCCGAAGATGGAGGTGATCGAGTCGGTGCTGGAGGACCACGCCGCCCTGCGCGAGCCGCCGCGCGCGGCGCCGACGAAGGGCGAGCGGCTGATCGACCCGGCCGACGTCGGGCGGCCGTGGCTACGGCTCGAATGCGAGGGGCGCGTCGGTCTTTCCGGCGACATGATCGCGCTGCTGCCGGGCGCGCGGCCGGTTTCCGCGAAGTTCGAGAAGGGCGTCTTCACGCTCAAGCTCGAAAGGAAGAGCTATGTGTCGGTGCTTCGGCTCCGCGGCAACCTCCATCCGCAGGAACAGGCCGCGGTCTGCGAGTTCTTCGCGCGCGTCGCCGCCGCCCTTCCCGTGTCGTGCGAGGAGACGGTCCGGGACGGCCGGGTTGTCTGGCGCTATTCACACCGCGTCCGCGAAAACGCCTGGATCGACGACCCGCGGCCCATTGCGCCCATTCCGCCGCTTGCGGACTACGCCGACCTGCCGGCGCCGGGATCGCGGAAGTTCAAGTATCCGACGAAGTGGGGCCTCTACCGCTACCGCGAAGGCGACACGTCCGAGGCGGTGATTCCGGCCCGGTTCGCCTCGCACCGTCCGCCCCGGCGCGGCGTGAACGTCTGGCTCTCCGCGCCGACGGAAGTTCTCGAAGGCGTCGTCGCGGCGGGTGCGCGCTCGATCCGCGTGTGCATGGGCGGGGACAAGCCCTTCAACGAAGCGTGCGCGGACCTGGAAACGATGCTCTCCTCCTGGGAGGGGCGCGGCGTGACGTTCCTCCTCGACGCCCACGGCTCCGAGTACAAGGTTTCGTGGGCCACCGGCGCGAAGGGCGGCGAAGACGAGGAGAGGTTCCTCGCGCTCTGGGACCGCCTTTCCCGAATCGGCGCGCGCCACGCCGCCATCGTGGAGGGATACGACCTCTGCAACGAGCCGGGCCTCGTCGCCGGATCCGAGGGGCGATGGAAGCAGTTGTGCGAACGCGCCGCGCGCGTCGTCCGCACGAACCATCCCGGATGCGCCGTCCTGTATCCGGGCGTCTACGGCGGCAACCCCAACGGACTCTTCAACCTCGAACCGCTTGACGTGCCGCCGCCGCAGACAGTCACCTTCCACTTCTACACCCCGCACTCCTTCACGCACCAGAAGACCCAGACGAAGAACGCCGGCGGCGACACGTGCGTCTTCTACCCCGGATGGTGTCCGGCGATGGACTGGAAGGCGGCGGTGCATTTCGGCGGAACGTCCGTGACGTGGTTCGACCGCTGGACGCTGGAGGCGGTGCTTCTCCCGGCGTTCGAGCACTGCGCCGCCTACGGGATGCCGATGCACGTCGGCGAATTCGGCGTGATTGGATACGCCACGACGAAGTCGCCACGCTCCGGCCTCTGCTGGACGCGCGACGCGGTGGAAATTTTCGAAACGATCGGCGCGGACTGGCACCTCTGGAACTACGGCTTCGGCATGGTGAACCCGCTTGTCCGCGACTACATGACGGGTCTCTGGTCCGGCCGGTGACGCATTTCGGCTAAAGGCTCGAATCGGCAATCAGGCGCTATGGATACCATGTTCGCACGGGACAAGTTCACGATCCTCGACATTGCGCCGTTCTCGCCGGGGAGCGAGGAGCGGCTCGCCCGCGAGATGGTCGAATACCGCGACCGCACCGGCGAGAATGTCGTCCTCTACTGCCTCTCCTTCCATCCGGAGGGACGCCCCGCCATCGCGAAGGCCGCGTTCCTCGTCGAAAGCTACCGGAAACTCCGCCGCGCGCTGGAAGGCTCCGGCATCCGGCTCGGGGTGCTGATGCAGTCGCTCCTCGGCCACTGGCCGGCCGGGGGCGGGAACCGGGAGCCGTGGACGCGCTCCGTCACGCTCGAAGGAAAGGAAAAGCGCTTCTGCCCGCTCGATCCCGGATGCCGCGCGTATCTGCGCGACGTGGCGCGGATGGTCGCGGCGGAGCATCCCTGCTTCGTCCTGCTCGACGACGACGTCCACGCGAACGGCTTCTTCGGCCAGGAATGCTTCTGCGAGCGCCACGTGGCCCGGTTCAATGCCGAAAACGGGACCGCCCACACGCCGGAGTCGCTTCGCGCGGCGGTGGCGGGATGCCAGCCCGGCGACGCCGTTTGCGCCGCGTTCCAAAAGCTCCAGCGCCAGTTCGTGGACGACCTCGTCGGGGTCGTCCGCTCCGCCATCGACGAGGTGGACCCCGCCATCCCCGCCGGCGCGTGCACACCGGGCGGCGAGCGCCGTTTCGCCGGCGACATCGCGCGGCGCGTGGCGGCGAGGGGGCAGACGCCCGTCCTGCGGATCGACAACGCGCTCTACAACCAGCGCTCGCTCGTGAATTTCGCCGGATGCCTCGCGCACACGATGGCCATGCGCGACTTCCACGCGGGCATACCCTATCTGCTCGACGAGTCCGATACCTTTCCGCACAACCGGTGGAGCGTACCGGCGTCGCTGCTTGCCATGAAGCTCCAGGGCGCGGCCTTCTGCGGGCTGCGCGGCTCGAAGCTGTGGTTCTGCAACGCCCACAAGGGAACCTTCCCGGTGTCGCGCGCCTACACCGACGCCCTCGCCGAAATGCGCGGGCAGTGCTCCGCCATCGTCAAGGCCGCGAACGGGAGCGAACTTTCCGGCATCGTCGTGCCCGTCGTCGGGGGGCGCGGCCCGTGGCACCCCGCCCTGCCTTCCGAACCCTTCGTCGGCGACGGCAACTGGGGCGTTGGAATGGCCGGCGGGTTCGGCATCCCGTTCCGCTGCGGCGGAGACTTCGCAAAGGACGCCCTCCACGCCCTCGGCGGCGCGGAGGCCGTCGAACGCCTTGGCGACGACGAACTCTCAGAACTCTTCCGCCACCGCGTCCTCGTTGACGGCGCGGCGGCGGTGGCCCTCACGAAGCGGGGCCTTTCGCATCTCACGGGCGTCAGGGCGACGGAATGCCCGCTCGGCTACACCTTCGAGCGCGATGCGGACGGCGGCGCCACCTACGAGTTCTGGCAGGGCGGCGCGCCGCTCCTCGAACCCCTCGCGCCGGATGCGGAGATCGTCACGGAACTCTGCCGCAGCCCCTTCGCCGGATCGCCGGAAGTGGAGGTCGTGGCGCCGGGAATGGTGCGGACGACGAACGCGCTGGGCGGGCGCGTCGTGACGACGGCCTTCTTCGCGAAGGGGCACGGGATGTTCCAGCCCGCCCTCACGGACATGCGCAAGGCGTGGTTCCTCAAGGCGCTGTCGAAACTTGGCTGGGACGACTGGGCGGTTCTCAACGACCAGGACGCCACGGTGCTGGAGCGGCGCCGCCCCGACGGCACGACGCTCCTCGCCATTTTTAACACCGGATTCGACGAGCTCGGGCCGATCCGGCTGCGGGCGCCGTTCGCGCCGGAAACCGTCGAACTCCTCGGCCCGCACGGCGACTGGCGCCGCATCGACGCCACGTCGCCGGCGTCAGGCGAACGGGAGCTTCCCGTCCGCCTGCCCTGCGCGCACGCCTGCGTCGTGGCGCTGAGACGATTCACGTAACGATGCCCGTCCTGCGACGGTTCCCCCGTTGCGCGGCCGGGAGGAGCTTTGCCGCCTCGGCGACCGTGACCCACTCGGCTTCCGGATCGGCGGAAATGTACGCCACGGCGTCTTCGACGAGTTTCCACAGCCGCTCGTGCTGCATCGTTTCGTAGGCGTGGCCCCAGAAGTAGAACACGCCGCCGTTCTTCTTCGCGGCGGCGTACCGGCTCCAGAACGAACGTGTGTCGAGAAAGTGGCAGCTCGACTTGAGCGCCATCGGTTCTGGATTTTCAGCGAGGAAGTCGGCGGCGTACTTCGTCGTGCGGCCGTAGGTGAATCCGGCCTCGCGCAGGGCGGCAACGGTTTCCGGGGTCGTGACGCCGCAGGGCCAGGCGAAGCCCGTGCAGGGCTTCTGAGCGACGTCTTCGAGGAAATGCCGCGCGTCCAGCGCCGTGCGGATCCACTCCGAAGCGGGCATGGAATCGGCGTTTTCGTGCCGCCAGCAGTGCGAGGCGAGTTCGAAACCGGCGTAGACCTCCGGAATGTCCTTGAGGGAAAGCTTGGCCGTGCGGTATCCGCGGCACGACCAGCCCTCGTCCCCGGGGGAAATCCACGAAGGGGTGCCGCGGGTTTCGCCCATGAGCCCGGGGTTCAGGTTGAACGTCGCCTTCGCGCCGTGTTTCCGAAAAATGCCGACGAGACGCTCGTCTTCCAAAACGCCATCGTCCCAACAGGTGCAGACCTTGAATTTCATGCCCGGAATCCTATCCCCTTCCCCGCCCCGTTGTCAACGCGACCCGAACGCGCGCCTCTCCGATTCCGTTCCCCTTCCCCCGTGCTCAGAACCGGCGCTCGCCATACCTCCCGCCTTCACATTGCAGGAACGTCGCATTGTGGACGCGCATGTTCGGCTCGTAGTATTCCCCGAGTTCCTCACGTGGCTAACGCCAAGCATTGCCAGTTGAAAAGTTGAAAGGTTGAAAAGTTGAAAAGTCAGGGACGGGCGGGACCGGCGGG
>CAMNCG010000257.1 GCA_946534105.1 uncultured Verrucomicrobiota bacterium
CTCAACCCCGCAAGTTTACTGGACTTTTTGCGTTGAGGGGGGCGGGTTTTTGCAGACTATGGGATGGTAGTGGATTCGGAAATATTTTTCCAAATTGTATACATTTTGGCGGCGTTTTCGTGTACGATGGTCGGTGCAATGCGGCGCGGTGCGTCCCGCCCCGCCGCCCGAAGTTCGTCAACGAGAGGAGAAATCGACATGAAAAACACCGTCTGCATGCGGGGAGGGGCCCGTCCCCGATTCACGCTCGCCGTCTTCGCGCTTTGCGCCGCATCGGCCTCGGCCGGCGTCAAGTACTGGTCCAATCCGGCCTTCAAGGCATACGACGCCGATTCGTACGTCCAGGACGGCCTCGTCCTCAACTACGACGGCATCCGCAACGCCGGCCTCGATCAGGAGCACTCGGACACCACGACCACGTGGGTGAACCTCGCCAATCCTGGAACCCACGATCTGTCCTTTTATGTCACAAAAGCTTCATTGGGTGGAACGCTCAACTGGCAGGATGACGGCTATCTTTTCGATAACGGCACTGTGTTTCGGGAAATGTCCAGCGGCCTCGTCGTTCCAGGAAAGCAGACAACGCAGGTGCTGATGGATGTGACAAGCGAAGCGCAGGGAACAACTTTCGGATATGTCTGGTTCCCGTCCGGAAACGGGAACCTCTTGTGGTCAACGTGGTCGGTCTCCGTTCGCGATAGCAAAACGAAGCAGATATGGTACAACACACACAAGGCTGATACGGATACGCATACTGATAAAGGCACCACTATCACTCTTGGTACAACTGACCGTCCGAAGTGGACTGCAACGCAGTTCACATATTTGACTGCCATCGCCAACGAATCCTATACTGCGGCTTTTGCAGGAACGCAGGAGCCAACAACCACGCCCGGTCGTTATTCGACGCGCAACAACACCGTATTCCCTGACTGCACTCTAGAAAATTGGTCGATTGGTGGCCAGCCGACGAATGCGTCAAATCCGCTTAATGGGGCAATCAAGTCGTTCCGCCTCTATGCGAACAAAGTCCTTTCGGAGGAAGAACTCGTCTGGAACCGGGCTGTTGACGAAACGCGATTCTTTGGCGCGGCCCCGCTGATGGAAATCCCCGTGACGAACGTTGTGGTGGCATCCGCCGGAGGAAACGAGCCGGTTGGCTGCTACGCAGTCGATGCCTCCGGCCACGCCTTCACGGCGCCGGCGACCCGGATCGACGACGGCCTCGAATACGCGCTTGACGGCTACGCCGTGGAAACCTGGGACTCCGCCACGGGGACTTGGGGCGAACCGGTTGACTACCAGGGGGCCTCCTACTCCGCCACGGATTCAGGCAAGGTCCGCCTCACGTGGAAATGGCATGCCACCACCGGACTGCTCACCCGCTGGAACGATGCCGCCTACGGCGTGGACGACTACATCCAGGACGGACTCGTCCTCCACTTCGACGGCATACGCAACGTTGGCGCCGACGCCCCGCACGATGACGCGGCGACGGTCTGGAAGAACATCGCCCCGGGCGGCGGCTACGACCTTCTCGCCCACCACTACACCGGAAGCGGACGGGCATACGGTTTCGCCGCCGCCGACACGAACAGTTACTGGACGGCCGACGGGTTCCATTTCAGCGGCGCCCATCCGGTCTGTGACTTCTTCTTCCATGCTGGGACAATAACCGTCCCTGCCACATACACGATGCAGATCCTGGTCGATGCCAACACGATCGACCAGAAGAACGGAGGGACGGTCACTTATCCCGTCTGCTTCAACCCATGGAATTTGAGCACCGTCGCCATAAGGCGAAAAGAGGACGACGCCTACAACACGCACAGCTTCTACCTTGCGGCCGACGTGATGCTCGGCGACATCGGTTCGCAGCGTCCGCGCGACAGCAACCTCTTCTGTCTGGACTACGGCACGGCCATTCTCGATGTCATCGAGACGGAAAACGGTGAAGTGGGAGGCGCGACGTTCTTCACTGGCACGACCATCGAATCCAAGGACAAGCTCTACAGGCCGGCCATGTGGGCGGCCAATGGCTGGCAGACGGGCGTCGTCGCCAAGGCGACGTCAAGTTCCGGTTTTGCATTTGGCGGCATGGTTGGCGGACAGTCCGGAAATGGCGCGCAGGCGTTCAACGGCAAGATCAAAAGCTTCCGCCTCTACGACCGCCCGCTGACCGAGGCACAACTTTCCCAGAACCGCATCGTCGATGAAGCGCGCTTCTTCGGCGGCCCGTCCGTCACGAACGTCGAGGTGGCGACGACCTTCTCCTTCCTCCAAGGCGCGGAGGATGCTGGCGCGTATGGCGTCCGGGGCGCATACACGTTCACTTGCCCGGAAACGTCGGCGACGGTGCGCGGCGTCGAATACGCGCTGGACGGCTACACCATCGAGACTTGGGATGCGACCTACGGCTGGAACTCCGCGACGGCCACCGCATGCACGGGGAACACCTACACCTACACGGAAGGCGAGTCTCCCGAAAAGGTGCGCCTCACTTGGCGTTGGAAGCCTGTGCGCGGAATCCGCACCGCATCCGACTATACCGTCGAGGATTGCGTGGCCAACGGTCTCGACCTCCACTACGACGGCATCTGCAACGTCGGCAAGGATTCCCAGCATGACGGTCTCACCCGCGTCTGGAGGAACCTTGCCCGTCCCGGCGACCACGACCTCAAGTATGGCGCCGGCACGATCAGCTGGAATTCCGACGGCCATGCCTTCAACGGCTCGACCTATTTTACGGCGCCTGTCTTCACATTCCCGTTCCGCGATACCTTCCAGTCGCTTCTCGACGCCGACCCGACATCCCAGCCGGCGAGCGACGGCATCGGGTACTGGTTCTTCCCCTCTGGCAACATCGCCGCGGACAACGACGCCTGGCAGCGGGTCGGCGCTCTCTCCGTGCGAACTTCATGGAAAGGCGTTGAATACGCCGGACACGGGCACCAGGCAGGCAAGCGCCCGCACAACCTCTACGACGCCGCCGGCAAACGCTATGCGAGCGACGTGCCGGTGACATGGGTAAATGCGGCAAAGGACGAAACGCGAATCTTCGTCACGCCCGCAGCGACGAACATCTACGGCACGGTCCAGGATTCCGGCGCGATGCAGTACACCGCCGTCGCCAACGCCGGCCCAAGCGCTGTGCCGTTCTACATCGGCGGACCTTCAAGTGGCCAGCGCCTTCGCGGCACCGTCAAGAACTTCCGCCACTACGACCGCGTCCTCACCGAAGCCGAGCTCGTGCGCAACCGGCAGGTGGACAGCGCCCGCTACTTCGGCAAACTGGCGTTCACGAACGTCGTGGTGACGGCGAACGGGTTCGACGCCGATCCCGCGCCCGGGGCGTACGCGGTCGAAGGGTCGTGGACGTTCTCGGTGGCGAAAGGCGAAAGCGAGGATGCGCCGACCGCCGTGCGCCTGCGCACGATCGACCGCGCGACGGGCGAGGTGATCGCCACGCGGTTCCTCGACGCCACGACCTGGACGTACGACGCCGATGCGGAAAACGGCGCGCTCGTCGAGATCGACTGGCGCGCCGCCAAACCGTTCGTGATCGTGTTGCGCTGAGTTCCTCCGCGACGCGCCGCACGGCGGCGCGTCGCGCATGGCGGCCGTCCCCCGCGCGCTTTCCCGCGCGGGGGACGGCCGCTTTTTCAGTCTTTCGGGGCCGTCCGGCCCTTCGCGGCGATTTCCGAAACCGCGGCGACGAACGCTTCCGCCGTGGCGTCGCGCGAGGCACCGAGCGTGCCGAGCGTCTTGCCGGAGGGCGAGAGGACGAAGTACGTCGGGAAGCCCTGCACGCCGTAGACCTGCGCGAGGTGGCGGTTGCGGGCCTTGAACGCCTCGGGCACCGTCGGGACGTTTTCCGCCTGCGGGAAATCGATCGACACGAGGACGGCGTTCGTCGCCGCCCAGTCGGAGAAGGCCGGTTCGCGGAACACGTTCTTCTCCATGAGCTTGCACCAGCCGCACCAGTCGCTGCCGGTGAACTTGAGGAAGACGGGGACGTCCTTTTCGGCCGCGAGCCGGAGGGCGGCCTGGTAGTCCTGGGTCCACTTGCCGACTTCGGCGCCGCTTTGCGCCGCGTCGTCGGCGGTGGCCGGAGCCGCGAAGAGGAGGGTGGCGGCGGCGAGCGCCGCGAAGGCGGGTTTCGTGATTTCCATGTCGGGTCCTTTCGGGGTTGTCGTCGCTACCGGGAGCCGCCGCGGACCGCGACGCGTCGCGCGACGAGCCATACGCAGCCGTCTCCGTCGGCGGCCGGGGTGGCGCTGGCGAGCGCCACGAACGTTCCGCGCGTCCAGAACGACGCGCCGTCGAAGTCTTCCGTGGGTTCCGCGGCGGTCCATCCGCCGGCGGCGAGCGCGGCGCGCAGGGCCGCCGCGGCCGTCCGGGCCGGAGCGCCGGACCGGCCCGCCGCCATCGCGAAATCCGTTCCGTTTCCGCCGATCGCGAACGACGGAGAAAGCTGGGGCGGCGCGGGGATGTCCGAAAACGGCCACGGGGCCGGCGCGCGGCCGGCGCGGGAGGGGAGGGCGGCGTTTCGCGGCGCCGCGGGGGGCGCGGCGTCCGGGGCGCGTCCGCCCGCGCGGTTCCAGAAGACCGACGCGGCGCACGGGACCGCCGCGGCCGCGGCGAGGGCCGCGAGCGCGCCCGCCGCGCGCCGGACGGCGCGTCCGCGCCTCACGGGATCCCTCCCGTGGAGGGCATCCACGCTTCGTGCCGCACGGTCGTTTTCTCCCCGAGCCCGAAGAGCGGGGCCGCCGCCGGGGGGAGGTCGGCGACCGCCTCCCCTTCGCCGCGGTGCAGCCCGATGCTGGAGGCGGCGTCTCCGTCGCCGTCGGAAAGGGTTTCCGGCGCCGCGGCGCCGCTTGCCGCCCGTTCGAACGCGTCGCGCTGGGCCGCGGTCATCGCGTCGCCGTCCGCCGTCGCGAACAGGCCGGCGGAAAGCACGGCGACGAC
>CAMNCG010000258.1 GCA_946534105.1 uncultured Verrucomicrobiota bacterium
AAGTCCTGCCGCACTACCAGATCGTCGTCACGCCCACGGGCGCGCTCGACACGCTCGAAGTCAAGGTCGAAATCGCCCCGGACGCCCTCGCCGCCGGCGAAGCGGCGCGCGCGGGCGTCCAGCGCCACGTCGCCGCCGCCGTGAAGTCGGTCACCGGGCTTTCCGCGACGATCACGCTCGTCGAGCCCCACACCCTGCCCCGCTCCGAGGGCAAGATCCGCCGGGTCGTCGACCTCCGGCGCGAAAAGGCGGTGTAGACGTCCCTTCCCGCCCCGCGCCGGCGCCACCGGCGCGACGGGCGCTTCCCCTTTTCGGGCGGATGGCTCAGTGGTTAGAGCTCTTGGTTTACACCCAAGCCGTCGTGGGTTCGAATCCCGCTCCGCCCACCATTTGAGAAGAACCGTGAAAACCATCCTCTTCTTCCAGTATCCGTGGCGATTGTGGCGGGCTCGTCTCGCCGGCATCTACCGCTACGCCGGAAAGGCCGGCTGGCGCGTGCAGATGGTCGAGCACGGACTTACCGCGATGTCCGTCGCGGGCACGTTGCGGTTCTGGAAGCCGGACGGATGCATCGTCGAGCGGAGCGTGGCGGAGCTCCCGGGGTTCCGAGCCCGGGAATTCAGGGATGTCCCGGTGGTCTTCTGCGATCCCAACCGCGCGCTCTTCCGGAAGCCCATCCTCGGCGTGGAGCACGACTCCGGCGAAACCGCCGCCTTCGCGGCGCGCGAACTGGTCTCGCTGGGGCTGCGCCACTTCGCCTTCGTGGGCAACATCATCCCCAGGGAATGGTCGGCTCGCCGCCGGGACGTGCTCGCCGCCGAAGCCGCCGCCGCGGGCGGGACGTTCGCCTCTTTCGATCCGGGCGGGTCGGACTGCATCGCCTCCTTTTTCGCCCGCATCCGCCCCTGGCTCCGCGAACTGCCGCGTCCCTGCGGCATCCTGGCCGCCAACGACATTTCGGGCGACCTCGTCCTGCAGGCCTGCCGCATGGAGCGGCTTCGCGTCCCGGACGACATCGCGGTCGTCGGCATTGACAACGACGAATTCGTCTGCGAACACGCCGTGCCGCCCCTCACGAGCGTTGCGCCCGACTTCGAAGAGTCCGGCTACCTCGCCGCGCAACTGCTCGACGAGGCAATGGCCGGGCGGATCCGCGCACCGGTTTCCCGCGTCTTCGGACCAAAGGCCGTCTTCCGACGCCGTTCGACGCGGATCTTCCGTCGGCGCGACGACGCCGTGCGCCACGCGCTGGAAACCATCGCCCGTCGCGCGTGCGAGGGGCTTACGGCGGCCGAAGTCTGCCGCGAAATCGGCGGAAGCCGCCGCCAGGCCGAAACGCGCTTCCGCGCCATCGCCGGCCGTTCCGTGGGCGAAGAGATCGCCTTGGCCCGCATCGCGAAGGCCAAGGCGCTGCTGCTCCGGAGAAACGTCGCCATCGAGGCCATTCACGGCCTGTGCGGCTACGAAAGCGCCTCCTCCCTGCGCAGGGCCTTCAAGAGGACGACCGGCCTCTCCCCGCGCTCCTGGCGCCTTCGGAAGACCCACGCCTCCGCGAGCGTCGACGACCGAACGACCGGCGCCGCCTCTGGCGGAAGCCTTGTCCGCAAGGAATGACGCGATCTTTTCAACCGAAAGAACACGCGGAGGCCAACTGCGTTCTTTTGGATCCATCAGGCGGGTCGATGGCGAAGGTCGCTGCGGCGTCCCTGTCCGGGGAGCGGCTCGGGCGGGGCGGGCGGACGGGGAGAGGGCCGTATCTTCCAGTACGCTTCTCCTTCGGCGCGGGTGGCGAGGCCCCGGTAATGGCGCTCCAGAATCGCGGTACCGCGGACATGGCCAAGGTTGAGGGCGGTCGCGGCGGCATCGCGGAACGCCGCGACGTGCATCGTGGCATACGTGTGGCGGGGGGCGTTGTGCGCGGCGTCGTTGCCCCACGAAAGATTCTCGGGCGCGAGGCGGAGCGCCTTCCAGTTGCGCACGTCGTGTTCGTCGCGAACGATCGGCCCGGCGGCGGAGCCGAGATGGGCCGCCGTCCAGTCGCGCCAGAGCCGGAGCCACGCCGCCGCGTTCGGCTCCAGTTCGACGAGCCGGGGCCGTCGACCTCGTGCGTGGCCCTTCGGATGAGGAATCCGGACAACGGCGCCCTCCAGGTCGATGTCCTCCCACCTCGCGCGCAGGATCTCGGCGCTCCGGACCCCCGCGAAGAAACCGAGCGTCAGAAAGGCCCCGACGCCGGACTCCGCCGCCCCGGGATGCTCTTCGAGAATGCGGAAAATCCGCTCGACGCGCCCGGCGTCGAAAAACGCCGGCTCCTTCCATGTTTCGCGCATCGGGAACACCGAGGAGGCAGGAGACGACTCCAGCTCCCTTTCCGCGACCGCGAGATTCAGCGCCGATTTAAGCTGACGGAGGTACGAATTGTACGTGCCTGGGACGCGGAAGCGCGCAAGAGCCTCGCGGATCGCGTCGGCGGAAAGATCCGCGACCGGCGTGGCCGCGCCCAGTCGGCGGCAGAAGTACCGCCCCGCGCGCTTCGCCGCCGCGGCGCTTCGGACCTGCCCTCGTCCGAACGCGGCGAGGCGGCGCTCGAACAGTTCTCCCACGGAAAGTCGCGGCACGGCGCGCCCCCGGCCTTTCTCCCGCCGCAGATGCTCGAGAACCAGTTCGGTGAGGGAAGGCGCGCCTCCGGCGCCGTCCGGGCCGCGGGAAAGGATGGAAAGTGCGTTGAGAGCGTCGAGCAACCCGGGCGAGGAGGCATACCGCGAGAGCAGGCGCCCGAGCCGGACGATCGACGGCCCGCCGCGGCGCGTACCGCGCTTCATCGCCCTGTGTCCGTCGGGAGAATTTTCCAGTATTTTTCGGCCACGGACCGCGGAACGAGCCCCCGGTAATGAGCCTCCAGGACCGCCGTGGAGCGTCCATGACCCATGTTGAGCGCTGTCGCGGCGGCGTCGCGGAAGGCGCCGACGTGGTGCGTCGCGTAGCTGTGGCGCATGACGTTGCAGAAGTCGTCCCGGCCCCACGAATCCCCCGTCGGGACGAGCCACGTCTTCTTCCATTCCGCAAACAGCCTCGGATTCGGCACGACCGAACCGCGCGGCTCGCGTCCGCGGCGGCGCCCCGCGGTCCAGCCCTTCCAGTACCGCAGCCACGCGGCGGCGTTCGGCTCCAGCTCCACGATGCGCGGGCGCATCCCGCTCGTCCAGCCCTTGGGGCGAGGGATGCGGAGCACCGCGCCGTCGAGGTCGAGGTCCTCCCATGCCGCCCGCCGGATTTCGACGGTTCGGACGCCTGCGAAAAAACCGAGCGAAAGCACGGCCCCGACCGCGGCCGCCGGATCACCGGGATGGGCCTCGGCCGTGCGGAAGATGCGCTCGACGCGTTCCGGCGCGAAGAACGCCGGCTCCCGGAACACCTCCTGGCGACGCACGATGCGCGAGGCGAGGGAGGCGTCGCAGAGTCCCTCCGCGCCGCCCCAGCGGAGTGCGCCGCGCAGTCGCGACGCCATCCCGTTGTACGTCCGCGCCGACGCGTAGCGTCCGAGCACGTCGTCGATGTCCTCGGCGCGCAGCGCCGTCATCGGCAGATCCGGCCCGAGCGCGCGGCAGAAGACGTTGCCGAGGCTTCGCGCAAGGGCGCGGCTGCACGTCTGCTCGGGCGAGTATCGAGCGGCCGCGCGGGCGAAAAACTCGGCCAGCGTGAGCTTCCGGGCGGGGCGGAGGCGATCCGACGCCCTCCTCCGCCGCCACGCCAGCGCCAGTTCCGTGAGCGCGGTGTCGCTGCGCGCGGCGTCGAGCAGCGAAAGCGCGTTGAGGGCGTCGAAAAGCGCCCCCTCGTCGAGGAACGCCTCAAGCGCGCCCCTCAGACCCTTTTCGATTCCGGCGGACAACGTCTCCGCCGGACAGGTGTCGTTCATCTTGTTTCCTCCGGAGGACCGGAAGAGAGCATACGAGTTTCCGCCTCCCCGTAAACCCCGGAAGGCGGCGGAATCCGCCCTTGTCGGCGAATTCCGCTGAAAACATGTTGGTGAGCCAGGAAACGTTGAACGAACGAAGCGTCAGGACGCGGTTTCGTCGAAAACGCGGACAAAGTCGACCGCAAAATCGTCTTCCGCGGCGGCAGCCGCCTCCAGTTCCGGAACGCCCTCGCCGGTCATGCGGTTGTTGCGGTACCACTTGGCTTCGGTCGTGAGCAGAACGAACTCGGGCACGTGCGAAACCGCGCGTGCGTTGCGCCCGCGCAGACGGCCGTCCACGTAGGTGGAATAGCCGGTCGGCTCCCACAGCATTCCAAAGGTGTGGAACAGCTCCGTGTCGACCGCGAGGCGGAGCTTGCCTTCAAACTTCGGCTCCTCGTCATAGGCGGCGGGGATGTGGAACCCCAGATAGTCGGGTCCGTAACCGTTCGTGTGGAACGAGGAAACGATCACCTCGCCCGGATCGAACGACTCCATGATGTCGTGCTCGATGCCGCTGACTCCAGGATCCAGCGTGACGCCCTGCGACTCGGTTTGCATCCAGAACGCGGACCACCACCCCGGCATTCTCTGAAGCCGGCAGCGGCACTCGTAGTAGCCGTAGCGGTGGACAAACCGGGGAGGCTCCCGCTTCGGAAGCGGCCAGAAGCCCTTGGGGTTCGCCTCGTGCGGGATGTCCCACACCAGCTCGCCGGTCTGCAACTGCGGCGAGATGAACTGCCCGTCCGCCTTTTTTTTCAACTTCAATTTGACGAGGCCGCCGGACACTTCGACGCATCCGTCTTCCGGATCCGCGAACCAGTGAGCCCTTCGGCCCCAGAAGTTCGTGCGATAGCGCCACTTGGTTTCGTCAAGGGCGTCGCCATCGAACTCGTCATGCCATGCCAGCTCGAACCGACGGCCCTCCGGCAGGAACGACGGCGCGTGGCCTTCGACAGGCCGTTCCTCCCGGCACGCCACGGGAAGGCGATCGATCCGCACGGGAT
>CAMNCG010000259.1 GCA_946534105.1 uncultured Verrucomicrobiota bacterium
GGCCATGTCCATCTTGATCGCGTTGCGGATCGATTCGGGCGTGATGATCTTGCGCGCCGTGATGCCCTTCCGCAGGAGATCCATCACGCGTTCGCCCGCACGGTAGGCGATGAGGAAAAGCTCGCTCGAGACGGCGCTCACCGTGGAGTTGTACGGAAGCGACATGCCAAGCGCCTCGGCGACCATGCACATGGAATTCGCCGTCGTCATGGACGTGCAGCCGCCGCACGTGCCCCAGCTGTGCTCGATGAGGCCGTTGTACTCGTCGGGATCGATCTTGCCGTCCTGCATCGTGCCGACCTTGTCCTGCGCGTGGATGTGGAGCACCTCCTTGCCGCGGAACGTCCCCAGAGGCATGTAGCCGCCGGTCACCACGACGGTCGGGATGTCGATGCGGGCCGCGGCCATGAGGTGCCCCGGCACGATCGAGTCGCACGTGGAGAGCATCACCATGCCGTCGAAGAAGTTGCCTTCGGCGGTCATTTCCACCTGGTCCGCGATGGAGTTGCGCGACGGAATCTCGATGTAGCGCGGGTCCTTGAGCACCATGCCGTCGCAGATGCCGGTCGTCATGACCTCGACCGGGAAGCCGCCGGCGTCGCGGATGCCCTGCTTCACGCGCTCGGCGAGATTGCGCAGGTGCACGTGGCCGGGGTTGTATTCGTTCCAGGAGTTGACGACGCCGATGAGAGGCTTGGCCTGCTCCTCGGGCGAAATGCCCATGCCGCAGAGAAGGCCGCGGCGGCACTCGCCGGCTTCTCCGAATTCCCATTTGCTGCGAAGCTTCAGATGCGAAAAGTCAGGTTTCATGATTTTGTGGTTTGTTGGTTGTCTGTCGATGGTTGATTGTCGATTGCGATTGTCGATTGCCGTGCGTTGCGTGTCGTGCGTTGTCAGTCTCCCGTCTCCTCGACGGGAAAGTTCATGCTTTCGATCGACCCGTCGCAGGACTGTCCGCCGTCGACGCGGAGGATCTGCCCCGTGATGAAGCGGGTCTTCTCCACGTCGGCCATGAACTGGATCGCCGGCACGATCTCCTCGACCTTGCCGCCGCGCCCGACCGGGATCTTGTGGTTGAAGCCGCGCACGTCCGCGTCCGAATAGCGCGACATGATCTTCGTGTAGATGAGGCCCGGCGCGATGCAATTGACGCGAATCCCGTATTTGGCCACCTCCACGCCGAGCGAGCGGGTGAACATCTCAAGCCCCGCCTTGCCGGCGGAATACGGCAGAAGGCGCCTGTGGACCCAGGTGACGGCCGCGTGGACCGACGAAACGTTGACGATCCGTCCCTCGGTCTTTTTCTCCACCATGTCGGCCACCGCGTAGCGGCTCAGGTAGGCGGCGGAGTTGAGATTGAGCGCGATCTGGGAGTCCCAGTAGTCCATCGGCATGTCCTTGAACTCTCCCTTGGGGCCGCCGGGAATCTGGAGCGCTCCGCCCGCGTTGTTCACCAGGACGTCGATCCTGCCGAACGTCGCGATGAAGTCCTCCATGGTCGCCTTGCAGAAATCGTGGGAGCCCACGTTTCCAAGATAGACCTTTGTCCGGACTCCGAATGCTTCGCACTGCCGGGCGACCGCCTCGGCCCCGGCGGGGTCCTTGTTGCCGCAGATGCCGATGTTGGCCTTTTCGTCGCGCGCGAAGGCGATCGCGCACCCTGCGCCGATGCCGTGCGACGAGCCTGTGATGAGGATGTTTCGTGCCATGTTCCTGGGTTTCTCCGTAACGCCTCACATCCTATCAGCCCCCCCGCGCCGATGAAATGAACAAACACGCAAAAACAAATGAAAAGAGGCGAAAAAAAGTCCGGCGCGCCCAAGCGCGCCGGACCGGTCGAAAAAGACTCGAAAGCCTTACTTCTTGGCGCCGAGGACGGCGTCCTTGGCGGCCTTGGCGATCTTGAACTTGAGGACCTTGCCGGCCGGGATCTTGATCTTCTCGCCCGTCTTCGGGTTGAGACCGGTGCGAGCCTTGCGGCTGCCGACGGAGAACTTGCCGAGACCGGGGAGGAGGAGGCCCTCCTTCTGCTTGGCACCGATGTAGGCGACCTGAACGAACGCCTCGACGGCGGCCTTCGCGTCCTTCTTGGGGAGGTTGGAGATTTCGGCGACGGCTTCGACGATGTCGCTCTTGGTCTTGAGGGCTTTCTTGGCCATGGTGTTTTTACCTTGGTTTTTGTTGCGTCCGACGAGGCGCTCCCACCCGGGCTCGTCACGCGGACACCTCCATGTCTAGCACGAAATCACGCGCTTTTCAAGGGGTCTAAAGCCGAAAAACCGCATAAAATCGGGCTTTTTCGCAAAAAAAACGCCGGAAAGCGCGTTTTTACGGGCTTTCCGGCGCGTCGACGTGGCGAAAAACGCCGCATCGCGGAGTCTAGGCGCGGGGCCGAAGCTCGGACTGGCCGCCCAGAAACGGACGGAGCACGGCCGGGATTTCCACCGAGCCGTCGGCGCGCTGGAACTGCTCGACGATCGCGGGCAGGAGACGCGACGTGGCGAGGCCGGAGCCGTTGAGCGTGTGAAGAAACTCCGTCTTCTTCGTCTCGGCGCGGCGGAAGCGCATGTTGCCGCGGCGCGCCTGATAGTCCATCGCGTTGGAGACGGACGAGCATTCCTTGTAGACGCCCATCGACGGGAGCCAGAGCTCGACGTCGTACGTCGTCGCCATCGAGGCCGAGCAGTCTCCCGCCGCGAGTTTCGAAAGGCGGTAGTGCAGGCCAAGCCCCTCGACGAGCGCGCAGGCCTTGCGGATGAGGAGCCGCAGCATCTCGTCGGACTGCTCCGGGAGCGTGTACGCGAACATCTCGACCTTGTTGAACTGGTGTCCGCGCACCATGCCGCGCTCTTCCTTGCGGTACGAGCCGGCCTCGCGCCGGTAGCACGGCGTGTACGCGAACATCTTGAGCGGCAGGTCCTTCTCTTCGAGGATTTCGCCGCGGTGGAGGTTGACGAGCGCCGTCTCGGCCGTCGGCAGGAGGAACTGGAAGCCTTCTTCCTTGAGGCGGAAGACGTCCTCCTCGAACTTCGGGAACTGCCCCGCCGTGAGCCCGCATTCGTAGGAAAGCAGGTGCGGCGGCAGGATGAACTCGAAACCGTCCTTGAGGTGTTCCTGCACGAAGTAGTTCAGGAGCGCCCATTCGAGGCGCGCGCCGTCGCCGCGGTAGAGCCAGAAGCCGTTGCCGCCCATGCGGACGCCGCGGTCGTAGTCGACGAGGCCGAGCCGGGTGCAGAGCTCCACGTGGTCCTTCGGCTCGAAGCCGGAGAACGCCGGCTTTTCGCCCCAGACGGAGACGACTTCGTTGGCCTCCTTGCCGCCGGGCACGACGCCAGGGGCCGGAAGGTTGGGAAGCGAGAGCAGGATCGAGCGCTGCTTTTCGTCGACGTCGGAGACTTCCTTGTCGAGCGCGGCGATCTTGTCGCCGAGTTCGCGCATTTCGGCCTGGATCGCCGAGGTGTCTTCGCCCGCCTTCTTCGCCGCGCCGATCTTCTTCGAGGTGGCGTTGCGTTCGCCCTGGAGGGCCTGGAGGGCCGCGGTCTTCTCGCGGCGCACCGCGTCGAGCGCGAGGATTTCGTCCACCGCCGCGCCGTCTGCGCCGCGGGCTGCGAGCCCGGTCTTGACTTCGTCCGGGGTTTCGCGGATTTTCTTGATGTCGAGCATCTTGTGTCTGCCTGTGATGGGAGTTTCGCCGGAAAAACGTCGGTTCTTCGGGAGGGGGATTCTAGCACACGCCGGGGGATTTGGCGGGCGTGTGGTACAATCCGCGCCATGAACTCGAAACCGGTCTTCGCCGCGGCGATCCTTTGCGCCGCCCTCTCCTCTTCCGCCGCCGTCTCCGACGCCGTGGACGCGATCCTCGGAAGCGCGGCGCCCGCCCGCTACCTCCTCGTCGGCGACGGCCCCCTCGCCGACGCGCTCCTGGAGCGCGCGCCGGAGGCGGCGCCGGACCTGTGCGTCGTGCCGCTCCGCGCGCCGGACGACCCCACGGCGCTCGAAGCCTTCCGCCTCCGCGCGGAGCGCGACGCCCCGTCGAAGCGCGCGGCCGACGCCGCGGAGCTCGGCCCCGTGCCGTTTCTCGTCGCGTGGCTCCTCGACGCCCCGGAAAGCGCGGCGGAGGCGTTCGCCCTCGCCGACGCGCCCGCCGCGCCTTCGCTCGCGCCGGGTTTCGATTCCGCGCCCTCGGGCGCCGTCTGGCGCCCCGCCCCCGCGGGGAAGGCGCCGGCGGACGCCGACCGCGCCGCGTTCGACGACATCCGCGACCGCCTCGGCGAAGCGCTCGCGGACGCCGCGGACGGAGCCGACGCCGCCCTCGCCGGCGCGGTCCGCCGCCACTTCTCCCGCGTCGCCAACGACTTCGGCCGCCGCCTCGCCCTCGCCGGCGACGCCGCCGCGGCGCGCGACGCGTTCGACTCCGCCGCCGCGTTCTTCCCCGGCGCGCCGAGCGCGCTGCTCAATCTCGCCTCCCTCGAACGAACCGCCCCTCACCCCGATCCCGCGATCCGCGCGAAGCTCGCCGCGGCGCTCCAGACGCTCCGCCCCTCGGGCGGAATCCTCGCCGCCGAGAGCGGCGTGCTGCTGAAACCGGGGGATTTCTTCGACGCCGGCTGGTTCTGGACCGTTTCCGGCCTCCCGGCCGCGGACACGAACGCCGTCGCCGAAGCCTTTTCCGCCCTGCCCTCCTCCGCCCCGCGCGAAGCCCTCGCCGGCCTCGCGCGCGTCTCGTTCGCGATCCAGCGCGGCAACGCCGACGCCGCGGTCGCCTTCCTCCTGCGCAACCTCCCGGACGCCTCTTCGCGCCTTTCGCCCGGCGCCCGCCTCGCCGCCGCGGCGCTGCTCTGCGACGCCGCCGGCGACTTCCGCCGCGCCGCCGCCCTCCTCGCCCGCTTCGCCGCGCCCGGCGGCGG
>CAMNCG010000260.1 GCA_946534105.1 uncultured Verrucomicrobiota bacterium
GCCGTCCGTCCGGCGCAACAAGGCCGACGAGCCCACGCGCCGCCGCTACGCGGAGTTGTTGACCGTCACGGGCGACTGGAAGGCCGCGCTGGACGTCTTCGCGAAGCTGGATGACGCCAAAGACGCGGCGAAGGCCGAGTCCGCCGGCAAGGCGCTGGCCCAGGCCGGCGACTTCTGGTGGGATTACAAACCCACGGAGCCCACGGCGGCGGACGCGATCAAGGCCCACGCCGTGGCGCTCTACCGCGAGGCCATCGCCTCCGGCGAATTGACCGGACTCAAGAAAGCCGTCGCCGAGAAGCGTATCGCCTCGGTGTCGTCTTCCGACAGCTTCAATGTTTCCGCTCGGGGAAGCGGCACTCTTGCCGCTTCTGGCACACCTCGGGGAAGCGGCACTCTTGCCGCTTCAAAGGCCCTCTACTGCGTCATCGACCTCTCGGCGGGGCCGGACGCGGGCAAGTACCCCGTCTCGTACCTCGCCGCCGAACCGAAGGGCGGATTCAACACGGACGAGTACAAGACAACGAAACTCGTCCTCCGCCGCATCGATCCAGGTACATTCATCATGGGTGAAAACCAGAAAGACGAATCCCATCGCGTCAAGATCACAAAGCCTTTTTACATGGGCATTTTCGAGCTTACGCAGAAGCAGTATGCCCTTGTGACCGGAAATGCTCCTGCAAAGTATAGTGGCGACATGAGACCAGTGGAAAGGGTGTCATACAATAATATCCGTGGTTCATCGAACGGTGCGCAATGGCCAGCGTCCTCCGCCGTAGATGTGGATAGCTTTATGGGGAAGTTCAGAGAAAGGACGGGGCTGGAGTTCGATCTTCCGACCAAGGCACAGTGGGAGTACGCCTGCCGGGCAGGGACGACAAGCACGTACAACAACGGTGGTGATTCTGAAGATGACATGAAAGTGTTGGGCCGGTATAAGGGTAATCAGTTCGATGGCAAGGGCGGGTATTCGCAACATACGACGGTCGGCTCTTATCTGCCGAACGCTTGGGGACTCTACGACATGCATGGCAATGTGTCGGAGCGGTGTCTTGACTGGGATGGTGCGCTGACGTTCGGGACAGACCCGAAGGGTGTTTCCGTGGGGAGTGAAAGGGTGCATTGTGGCGGAGCTTGGAGGTACGGGACTGGGAAAGGGGCATGCTGCTCGTTCTGGAGTGGCACACACCCTCCGAGTGATGTCGAAAAACACGCTGGCCATGGTTTTCGCCTTTGCATGAATCCCGAAGCCTCCGTCGGTGCGTTCGCTCGGGAAAGCGGCACTCCTGCCGCTTCTGGTGCCCTGCGTCATAGACCTCTCGGCAGGGCCAAATGCGACTAAATATCCCGTATCGTACCTTGCCGCCGAGCCGAAGGGCGGCTGGACAGACGAGTACAAAACGAAGAAGCTCGTCCTCCGCCGCATCGAGCCGGGGAAGTTAATGATGGGCGGCGAGCATGAGGTGACTCTCACGAAGCCATTCTACATCGGTGTCTTTGAGGTGACGCAGAAACAGTACGAACAGGTGACGGGAAGCAATCCATCCCAGTTCAAGGGCGACATGCGACCCGTCGAAAGGGTCTCGTGGAACGCGATTCGCGGCAATTCTTCCACCTACAACTGGCCGAGTTCCGTGAACGTCGATTCTTTGACGTTCATCGGAAAAATCCAGGCGCGCACGGGCCTTAACTTTGACCTGCCTACCGAGGCCCAGTGGGAGTACGCCTGCCGCGCGGGAACGACGAGCAAATTCAACAACGGCGGTGACTCCGAAACAGACCTGAAGAAGCTGGGGCGTTTTATTCTCAACCAGAAACAGCGCGTTAATAGTGAGGCCGATGAGCCTTTCGCTAAGCACGAGCCGGACGGCAAGGGCGGCTGTTTGGAGGGACACACGGTTGTTGGCTCGTACAGGCCGAACGCCTGGGGACTCTATGACATGCACGGGAATGTGTGGGAATGGTGTCTGGACTGGAATCCGAACGGAAAATTTACGGTCGATGTGACGGATCCTAAAGGTTCTTCCTCAGGATCGAACCGAGCCCTGCGCGGAGGGGCCTGGACACATCGCGCGCTCAGCTGTACCTCCTCTTATCGAATTGGCAAAGACCCATCAGACGAAAAAATCAACGGCGGCATCGGCTTCCGCCTCGCCCGAACCCTGTCGAACTAGGCAGTATTTGGTAGGGGTGGCGTTTCACCGCCGCCCGCCGTCAAGTAGAAGGTGAGAATTGCCGCCAGTAAGGCGTTATGCCGGGAACGCTTCGGCGAGGGCGAGGGTTTCGGCGAGCGTGCGGATGGTGTTGAGGCGGCGGCGGATTTCTGCGGCGCCCGGGATTCCGCGGAAATAGTGGAACAGGTGCCGGTGCAGGGCCACGGAGACGAAGCCGTCCGGCGGCGGCACGTGGTCGTTCGGGAAGGCGCGGGCCAGCTGCCCCTGAAAGTCGAGCAGGTGGTCGATGTGCCGGAGAAAAAGTTCCTTCGGCGACGGCGCGGGAAGGCCCTTGAACGCGGCGAAGATCGCGGGGTTCGTGATGGCGGCGCGTCCGAGCATCACGGCGTCGACGCCCGTATCCTGCATGGCCTTGAGCGTTTCCTCGTTGTGCACGCCGCCGTTGCCGGTAATGGGGATGTGCGCGCGCTGGACGAGTTCCGCGAGGAGGTCGAGGTGGACGGGCCCGCCGTGCATCTGGGAGGTGAAGCGGGCGTGGAGGGTGAAACCCGCGCAACCGGCGGTCTCGGCCGCGTCGAGCAGTTCGAAGAGGGTCACGCGGTCGGGACTCGGGCCGGGGCGCGTCTTGAGCGTCACGGGGAGGTCTGTCTCGCGCGTGATGGCCACGAGGAGGTCGTGCACGAGCTGCGGCTTGGGCACGAGCGCGGCGCCGTCGCCGCCCTGGCGGATGCGCGGCATGGGGCAGCCGGCGTTGAGGTCGATGGAGACGAAGCGTTTCAGCGCCGTCGCCTCGCGCGCGGCGTAGGCGAGCGCGTCGGGGTCGTGGCCGAAGAGCTGGCAGGCGACGGGGCCTTCGCCGGGGAGCTTCTCGAAGAGGTGCCGGGTGGGGGACGACCCGTGCGCGAGGGCCGCGGCGCTGATCATCTCCGTGTAGACGAGGTCGGCGCCGAGCTCGTGGGCGAGCTTGCGGAACGCGGCGTTCGTGAAGTCGGCCAGAGGTGCGAGGACGAGTTTCATTTGACGTCGAAGGGCTCGCCGTCGTCGAGGTAGGAGAGCGTGAGGGGTTCAAGCGGGTCGTTGGTCGCGCGGGGCGCGTACTTCACGTGCACGGCCTTCGCGGGCGTGCCGTCGGCGCGGCGCTCCACGACGCGGTCGCCGGCGGCCGTGAACGTGGCGGCGTCCCTGCCGTTGTAGCTGCGCGTCCAGCCCAGCAGTTTTCCCGCGCCGTCGTAGGAATAGGTGTCCTTCCAGTGGCGGGGAAGCGACACGAGGGGATCGGAGTAGACGCCGTCCAGGTTGGAGTAATCGATGGAGGCGATCTTGCCGTCGGGGCGGTAGACGCGCGTCTCCTGGGGAATGGGGAAGAACGAGATGAAGGAGGGCGCGCCCCATTCCGTGGCGTCCGTCTTCGCGAAACAGGCCACGTCGATGCGCTCCTTGATGTTCCGCCGGTCGACGGTGATCTGGACGAGGCCTTTTTCAGGCGTTTCGTCGGTTTCGCCAGGAATCGCCCCGATTGTGACGGCGGAGGCGTCGCCATGCACCACGCGCCAGGCGAAGGTCGCGGCGACGGACTGGGGAATGTCTTCCGCATGTGCGCGGAACTGGAACGGGCGGATGCCGTCGGGGGCGCGCAGGACGATGCAGATGGCGCTGGGCGTGCTGTAGAGGAATTCCGAGACGGCGTCCGGGAAGTCGCGTCCCGGAACGGGATAGTGCAGGGGGGGCGTCTGCGAGGCGACGGCGGCGAGCGACACGAGGGGCGGAATCTGTTCGGGAAGGAGGGCGTGGGCCTTTTCAACGAGGCGCACCGGGTCTAGCCGGGCCCCCTCGAAGGCGGTGGGATGGGCCTTCGGCGAAAGATAGTCGTCTTCCGTCTCGACGCCCCTCTGCGTGCGGCGTAGAAGCCACTGAAGCGTGGGCCCCATGAGATGCCGGCGGAGGATGGCCTGTTTCGTCATCTTCGGAAAACTGGCGGAAGCGGAGAGGGCGACGCGGATGAAAGCCTGGTCGGACCAGGACGAGCCGACGGAGATGAACTGGAAGGGCGCGACGCCGGGGAAGACGTCGCCGATGTCCTTCTTGCCGAAATCCATGTGCGCGGGGATCACCCAGAACTGGTTGTTTCGGTAGAAGAGGTGCATGCGGGGGGCGAGGCCGGGGTCCGTGAGCGAGGCGCGCCCGAAAGACCGCCAGAAAGGGCCTTTGGTGCGGGCGCGCGAGATGTTGCCGAACACGCCGCAGTTCGGAAAGAGCGTATTGGGGTGGTTGACGTCGGCCTGCGCGGCATGGGCGGCGGGACAGTACGTGACGTTGATGATGCCGGGGAAGTCGCCGACCGCGACCGGGGAATGCCCGAGGTCCCGGTTGACGTAGACGTCGCCAAGGTTGCTGGCGCCCGTTCCGTCGGCGATCCATTCCTTGACGTAGGGGAGTTCGGGTTCCTTCGGCTCGGATTTCTTGAACGCGGCGGCCTGGGACGGAATGGGCGTGGCGGGTTCCGTGATGCGGAAGTGCGCCTCAAAGACGCCGGCGTCAAAGTTCCAGGTGACGTTCGTGTCGTCCAGGACGAGGGTCCCGTTGGGCGGGACGTAGGCGGGACGGAACTCTGGCCGGCCGCGGCCTGGCGCGCCCTGGAGGCTGCGGGCCTTCGCGACCTGTTCGGCGAAGCGGGGATTGTCCCGGATCCGGGCGAAGTCGGCAGATCGGAAGGCG
>CAMNCG010000261.1 GCA_946534105.1 uncultured Verrucomicrobiota bacterium
CTCGCCGGCCTCGTCGGCGTCGATTTCGCGGCAGGCCGGGCCACGGTGACGAACGCCGGGGCGCGACTTCCTCTTCGGCTGCTCGCGCTCGCGCCGGACGGCACCGCGGTCGCGACGAGCGGCGTCCTCCGCGTCGGTCCGCGCGAGGGCGCCGTGGTCTTCTCCTTCGGCGGACCCGTTTCCGGCGCGTCCCGGATCGAGGGGCGCGACGCCTCGCTGCTCTTCCGCTATTTCTGACGCCGCCCCCGCCCGCGCTCAGGCCATCGCGCGCATCGTGCGGCGGACCCGGGGGACGAGCGAAAGCACGGCGAGCGCGGCGAACGCGAGCGTCGCGGCGCCGTGGAAGGACGTGCGGGCGAGCGCGGCGTCGGCCGCCAGCGCGAGCGGGAAGAGCCACTTCGCGAGTCCGACGCCCCGCGCCGGTTCGAAGGCCCGGCGCGCGGTCAGCGCGCGGCGCTCGTCCGCCGGGGAATCTTCGCGGAGCCTGCCCTTTCCGACGTCCTGACAGAACACGTGCGCCGCGGCGCCCGATTCCGCGGCGACGATTGCGACCGCAAGGAGCGGGGCGAGCATGAAGCCGAGATGGGCGACGCCGGCATCGGCCGAAAGCCAGCCGATCGCGGCCGCCGCGCCCGCCGGCATCCAAGCCGATTCGGCGGCGAGCGCGAGGTGTCGGTTGTGGATCGGAGAGCCGGCGCGCCGCGTCGCCGCCTCCGCCGCGCGTTCGAGGAAGGCTGCGGCGAGCCAGACGGCCGCGAGGGCGAGACATTTCCGCGGGCCGGAGACGGACGAAACCGCCGGCATGGCGAAGGGCGCGAAAACGAGCGCGACGCGAAGGAGGCATGCGGTCCGCGACAGCGTCCGTCCGGCGCGGCCGCGCCCGGTGGCCCGTCCGAGCCGGCGGGCTTCGCGGCGGTACCGGAGCGGAATGCGCAGGACGAGCGCAACCGAGAGCAGGAGGAATCCGGCCGTCGTGACGGGGAAGCAGCGGAGCGGCGTCGTTCGGGCGAGGAGGCAGTCCGCCGCGACGAGCAGCGCGAAGAAGGGGCCTTGGAGGTAATAGCTTGCGATTTCGGCGGCGAGCGTCTTCGCGGTTCGGACGAACGAGCCTCGCTTCCGGGCTGCGGGCGCCGTCACCTCGTCGGACCCGAGCCAGAGCCCGGGAGCGGAGGCTCCCTCCATCTTGAGGTGGCCGCGCGCCACTTCGTCGCACAGCACCCGCTCGGCCGCGCACGTGTCGGCCGCGCCGTTGGCGGGGATGGAAAGAAGAGCGAGAAGCAAGGCGGACAACAACACGGCGACGCAACCCTCCTGCATCCATCCGACCGTCCCTTCGCCGCCGCCGCAGGCGCAATCGAGCCACCGCCCGGCGAGGCCGAGACCGACGGAAAAGAGGAACGCCGGCTTGAAAAGCAGGTGGAAGACGTAGTCGAGGAAGAATCCGGCGCGGGACGACGTTCCGGTCATGCGCGCGACCGAGCCGTCCGCGACGTCCAGGACGTATCCCGCGCACCAGAGAAACGCCGCGGCGAGCCAGATCGCGAGGACGCGGTCCTCCGGCATCGCGCCCTCGGAGAGGAGCAGCGGCGGCAGCGCGAGCGAGAGCACCCAGCACAGGCCGCCGGCGACGGTGACGGCGTTGGCGGGAACGCCGCACCGCACGGCGGCGACGGCGATCGGCTGCGCGAGCCGCCTCGCGAAGAGCGAGGTGACGAGCGCCGGTTCGTCCGGCTTCGATGCCGCCGCGAGGGTCGTCTTCACGTCGCCGTGCGGCTCCGGCGGTCAGTCTTCGTCCGACGGGTCGTCGTCGTCACCATCGTCGGCGCTGTCGTCGTCATCGTCGTCCGCGTCGTTCTCGTCGAGGTCGAGATCGAGGTCGGCCTCGACGTTCCTCTGGCGGCAGACCGCGGCCAGTTGGACGGCGTTGGCGAGGAAGTGGATTTCGGACATCGGGACGTGCGCGACGCCGGCCGATCGGGAGCCGCCGGCGAGTTCGAGGGTCTGCACCGGCGCCGAAACCGGAACGCCGGCGAAGAGCGTGGACGCGACGAGCGGTTCGGCTTCGGAAATCTCCGGGAAGAGCTTCAGGACCGCGCGGACGAAGCGGGACGGGGCGCATTCGCCGACGGCGACGGGAGCGAGGCCCTCCGGTGCGCGGGGCGCGAGGGAGAACGCGGCGGCGGAAGCCGGGGCGCCGGCCGGCTTGGCCGCACCGGCGGCGTGGCACGCCTTCGCGAAGACGCCGTCCGCCGCCGTGCAGGAAACGACGTTCGTCGCGCCGGTGACGCGCTCCAGGTATTTCGCCGCCTCCGCGATGCGGGCGGCGTCCCCGTCGTCGACCGTTTCCCCGGCCGCCTTCGCGGTCGCGGAGGCGAGAGCCGCGAGTGCGGGGGAAACGGGCACGAAGACCTCCGTCCCGTTTTCGGTCTTTTCCTTGCGGACGCCGGCCCCGGAAAGGGCGGGGGCGATTTTGGCGAGGAGTTCGCGCGCGGGCTTGGCGGCTTCGCGGAGGGCGGCTCCGCCGTCGAGCGTTTCGACGCGGCCGGAGAAGTACGGGCGGCCTTCCGCGTCGGGCGCGGCCCAGCAGGTCGTCGTCTTGACCTGCTTCGCCGCCGCCAGCACGTTCCGGACGAACGTCGCGCCGAGCGCGAGCGCCGCCTTGGTTTCGTCGCCGGAAGCGCCGGCGGCGAGGTCGTCGATGAACTTCGGCAGGGCCTTGACCGCCGCGCCCTCCGCGGGGGCGGAGCCCGCCGACCAGAAGAACGCGTCGGCGCCGACGTCCTGCGGAAGGTCGTCGGGAGAAATGGCGGCGCGGCCCGCGTTCGCGGCCGCGGCTTCCGATGCGGGGTCGAACTCGAAAACGGACGCGACGAAGAGGCCGTCGGCCGGATCGACCCACAGGTCGAACGTCGAAGCGGCCATCGCGGAGGAATCGGCCGAGAGAGCGTCGGCGAACGCCAGGAGTGCGGGGAGCGCGCCGGCGATGCCGCTTTCCTCTTCGAGCCATTCGGCGACTTCTTCGAGCGCCGAGCCGGAATCGTCCGCGCCGGGGACGTTGTTGCCGGCGAAGTCCTTCCAGGACGCGCCGGTCAGTTCGCGTCCGGTGCGGACTTCGAGCAGCGCGTTGGCGCGGACCGGTGCGGCGTCGAAAACGCCGGCCGATTCGGCGAGGATGCCTTCCGGGGAGGAGGGCAGCCCCGCGGGCGATTCGCCGTCGGCGACGAGCGCGAGGAAGAGACGGCCGTCGCGCGCCACGACCGCGGAGGGGAGGGGCAGGGCGTCCAGCGCGACGGGTTCGGAGAGGTCGGCTCCCGCGAGACCGATCATTCCGCACAGCGCGGCGGCGCCGTCCGGCCCGGCGGGGATCGAAAGCAGGGCCGCGAATTTGGCGTCCTCCCCCGCGGATTGAGGGGTGGCCCAGCACGCGGCGGAAACGGGCGCGGAGAGGTCGAGCGCGCCGGACGCGGCCACGGCGTCGCGCGCGCCGCCGACGACCTGGGCGGAGAGCGCGGGGCCCGCGCATTCGGCGACGAGCGCGGAGGCCGCGGAGAAGAGGGACGAGAGGCTTTCGAGACGGAGCGTCGCGGACGGCTCCGGAAGCGCCGCGGCTGCAAACGCGGCGGCGCCGAAGAATGCGGACAGGGAGGGGGCGATGCGGGATTTCATTTCGGGCTCCTTGTTGTGTGGTGTTGTCGTGGTGGATGGCGAAAAGAGGTCGGGCGGCGGCGTCAGAGGCGGCGGAGCGCATCGAGGCAGCCGAGGCCGGGGAAGTAGGAAAACTCGACGCGGAGCGTGCGGAGGCCGACGGCCGTGAATTCGAGCTCGAGGTAGCGCTGCGAAACCGGATCTCCGTCGTAGCCCGAGAAGAGCTGCGCCGGGGCGTGGAGCGGGAAACGCGGCCCGGGAAGGTCGTCCTCGCCGGGAACGCGGCGCGCGACGAGCGAGCCTTCGGGGTATTCGACGGCGATCGCGTCGCCGTCGAAGAAGATCTTTCCCTTGGTTTCGCCGCCGTCGATCTCGAAAACGCGGAACGTGCCGTCGGAGGAGATCTGCCGGATCGGCGAGCCGTCGCCTCCCGGGCCGTCGAAGCGCCAGGGGGCGCCGGACCGGATCGCGGCGCGGCGGCCGTACCGGACCTGTGCGACGGACCAGACGTGCCAGTCCTCGTCGGTCTTCGGGAGGGCCTTGAGTCCCCTGCGGGCTTTCGCCTTCTTTCCGTCGGCGCGCGGCAGGAGCCGGGCCTCGACGGCGAGCGTGGCGCCGTCGAGCGAAACGCGGCGTTCGACGGAGAACGGGCAGGCGAACGCGCCGGGCTGTTCCGAACGCATCGTCACGGTCCGGGCTTCCGCCGGGGCGGCGGGGTCGGCCGAAAAGGGATCCCGGTCGAAGAAGAGCGGCGGCGGCCAAGACGGACCGCCGTTGACGGACGGCCAGAGGCCCTGCGGGCCGATCCACGTCTTTTCCCCGCCGTGGTTCCGCCAGGCGCCGAGTCGCGAATCTTCCGGTCCGTTCCAGAACAGGTTTTCCGGGGCGCCGGCCGGGAGGAAGGAAAGGACGCGGCCGCCGAGGGAGGGCGCGACGGACGCCGACGAACCGCCGGGGGACGAGAGGGAGACGCGAGGAGCGGATTTTCGCATGGAACCGAGGGTTTGCGCGGGAGCGGAAGGGGAGCAAGCGCCGAAATCGGCGCAACCGGCGCCGAAGGCGGCGACGAGGGCGAGCGCCGCGGGCGCGGCCGTCCGCCGGGCGGGGCGGGAAGGGGAAGTCGGGAGGGATTTCATGGTTTCGACGAAGTTTCGAAATCGAAATGCGCGACCGGCGGGGCGTCCTCCGAGCGGGCGTCCAGAAGGTCGAGCGCGTAGGCTTCGCCGTCGGGACGGACC
>CAMNCG010000262.1 GCA_946534105.1 uncultured Verrucomicrobiota bacterium
CGCGAACGGCAGGTCCCACACGAGGCGTGCCTCAAGCGCCGCTCCGGCGCCGGGACGGAACGCGAAGGCGGCGAGCGGCGCGTAGAAGCGGCGCGCGGCGTAGTGCAGCGCCTTCCAGCGTCCGCCGTATTCGATGGACGACCACGACGAACACGGCCAGTCGTCGTCGAGCTGCCAGAAGACGGTCCCCATGCAGTGCGGACGCAGCGAGCGCCACCATTCGACGCCGGTGCGGATCGCCTCGGCCTGCTGCACCTGCGAGAGGTAGAGCGTCTCGTCGAAGCCCTTCGGCATGCGGTAGTAATGCGCGAACATGCCTAGGATGTTCGAATTGCCGGCGGGGCTTTTCTGGTGCTGGTCGAAGACCGGGCCGTAGAGGTTCAGGTCGCCGTCCTTCGCGGAGGCGAAGGCGCGCACGGTTTCCGGCGACGGGAACGACTGGAACCCGAACTCGGAGCAGAAGCGCGGGCGGTGCCTGTAGTAGGCGTCGAACGTCGCGCCGCCGAACCAAACGGCCCAGTAGTGCGTGTCGCCCCGCCCGGACTCGCCGTCGTTGTAAACGAAGTCGCCGGGCCCGGCGCAGGGCGAACTGGGCCAGAAGAGGCGCGTCGGGTCGTCCGCGCGCACGGCCTCGCCGACGGCATCGTTTAGGCGGACGTAGCGGGAAAGCCGGCGCTGGCGCTCCGCGTCGTCGGGTCCGTCCCAGTGGACGGAGCCGATGCATTCGTTGTCGCCGCACCAGAGCGCGATCGAGGGATGCGTGCGCAGGCGCCGCGTCTGGTATTCCGCCTCCTCGCGGACGCGCCGCAGGAACGCCGGGTGCGACGGGTAGCGCATGCAGGCGAACATCATGTCGTGCCACAGCAGGATTCCGAGCCGGTCGCACTCGTCGTAGAAGAAGTCGCTCTCGAAGCGTCCGCCGCCCCAGACGCGCAGCGTGTTCATGTTGGCCGCCACGGCGCTTTCAAGGAGGTGACGGACGCGCACATCGGTCTCGTGCGCCGGACGCGCGTCGCACGGAATCCAGTCCGCGCCCTTCGCGAAAACGTCCACGCCATTCACGCGGATCGCGAAGCGGGCTCCGGCGCGGTCGGGCGTCGTGACGACCTCCAGCTTGCGCAGCCCGACGCGGCGCTCGGCTCGCTGTCCTTCGACTTCCGCCGAGAATTCGTAGAGCGGCTGCTCGCCGTAGCCGGCCGGCCACCAGAGGCGCGGCGACGCGACAGTAAACGACGTCCGCAACTCGAATGGGCCCGGCGCGGCGGGGATGCGCCCGCGCACGACCTTCTCCTCGCCGTCGAAGCAGAGACGCGCCTTCACGGGGGCGCCCGGCTTCGCGCCGGGCACCGGCACGAGGCGCACCGCGGCCTCGACGCGGCATTTCCCGGCGCGGTGCGTCTGGTCGCACCAGGCCGCGTCGAGCAGCGCCGCGTCGGCGCCGACGAGCGAGACGCCGCCGTAGAGGCCGGAGACCGGGAGCGAAACGCCCCAGTCCCAACCGGCGGAGCACTGGCACTTGCGCAGGAAATTGAGGCCCATGACGGAGCCGTCGTTGAACGCCTGGGGTTCCGCGTCGGGATGCTCCGCCGCCGCAATGTCGCGCGCGGCGCGGCGGGGCGAGGCGATGCGCACCTCGACTTCGTTCGCGCCCTCGCGAAGCAGCTTTTTCACCTCGAAGCGCCAGCGGCGGAACTCGTCGTCCGCCGTTCCGGCGAGGTGGCCGTTCACGAAGACCTCGGCGGCGGTGTCGATCGATTCGAACGCCAGATAGACCGCGCGGCGGCGCAGCAGCGCGGCCGGCACCTCGAATGCGCGCGAAAAGACCCACTCCCTGTCCGCCACCCACTGCACCGCAAGTTCGTTGCGCCGCCAGTAGGGGTCGGGAATCCGGCCCGCCGCCTGGAGGGCCGAATAGTTGTCGCCGGGAATGGCGCAGGGGATGGATTCGGATTCGCCGGCGGCGCGCAGGCGCCAGACGCCGTCAAGGGAAAGCATGGAATTATTCATGGAATGCAGGGAAAAGCTGGTATGTCTTCTCTGCCGGATCCGAGACCGGCCGCCTTGCGTCCGGCGCCGCCGTCCGCCGCGAAGCCGTCGCGCAGGGCGTTCAGGAGGGGTTCATTGATGGGCATGTCGGAGCCATCTTCCGCCTGCTCCTGGATGGCCATGGTCTGGATGCCCGGGCGGTGCGGCTCTCGGTAGTTCCAGAACGTCCAGTGGAAGCCATGACGCTCAAAGAGGCGAATGCGTTCGCGCGTGGCGCGGGCCTGGTAGCCGGGATCGGCGGCGTCGGGAATGTCGGAAAACTCGCCGACCCAGACCGGGACGCCGTTCCGCCGCGCGAAGTCCGCCGCCGGGGCGATTCTCCGCGCGATGTCGTCCGGGTCGATGTCCGCGTCGCCAAGGCCGCGCACGGACGCCGCGGCGTAGGTGCGCCCGGTGGCGTTTTCAAGCCGCATCCAGCCGCGAATCCGGAAGGAGCGCTCCTTGCCGGAGGTCCAGATTTTCGCGCCCTCCCAGCCGTTGTAGTCCTGGTCCGGCGCAGGATCGACGCGAAGCGAGCCGGGGGCGCCGCGGCCCACGGCTGGGTCGAAGACCATCCGCGAAGCGGGGGAGCGCTCCGGGCGGAAGCCTTTCGCCCCGGCGTCGAAGGAAAAGCGGCGGAGCGTTTCACCCGTGACGGCGTCGATGATCTCCAGGTCGTCGAACCAGACCGTCCCGGCGTTCCTCTCCGTGCGGAGCATCGTGGTGAAACTGCGGTCGTCGGGAAGCGAGCGGTATTCGACCTCGAAGGGAACCCAGCCGTCCGTCGTGCCGTCGCGGGCGTTTTCCCCTTCGCCCACGTTGCGGAGCCACTTGATGCTGCGCCCGCCCTCGTAGAAGTGGAAGGTGTAGATGACGTTCGGATCGTCTAGGAGGATTCCATCCACCATGGCGCTGGCGGGCGACCAGTTGTCGCCGGGAACGACGAGGGTCTTCTCCGGCGCGACCTCGCGCACCGCCGCCGCCGCGCGGCGGACGACGGCCATGTGCGGGGCGGGATCCAGGCGCTGCGTCACGGGTTCGTTCATGAGCTCGTAGGCGGCGACGGCCGTCTCGTCACAATAGCGCGCGGCGAGTGCGCGCCAGAGAGAGACGTAGCGCGCCTGGCAGCCTTCGTCCGACCATAGGCGGTTGCCGCCGCCGTCGGAGTAGGAGACGGGCGTCTGGCCGCCGGGGCACTCGTGCATGTCGAGAATGACGTAGAGGCCGTGCCGCGCGGCCCAGCCGACCACCTCGTCGATGTCGCGCACCTTCGCCTCTTCGAGAGTGCCGTCGCGGGCGTCGGACTCCACGTCCTTGTAGGAAAACGGCAGACGCATCAGATTCGCGCCCCACCGCGCCATGCGCTCCGCCTCGCGCTCCGTGTAAACCGTCCCGGCGTTGTGCCACCAGCCCCAGTTCACGCCACGGAGGCGGACTTCCCTCCCCCCCGCGACGAGGCGCGCCCCTTCGACGCGAATCGGCGGCAACGGCGTGGATTGGCCAGTCGCGCCGCCGGTAGCCGCGCAGCCCGCGCCGCCCATGGGGAATCGGTCAGGGATTGGCGACATGGGAACGCTCAGCGAAAGGTCGCCATCGAGGATGAGCGTGCCAATGGAGACCGTCTTGGACTGATCCGGATTCACGGCGATGCCGGCCCCGTCCTCGAATTCAGCCTTTTTGACGATTCCGGAAGTGTCCGTGATGGAGGTCGTGTAGGCGAACGCCACTGCGCTGTGCGCGGCGACCACGAATCCAAGGCGGAATTTGGGAACAGTCTTGTTCATGAGGTTATGTCTCCTTTCGCCGACTATTATAGCCGCATTTTGGCGATGGTCCCTCCAGAATCCGGCAAAGTTTTTTATCTCCCGCAGAAAACGCTTCACTCCCACGGCGTTGCCAAAAGGCGTAGTGTCCATACGGCGATTGGCAACAACGACTCATGACGGCAGTTGGACAAGGATGGTGTCGTGGAGTTTGAGGAAGAAACTCTAGGATGAGATGTTTTCCGCCGTGAGGCGGGTGAAGGCGCCGCGGGTGAGGAGCGCTATGCGGCGCGCCCGGACGCCGCGGATCGTGATGTCCGCCATGTCCTCCGGCACGGCGGGCGGCGTGGCGTATGCATGGTCGTCGCCGAGGTTCACGCCGCGGGGCGTGTAGCCGTCCATGTAGGTCTTGCCGTCGGCCGTGTCGAGGACGTCTTCGACGCGCACCCTGCGGACGCGACCGCCGCCCTGCGCAAGGAGGCGCACGAGGGAGCAGCAGGACGAGGCGTGGACGCGCCGCACCGTGACGTCGCGGATCTCAAGCGGCGTCCCCTCGGGGAGAAACGTCCGCTCCAGTTCGCCCGGAAGGCAGGTGATGGCGACGGTGTCGTCCTCCGTGAATCCGGAGACGTCCTCGATCGCGATGTCGTGGCATCCGGCCCGAAGGTCGATTCCGTCGGCGTTCTTCACGCGGATTTCGGCGTAACGGTCGAGCCGTATGCAAGGCAGGAGTTCGCCTTCGGGCGTGACGGACGTGTGGTCCGCCAGAAAGGAGAGGCGCCGGAGCGATCCATCGGAGCACCCGATGAACGTGAGCGCCCACCAGCGCTGGTTTTGGCAATGGACGCCCTCGACGCGAAAGCCGCGGACATTGGTGAAGAGCGCAAGCGAGTTCACCCAGATCGGCGGGCGTCCGTCGCGCCCCGCGTTTTTCTCGTGGAGTCCGTTCCACTCGCCGCCGTCGAGCGTGGCCGGCGCGCCGTCGGCGCCGGGAAAGCCGAGAATGGCGACGTTTTCCGCGCCGTCGGCCCGGAAGAGGTTGCAGAACGTCCCGGCCGCCTGCACGAGGTGCGCCCCGCGAAGTTC
>CAMNCG010000263.1 GCA_946534105.1 uncultured Verrucomicrobiota bacterium
CGCCGCAGCGCCCGGCCGCGATGCCGGCCGGTCCGGCGCTCGTGCCGGTGCGGCAGGTGCCGAAAGTCGGCCGCAACGATCCCTGCCCCTGCGGCAGCGGCAAGAAGTACAAGCTCTGCCACGGCCGGTATGCGTAGGTTCGCGGCGTGCGCCGCGGTGTTCTTCGCCTCGTGGGCGTGGTTCGCCGGCGGCGGGGAATGGAGCCTCATGTTCCACCCCGACGAGGCGAAGGTCGCGGCCTGGTCGAAGCAGGCGTTCGAAAGCGGATACGTGACCGACCGGGTGTATCCCGGGGGCTGGTTCCAGGTCGCGCGCGTCCGCGCGGCGCTGGCGCGCGCCGCGCTCCGGGCCGGCGCCAAGTGGCGGGGCTGGCGCGCGCAGGACGGCGCCGTCGTGGCCGTCGACGCCGCGACGTTCCATCCGCGGAATGGTTCCGGGTCGGCCGCCGCCTCCGCTCCGTTTTCGGTCCGGGCCGGCCGCGACCTCAACGCCTTCCTCGCCGCCGCCGCCGCCGTCGCGGTGTTTCTCTCGGCGCTCGCGCTCGGCTCCGGCGCGGCCGAGGCCGCGCTTGCCGCGGTCGCGTTCTGCGCGCAGCCCCTGATCGTCGAGCACGTCCACTACTGTGAGACCGACATCGCGCTCGTCGCGTTTTTTGCGCTTTCGTGCTGGCTTTTCTGCCGGTTTCTCGCCTCGCCGCGCCCCCTCCGCGCCGCCGCGGCGCTTTTCGTCGCCGGTTTTGCGGTTTCCTGCAAGTACACGCTTGCCCCGCTTCTTGTCTGGGTTCCCGTCGCGGCTGCGCTCCTCGCGCGGAGGGAACGCCCCGGAGGCCGCCGCGCGGCGCGTTTCGTCGCGCTCCTCGCCGCGGGGCTTGTCGCGTTCGCCGCCGGATTTCTGCTCGGCACGCCGGCGCTCGTGCGCGATCCGGCGTGGTTCCGCGCGAGCGCGGCGGAAATCTCGGCCCGCACCTACGCCGAAACGGCCGGCATTCTCGGCCCCTTCGCGAAAACGCGCTGGGGCGGGCCCGCGCTGCGCGCCGGTTCGTTCCTCCGCAGCGGCGCCGCGCTCGGCTGGGGCTTCTGGGCGCTCGCCGCCGCCGGCGCCGCCGCGTGGGCGCGCCGCGCGCCCCGCCGCCAGGCGCTCGGCATCCCGCTGTTCCTGGCCGTCTTCCTTCCGTGGACGCTCTTCGGCCTCCCGTGGTTCCGCGCGCAGGAGTTCCTCCCGGTCGCCGTCGCCGCGGCGGTCGCGTCCTCCCTGGCCTTCCGCGCGGCGTGGCCGCTGCGCGAGGGCGACCGGGCCTAGCCGCCGTACCAGCCGATGATGCGGACCGCCGGAAGCTCGCGTTCGAGCTGGTAGACGGCGGCGAGGGCGTCCGGGTCGAGCGCCGGGGCGTTGACGTCGATGAAAAAGGCGTATTCCCACGGGCGCTCGGGAACGGGCTGCGAGCAGATCGAGGAGAGGTTGAGCGCGCGGTCGACGAAGACGTCGAGCACCGCGGCGAGCGACCCGGCCTTGTCGGGAAGCTGGAGGAGGAGGCCGAGCCGCGAGGCGTCGGGGGTCACGAGGAGCTCGCGCGTCACGGCGACGAAGCGCGTCGCGTTGCACGCCGTGTCGCAGATCGAGGCGTCCAGGACGTCGAGGCCGTTCGCTTCGGCCGCTTCGGGCGAGCAGATCGCGGCGAACGAAGGGTCGCCTTTCTTCGCGACCGCGGCGGCGGCGAAGGCGGTGTTCTCCGCCGGTTCGGTACCCCAGCCGTTCTCGTGGACCGCGCGCGAGCACTGCGCGAGCGCCTGCGGATGGCTCGACACCGTCTTCACGTCCGCGAGGCGGGCGCCCGGAACCGCGGCGAGGCAGTGGCGGATTTCGAGGTCCGCGGACCGCGCGACGTGCAGGTTGTGGCGGAGGAGCCGGTAGACGGTGTCCACCGGCCCTCCGGTCGTGTTCGCGAGCGGGAGGACGGCCGCCTGCGCGTCGCCGCGGGCGACGCGGTCGCAGGCGGCGGCGAACGACGGCGAGGGCATCCGCTCCGCGTCCGGGAAGAGCCGCTTCGCCGCCATGGCCGAGTACGATCCCGCGGTCCCGGCGAACGCGACGCGGCGCACGCCGGCGAGCGAGCCGTCGGCGCGGCGCGGAAGGCCCGCCGCGGCGCGGAAGTCCTCCGCCCCGCGCGCCATGAGGTAGTCGTACTGGCGCTCGCGCGAGAGGCGCATCATCGTGGAAATCATCGCCGCCGCGGCGGAGGCGTAGGCCGGCGTGGCGAGTTCGCGCACGGAAGCGACGATCTCCGCCTCGCGCGCCGGGTCGTAGATCTCCTTGCCCGTGCGGGCCTTGCTTTCCACGACGCGCGCGGAGAGGTCGAGCCGGCGCCGCAGGAGCGAGACGAGTTCGGCGTTGCAGCGGTCGATCCCGGCGCGCGCCTCTTCGAGCCCGCGGTCGGGCCCGGGCGCGCCGCCGCCGGAGGCGCCGCCGCGCCCCGCCGCGGGGAGCACGTGTTCGCGGACGAGGCGTTCGAGTCCTTCGAGGTAGCTGCGGAGCCCGAGTCCGCAGACCTGCCCGACGCACGCGGGCTGGATCACCGAGATGCGGCGGAACGGTTCGCGCGCGTGGATGTCCGAAATGTGGACCTCCATGACCGGAATCCGCGCCATCGCGAGGGCGTCGAGAAGCGCGTAGCTGTAGTGCGTGTACGCGCCGGCGTTGATCACGATGCCGGAGGCGTAGTCGCGCGCCTCGTGGATCGCGTGGCAGAGTTCGCCCTCGCATCCGGACTGGAAGAAGCGCGGCTCGACGCCGAGTTCGGCGCATTTCTCCGCGAACGCGCGCTCGACGTCCGCGAGCGTGAACGAGCCGTAGTGGGCGGGGTCTCGCTTGCCGAGCTGGTCGAGGTTCGGACCGTTGACGAGCAGGATGACGGGTTTTTCGGCGGCCATGGCGGGGAGGGATGGAGGAGGGGAGGGGGCGTGTCAGAGAATCGACGGAAGTTTTTCCCGGATCGCCGCGGGGCGGAGGGGCGCGACCGCCGCGCGGCCGAGCGCTTCGAGCAGGACGAAATGGAGGTCCGCGCCGAGTTTCTTCTTGTCCGAAAGCATCGCGGCGGCGACGGCGTCCGGCGTGCAGCGCGCGGGGCCGTCCGGCAGGTCCGCGACGCGCGTCGGGAGCGAAAGCGCGCGGAGCAGCCGCTCGATCCGGTCCGGCAGGCCGGCGGGGGTGACGCCGAGCGCGACGCCGAGCTTCGCCGCGGCGACCATGCCGACCGCCACCGCTTCGCCGTGCGGCACGGTGCCGTAGCCGAGAATCGTTTCGAGCGCGTGGCCGACCGTGTGCCCGAAATTGAGGATCGCGCGCAGGCCGCCTTCCTTTTCGTCGCGGCTCACGACGTCCGCCTTCGCGGCGGCGCAGCGGCGGATCACGTCCTCCTGTTCGTCGTCCGTCGGGGCGCGCCCCGCGAACGACTCGATCCGGGCGAAAAACGCCGCGTCGAGGATGCAGGCCGTCTTCACCGCCTCGGCCATCCCCTGGGTCCGTTCGCGCGGCGGGAGCGTGCGCAGCGCGAGCGGGTCCGCGACGACGGCGACGGGCTGGTGGAAGGCGCCCGCGAGGTTTTTGCCGCACGGCAGGTCGATCGCCGTCTTCCCGCCGATCGAGGAATCGACGAACGCCAGCATCGACGTCGGCGCCTGGATCACGGCGACGCCGCGTAGCCACGTCGCCGCCGCGAAGCCGGCGAGGTCGCCCACGACGCCGCCGCCGAGCGCGACGACGAGGTCGCGGCGCGTGATGCCGGCGGCGTGGAAATCGTCCCAGAGCGCCGCGAGGCGCGCGAGGTTCTTCGACGCTTCGCCCGCCGGGACGACGCTCGCGCCCGCGGCGAAGCCGGCGGCGCGCAGCGACGAGAGCGCGGCGTCGAGGTGGAGGGGCGCGACGTTCGAATCCGTGACGACGCGCGCCGTGCGCCCGCGGACGCGCCCGGCGGCGATTTCGCCGAGCGAGCGCAGCGCGCCGTTCCGGACGAACACCGGGCATTCGCCGGAAGCCGTCTTCACGAGGATCGGAGGGGTGTTTTCCATGCGCCGAATCCTACCACGGAGGGGGCCGTCGCGTACCCGGTTGAAAAGCGGACTTTTTTTTGCTAGGATTGTGCGCGTCATTCCAACGGAAAAGATCACAAAGACCCCACTCCCATGAGCCAAACCGACATCCAGTCCGTACGCACCACCTTCCAGCTCCACGAGAAGGACACGGGCTCCAGCGACGTGCAGATCGCGGTCCTCACCAAGCGCATTGAACATCTCACCGAGCACCTCAAGGCCAACGCCCACGACCACAACTCGCGCCGCGGCCTGATCATGATGGTGAACCGCCGCCGCAAGCTCCTCGACTATCTCAAGCGCACCGCCGAGCCGCGCTACCTCGCGCTCGTGAAAGAGCTCGGCCTGCGCCGCTAGCAGCGCCGCCCCGCCCCGGCCGTTCGGGCGGTCGAACATCGCGCCGACCGGTCGGTTCCGTGCCGACCGGGGGCGCGTTTGCCGTTTTTTGCGCAACAAAAGAACAAACCAGAAAGAAAAAACAATGGAAAACACCGTATCGGTTTCGTGCGACGTGGGCGGACAGACCCTCGTCATTGAAACGGGCCTTCTCGCGAAGCAGGCCGCGGGCGCCGTCACCGTGCGCCTCGGCGACAACATGGTCTTCTCGGCCGTCACGTGCACCGAGACCCCGCGCGAGGGCATCGACTACTTCCCTCTCCAGTGCGAATACCGCGAGAAGTTCTACGCCTGCGGCCGCTTCCCCGGCGGCTTCTTCAAGCGCG
>CAMNCG010000264.1 GCA_946534105.1 uncultured Verrucomicrobiota bacterium
GCCGCCGCGCACCGCGCGCCGCGCCCGGCATTCCGGCCCGTTCGCCTCGCACGCCAGCGAATCGGGAGCGACGCCGGAGGCGACGGCTCGGGAGGGGGCACCGCGGCGGGCGCAGGTACCGGGGCGCGTCTTGGCCGCCGCCGTCCGTCCAAAAAGGTTGGACCTGCTTGGAACCGGGGCAACCGGGACGTTGGGCCGCTTCTGGCGCGGAACCGGGCGAGGCGGGTGCGCCGTCGGCGCTGACAACCTTTGGTCACACCCCGGGGAAGGGGCCGCCGTGAAACCCGGGGCGTCGTGTGGTAGTATGTCCCGCATGACGAAACGTTTTGCGAAATGGTGGATTCCCGTCCTTTTCCTCGCGGCGCTTGCGACGGCGCTCTGCGTCTTCGCCCCCGCGTTGCCCTTCTGGGCCGTGCTGCGCGCGCCGGACGCCGCGCCCGATCTCTCGAACCCGGGACCGTGGCGCCGCGCCGCGGACTGGGCGCTTCGCGGCCCGCCGTGTCTCGGGCATGACGAACTGCTGCGCATCCTCCTGCCGCCGCTCTGGAACCACGAGCTCGGTTTTGCGCTCGACGCCGCGCTTCAGGCCGTCGCCCTCGCGGCGTACCTGCGGTTTTTCGGACTCCCGGTCTCCGCGTGCTGCGGCGGCGGATTCGCGCTCGCCTTCGCGGGCTACAATTTCACGCTCTTCAACGCCGGGCACCGCGGCTACGCCAACTCGATGCCGTACGCGGTGCTGCTCTTCGCGATCGTCGAAAGCGCGCTTCGCCGTCCTGCGTGGCCGCAGGCCGTTCTCGGGGCGGTGTGCGCGGTGTGCGCGGTTTCCTCGCAGCCGGACGTCGCGGCGTTCGTGCTCCTGCTTTCCGTCGGGTACGCCGCGTTCCGGCTCGTATCGCTCGCTCGCGCCGAGGGCTGTCGCGCGTACTTCGCGCCCCGCGCCCGCGGATTCGTCCTCTGCGTCCTCGTCGGCGCCGCCTCGCTCGCGGTCTTCGGCGGAAGCACCGCGCGCCACGTTTTCGGCGACGTCCTGCGCGGGCGCGAGGCCCAGATCGCGGGCGCCTCCTCGTCCCCCGCTCCGTCCGCGGAGGGCGGCGCGGCGGCGGAAGAATCCGAAGCCGCCGCACGAGACCGTTGGATTTTTGCCACGAACTGGAGTCTCCCGCCGGAAGACGTCCTCGAATTCGTGGCCCCCGACGTACGGGGGCGCGACACCGGCAACCCCGCCGCGCCGTACTGGGGCCGTCTGGGCCGGTCGCACGAATGGAGCGTCGAAAGGCCCGCCGGTTTTGCGAACTTCCGCCAGCACGCTCTTTACGTCGGCGCCGTCGTCGCCGCGATCGCCCTGTTCGCGCTGCTCTGCGCCGCGCTCGATCCGGCTTCGCCGCACCGGGGCGTCGTCTTTTTCTGGGGCGTGGCGCTGTGCCTCTCGGTCCTGCTCGCGCTGGGCCGCCACGGGTTCCTTTATCGCGCCTTCTACGCCCTGCCGATGATGGACAAGGTGCGCGCGCCGGTGAAGTTCGTCCATCTCGCGGAAATCGCCTTCGCGTCTCTGTTCGCGTTCGGGCTCGCGAGGCTTTCGGACCTTGCGCGCGCCGCTTCGCCGGTTTCCCCGTCCGATCCCGGCCCGCGCCGCGCGGCGAAGGCCGGGGCGTTCGCGCTCCTCGGCATTGGCGCCGCGCTTGCGGTCGCGTCGGCGCTTCCGCCGCGCGTGCCGCCGTTCGTCCCGGAGGCGGCCGCGGCAGCCGGCTGGGCCGCCGCCCTTCGCCGCGGGGCGTTTCTCTTTGCGCTTTCGGCCGCCGCGGTCTCGGCCGCCGCGTGGTCAGCCGGCGGCGCTCGCCGCGTCGCGGCGGTCGCGCTTGCGCCGGCGCTCGCCGCCGTCGCGGCGCTCGATCTCGCGACCGTTGCCGCCCGGTACGTGGCGGTGGACGATCTGTCGGTGCGCGCCGACCCATCGGCCGCCGCGGATGCGCTTCTCGCCTCCGGTCCTCCCGACGGAAAGTCGTGGTCGTACGTGCTGCTCGCGCGCCAGGCCCTTCCGCCGACGGCGCTGACTTCGCTCGGAGGCGCGCTCGAAGCCGCGGGGTTCATGCAGGGCGACGTGCTCGCGGGCGACGCGCCGGACTACCTGCGCGCGATCGCCTGGAACGCCTTCGGCCCGGACCTCGCGCGCCGCTGGCGTTTCTGGGGCATGGCCGGCGCCTTCGCCACGCCGGAGGCCGCACGCGGCCTCGCCGAAGCGGGAATGGCCGATGTCGTGGCGCTGCTCGACTTTTCTTCGCGCGGCGTTCCGGCCACCGCCGCCGATCCTCGCCGCCCGCGCTTCGCGCTTGTGGCGCCGCGCGGTATCCCGCCGTCCGTCGGCGTGTGGCATGACTGGCGTGTTGTTCCGGACGACTCGCCGCGCGCGGCGATCGGCGTCCTCGCCGAAAAGGATTTCGACGACCGCCGCTCGCTTGCGGTCTTTTCCCCCGAGGGCGTGACGCTTCCGGAGAAAACCGGTTCCGCGCCGGAACCCGCCCGCTGGGTGGAACCGCCCTCGACCACCGACGGTCGCCGCGCCGTCATCGTTGCGGAGCCGCGGGAGTCGGGCCTTCTTTTCGTTCGAGACAACCGGCTCCGCGGTTTCTGGCCGCACCTCGGCGCCCGGGTCGCCGGCCGCCCCGCGCCGGTTCTCCGCGCGAACGGCGCGTTCCTCGCCGTGCCCGTGCCGGCCGGAAAAACCGAAGTCGAGATTTTTCCCGACGTTCCGATCCGCGCCTTTGCCGCGGCGGCCGCCGGATGGGTCCTTGCGCTCGTCGCGCTCGCGGCATGGACGAAACGCGTCACGGAGGTTTCCCAACATGGCTGATGGCGATCTCCGCGCGCTCGCCGAATCGTTCGGCGTCCCGTTTCTCGAAACCCTCGGGCCGGAACTTTTCGATCCCTCCTTCGTGACGGCGCTGCCCGTGGACTGGGCTCGCCGCCACGCCGTGCTTCCGGTGCGGCTTCCCGGCGGCTCGGCCGCCCTCGCGATGCCGGATGCCGCGTCGATGCCGCTCCTGCAACAGGCGTCGCTCGCGACGGGAGTGGACATGGTTCCCGTCTTCGCCCCGCGCGCCGAAATTCTCCGCGCCGTGGACGCCGCGTGGTTCGCCGGGCGCGGCACCGGAAGCGGCGCGCCGGCGGCTCCGGACGTCCGCCCCGCCTCCGCCGGAGCAGCGGACCATGCCCGCCCCGCCGCGCCCGGCCCGGCGGCCGGAGGGGAAGGCGATCTGCTCGTCGCCCGCGAAGAGCCCGTCGAGCGCTTCTGGTCCGACACCCTCCTCGATGCCGTGCGCGAAGGCGCCTCGGACGTCCACGCCGATCCCCTTCCGGATGGCGGAGTCCGCATCCGGTTCCGCCTCTCGGGTCGGCTCTACGACCGCCCCGGCCCTCCGCAGGGGCTTGGGCGCCAAGTCGTTTCGCGCGTCAAGGTGCTCGCGAAGATGGACATTGCCGAGCACCGTCTCCCGCAGGACGGCATGATGCAGCTGCGCGCAGGCGGACGCGCCGTGGACGTGCGCGTTTCGACCGTTCCCGTCGCGGACGGCGAACGCATCGTGCTCCGCCTCCTCGACCGCGAAGATTCCCTTCGCCCCCTTTCCGCGCTCGGCATGCCGGAGCCCGTGCACGACGCCTTTTCCGCGCTCCTCGCTTCCCCCAACGGCATCGTCGTCGTCTCCGGTCCGACGGGGTCTGGCAAGACGACCACGCTCTACTCCGCACTCGGCGGCATGGACTCGACGCGGCGCAACGTCATGACCGTCGAAGACCCGGTCGAATACCGCCTTCCCGGCATCGCGCAGATCCAGGTGAAGCCCAAGATCGGCCTCACGTTCGCGTCCGGCCTTCGGCACATCCTGCGTCAGGACCCGGACGTCGTCCTCGTCGGCGAAACGCGCGACGCCGAGACCGCCGAAATCGCGGTCCGCGCCTCGCTCACCGGTCACCTTGTTTTCACAACGCTCCACACCAACGACGCCGCCTCCGCGCCGATGCGCCTCGTGGACATGGGCGTGGAGCCGTACCTGCTCGCCTCGTGTCTCCGTGGCGTCCTCGCGCAGCGCCTCGTGCGCCGCGCCTGCCCGTCTTGTTCGCGCGTTCTTCCGTTCGGAGCCTCGGAACTTTCAGGAGCCGAGGAACGCCTTGCCCGCGCCGCGGGATGCACCGGCGTCCTCCGCGCGCCCGGCTGCGCCTCGTGCCTCGAAGGTGGCGTCGGCCGCACGGGCGTCTTTGAACTCCTGCGTTGTGACGCCGCCGTCGCCGACGCCATTCACGCCGGTCGGCTTGACGCCGCCTCCCTCGCCGTCGCCGCCGGTCCGGCGCTCCTTCCGATGTCCGCCGACGCCGCGGCCAAGCTCCGCGCCTCCGTTGCCACCCCTGCGGAAATCCTCGCCGCCCTCGGCCCCTCCGCCCTCCCCGTCTGACCCTCCTCCCCGTCTAACCCTCCTCCCCGGCGCACCCCTTCCCCGTCTGCCCCTCCTCCCCGGCGCACCCCTCTCGGCGTCTTTTCGTCCGCGCTTCTCTTTTTTTCTCCGATATTTCACCGAAATCTTGCATAATTATTCGTTTGTTAATATTTGTATTTTTTTATTTGACATTTTCCATTTGTTTGCGTATTCTTTTTTCCGTTTTCATCCACTCCATCCGACCTGTCTTCCATGTCCTACGGTCTTTCCCGCAACACCGGCCACGGCCGCCGCGCCCCGC
>CAMNCG010000265.1 GCA_946534105.1 uncultured Verrucomicrobiota bacterium
AGCGCAAGCCCGCGTACGGGCGCGCCATGCCGCTGACAACGTTTGGTCACACCCCGTTCCGCGCCATGCGCATTCGTATTGCGCCCGGGCGGGAGCGGTGGTATCCTGTGCGCCATGCAAAACGACAAAGAGACATCCGTGGCCCGCTTCCGCGAGGCGCTGGGAGAATCGCGGCGCATCGTCGTGAAGGTCGGCAGCAAGGTGCTCGTCGGCGCCGGCGGGAAGCCGGACCGGCGGCGCATGGCGCGGCTCGTCGCGCAGCTTTCCCGGCTTTCGCGCGACGGTTATGGCGTCGTGCTCGTCTCCTCCGGCGCGATCGCGTCGGGGATGGAGGCGCTGGGCATCGCGAAGCGACCGTCCGCGGTTCCCGACCTCCAGGCGTGCGCCGCGGTAGGGCAGGGGAGGCTCATGGCGATCTACCACGACCTCTTCGCCCGGGAGAAAGTCGTCGCCGCGCAGCTGCTCCTCACGCACGACGACTTCGAGCGGTCGCTTTCGGTGGCGAACCTGCGCCGCACGATGGACCACCTGCTCAAGGCCGGCGTCGTCCCCGTGGTGAACGAAAACGACGCGGTGGCGGACGAAGAGGTGAAGGCGTTCATGTCGCTCGGCGACAACGACCACCTCGCCTCCCTCGTCGCGCGCCACGCGCGGGCCGACCTCCTCGTCATGCTTTCCTCCGTGGACGGCCTGCGCCGCCCCTCCGGACGGGGCCGCACGGTCCGCGTCCCGTTCGTCGGCGAGATCGACCGCTCCGTGATGTCGCTTGTGCGTCCTCAGGATGCCGGCGGCCTTTCAAAGGGCGGCATGGACAGCAAGCTCCGCGCGGCGGCGGCGTGCGTCCAGGCGGGGTGCAACGTCGTCGTCGCCGACGGCAAGCATCCCGACGTCCTGCTCCGCATCGTCGGCGGCGAGGACGAAGGCACCCTTTTCCCCGCGATGCCGCAATGAACGAAGAAGCATCCGTCGGAGCGGAGACGACCGGGGTGTCCGCCCTCGCGAAACGGGCCCTTGTCGCCTCCCGCGAACTGCCGGCGCTTTCCGGAGCCGCCCGGCGGAAGGCCCTTTCCGCGGTCGCCGACGCCGTGGAGGCCGACATGCGGACGATTCTGGACGAAAACGCCGCCGACGTCGAGACCGCGGTTTCGCGCGGTCGTCCGGCTTCGGCCGTCGCGCTGCTCGACGTCGAGGAGGCGAGGCTTCTGCGCCTCGTGCGCAACATCCGCACCGTGGCCGACTTCTCCGACCCCGTCGGGGAGCGCGTCAGCCGCTGGGTGCGGCCGAACGGCCTCGAAATCGAACGCGTGCGCGTGCCGGTCGGCGTCGTGGGCGTCTGCGCCGAGGGCCGCCCCGTTTCGTTCGGGTTCATTGCCGCGGCCTGCATCAAGGCCGGCGACGCCATGGTCTTCGCGAGCGATGGCGAGGCGCCGCGCACGCTCCGCGCCCTGCAGGCGGCCTTCGCGCGCGGCCTCGAGTCGGCCGGAGCCCCGCCGGACGCGGTTCTTCTCTTCGACGCCGGCGGGCGGCATCTCGCCGCGTGCCGCGAACTGGTGGCGCTTGAGCGCGTCGTGGACGTCGCCGTGCTGCGCGGCTCCCCGGCGTTCGTCCGCGATCTCGCCGAACATGCGTCGATTCCGGTCCTGCGCCACCCCGCCGGTCCGTGCCACGTGTACGTGGACCGGGACCGCCAGGGCGGCGGCGACGCGCCGCGCGCGTATGCGAACGACATGCCGCGCGCCGTGCGCATCGTCGCCGATTCGCGCCTGTTCTGCCCGCACGCGTGCACGTCGGCTTCCGTCGCGCTCGTCCACGCGGACGCCGCCCCCCGCTTCCTGCCGCTTCTCGCGGACGAAGCGGCGCGGCGCGGCCTCGCGCTCGTCGCGGACGAGCGGGCGGCGAAGTTCCTCCCCGGTTCGGAAAAGGCGGATCCCGCCGACTTTTCGCTCGGCCCGGAGGGGACGGCGCTGGCGGTGGGCGTCGTCGATTCGCTCCAGGAGGCCGTGGACCGCATCAACGCCAACGGCGCCCGCCTCTGCGACGCCATCGCGACCGAGAGCCCGGACGCCGCCCGCGCGTTCCAGCGCGGCGTCGATTCGGCGATCGTGTTCGTCAACGCCTCCACGACCTTCGCGGACGGCGAGCAGTTCGGCATGGGGGCGCTCGTCGGCATCTCGACCGGCAAGGTCGGGCCCCGCGGCGAGATCGGCATCGAGGGCTTGACAAGCCTCAAATACCTCGTGCGCGGCACGGGCCAGACGAGGGGGAGGCCGTGACGGACGGAAAGGAAATCCCCCGCGGCGTCCGGATGTTCCTCGTCGTCGGCTCCGATTCCTACCTCGTCGAGGAGCGGGTTTCGGAACTGCTCTCGGAGATCGACCCCTCGCTCCGGACGAACGAATTCGCGCTCGAAAAGATCGACGGAGCGGCGTCGAACGCCGAAGAGGCCCTCGTCGCGCTCGAGCGCGTCTCCGCCGCCCTCGCGCAGACGAGCTTCTTCGCCGAGAACAAGACCGTCTGGCTGCGCGCCGTCTCGTTCGCCGGCAAGAACGCCCGCACCACGGAGGCGGAAGACGTGAAGCGCGCCGTGGACGTTTTCCGCGACCGGCTCGTTTCCGCCGGCGTTCCGGAAGGGACGACGCTCGTCGTTTCCGGCGACGGCATCGCGAAGAATTCCCTTCTCTACAACGGGTTCAAGAAGCTCGAAAAGGCCGGAACCGGAAAGATCCTCGACGCCGGCGGCGGCGACGCCACGAGCGCGAAACGCGTCGTGGACCGGATTCTCGCCGCCACGGGGCGCAAGATGTCCTCCGCGGTTCTCTCGGCCTTCGTTTCGCGCGTCGGCAACGACGCCGCCCGCCTGCGCTCCGAGTGCGAAAAGCTGTTCGCCTACACCGCCGGCAAGGAGCCGACGGCCGACGACGTCTCCGAAATCTGCACCTTGGAGCCGAACGGCGTCGCGTGGGAGATCCAGTCCGCCTTCGGAAGCCGCGACCTGCCGCGCACGCTCGCCGTGCTGCACAAGCTCCTGTCGATGCCGAAGGCGAGCGAAATCTACCTCGCGCGGCTCCTGCTCGCGCGCCTCGCCGACATCGACGTCGCCGTCGCCGCCCGCGAAAAGGGTCTGCTCGCGCCGGACGGCCGCGGCTGGAAGTCCGGCCTTTCCGGAGCGGACGCCGAGGCCGTGCGCGATCTCGGCGCCGCGGATCCCCTTTCCAAGCCCCCGTTCCAGAAACTGCCCGTGCTCGAAAACGCCGCGCGGTGGACCGTCCCCGCGGTCCGCAAGGCGCGTCTCGCGCTCATGCGCGGCCACGAACATCTCGTTTCCTCGTCCGCGCCGCCTTCGACGGTGCTGGAACTCGCGATCTGCGAGGCCCTCTCATGACACTCGACCAGGCCGTTCTCTGGACCGGAGCCGCCGTCCGCGGCGCTCCGGCCCCTTCGTTTCCGTCCGTCTGCACCGACACCCGCGCGCTCGTCCCGGGCTGCCTCTTCGTCGCGCTCCGCGGCGAGCGGTTCGACGGTCACGCCTTCGCCACTCAGGCGGTCGCCGGGGGCGCCGCGGCCGTCCTCGCGGACGCCGCGGCCGAGCTTCCGCCGGACCTTCCGGCGCTCGTCGTGCCCGACACCGCCCAGGCGCTTCGCGCGCTCGCGGCCGGCTGGCGCGCGCACGTCGGCGCGTCGATCCTCGGCGTGACCGGAAGCGCCGGCAAGACCACCACGAAGGAGCTTTGCGCGCACCTTCTCGCCGCCGCGGGCTCCGTCGCGCGGACGCCGGGCAATTTCAACAACGCCGTCGGCCTGCCGCTTTCCCTCCTCGCGATGCCGGAAGGCACGCGCTTCGGCGTCTTCGAGGCCGGCACGAACCATCCCGGCGAAATCGCGCCGCTCGCCGCGCTCATGCGCCCCGACGCGGCGGTCCTCGTGAACGTCGGGCCGGTCCACATCGGGAACTTCGGCTCCGAGGAGAAGATCGCGGACGAAAAGGCCGGGCTCCTGCGCGCCGTCCCTCCGGGCGGGTTCTGCTTCCTCGACGCCTGCGGCGCGCATTTTCCCTTTCTCGCCGCGCAGTGCGCCGGCCGCCGCCTCGTCTCCGTTTCGGCCGATCCGGCGCGTCCGGCCGACTACGTCGCCGTTTCGTCGGACCCCGAAACCGGAGCTTTCACCGTGGAAGAGGCGGCAGGCGGCGAACGCCGAGCCTTGCGCGCGCCGCGTCCCGGCGCGCACCAGATCGGCAACGCGCTCCTCGCCGTCGCCGCCGCGCGCACGTTCGGCGGCGTCCCCTGGGACGGGATCGCCGCGCGCCTCGGCTCCGCGCCCAACGCGCCGATGCGGTGGGAAATCACGGAAAAGGGCGGCGTCCGGTGGACGAACGACGCCTACAACGCCAATCCGGTCAGCATGGCCGCGGCCGTCGCCGCCTTCGCCGCCTCGGAGCGCGCCGCCGCGCGCCGCGTCGTCGCGCTCGGCGACATGGGCGAACTCGGCGAAGGCCGCGAAGAGGCGCTGCACCGCGGCGTCGGGGAGGCCGTCGCTGCCGCCGCGCCGGACCTCCTCGTCTGCGTCGGTACCAAAGCCGGCTGGATCGCCGACGGCGCCGTCGCCGCCGGCTTCCCCGCTTCGCGCGTCCAC
>CAMNCG010000266.1 GCA_946534105.1 uncultured Verrucomicrobiota bacterium
TCGTCGGGCAGTGGCGCTTCAACACCGACGGCATCGACCTCCACAACTGCCGCCGTGCACACGTCTCGGACTGCTTCGCCCGCACATTCGACGATACCTTCTGCTTCAAGGCCCACGAAGGCTACGGCAACTGCGAGGACGGCGTGTTCGAGCGTTGCGTCGCGTGGAACGACTGGGGCAAGGCGTTCGAAGTTGGCGTGGAGTGCCGCGCCGACCATCTGCGGCGGTTGACCTTCCGCGACTGCGATTGCATACACGCGGTCGGCTGGGTGATGGACGTGTCCAATGTTGACGATGGGCGCATATCGGACGTGACATTCGATGGCATTAGCGTCGAGGCCGACGAACCGATGCCTTGCGCGCAAATCCAAAAGACAGACGACTCGTTATTTGACCCGACTGCCGGTCTTGACCGTCCGCCAAGCCTCTTTCAGAGCCTGATCGAGTTCCATCATGAATACAGCAAGGAGAACGGCGGCAAGTGGAACGGAGGCGGTTTCATCGACGGCGTGACCGTGCGCAATGTCGCCGTCATGACAGCCGGCCTCAAGCCTGCCGTGCGTGTTGTGGCGCTTGACGCGAAGCACCTCCCCGAAAAGATACTGTTTGAAGGTCTCTTCGTAAACGATGTTTCCGTCACGGACTCATCTGGTGTTGAATTGAAATTGGTGAATGACGCCGCCGCGCCGGAATTCAGGAAATGAGGAACCGTAGAGGTCTGTCCCTGCTCGAAATGAACAAGAAAGTGGAGCAGCATTATTCCATCACGGTGCCCGTCATGAACGACCCGGAGCTTGGGAAGTTCGGCGGACGGGAAGCCGTGTTGGCGGAACTGGAGAAGCTGGGCGCCGTGCAGGTCCTTCTCTGCCTCGAAAGATACGTGTTCGATCGCGAAAGGCGAGTGAATGCGATGCGCGCGCTCAAGGAAAACAGCGACTGGTTCAAGGCGCGCGGCCTCTCGACAGGAGCCTGGCTGTGGGCCTTATGGGGCGAGGAGGAGGCGAGGCCGCCATTTTGCCGCATGACCGAAAGGAACGGCGACCCCGGGCCGTTCTTCTGCCCGCTGGACGAAGACTTCCGAAAGTTCGCCGCCGACTATGTCGCGGACATCGCCCGAACGGGCGTGGACATGATTCTCTACGACGACGACTACGGCTACCGCAACTTTTCAGCGGGTGCGAGAATCTCCTGCCTCTGCGAAAGGCACCTTGCCGCATACCGGAAGGAACTCGGCGAGGACGTGGCCGCGGACGAGTTCAGCCGCCGCGCGATGTCCGGCGGACGCAACCGCTGGCGCGACGCCTGGATGAAGGTAAGCGGCGAGTCTCTTGTGGCGTTCGCGAAGGAAATGCGCGCGGCGGCGGACTCGGTCAATCCGAAGATTCGATTCGGACTTTGCTCCGTCATGTCAATCTGGGACAACGACGGCACGGACGCGCCCACCATCGCCCGCACCCTGGCCGGACCGGACACGCGGCCGTTCCTGCGCCTCATCGGCGCCCCGTACTGGGCCGTCGGCCCTCGATACTACGGCAGCCGGCTCCAGAATGTCGTCGAACTCGAGCGCATGCAGCGCAGCTGGGTTGGCGACGACATCGAGGTCGTCGCCGAAGGCGATGCGTATCCGCGTCCGCGCTACAACTGCCCCGCCGCCCATCTGGAACTTTTCGACATGGCCATCAGGGCGGACGGACGCCTCGACGGCATCATGAAATACGCGCTCGACTACCATCACCATGTCGATTACGAGCGGGGCTACACGATACGCCATCAGCGGAATGCCCAAACCTACGACTGGATTGAGCGCAACATGTCCGCCAAGCCCGCCGTCGGCGTTCGCATCTACGAGTCGCTGCACAAGTTGCGCGACGCCGAGATACCGGAAAGCGACGCGGACTCCACGGCAATCTTCGAGCAGTTCGGTTCGCCGGCCGGAAAGCTGCTCGCCGACGCCTCCATCCCCACGGTTTACGAAGGTCCCGGCATCTGCGGCGCGGCATTCGGGGAGAACGTGAAGCAGGTGCCGAAGGAAGCGTTTGCGGGCGGGCTGATCGTTGACAGGCGCGGCGCGGAGCTTCTGGAGGAAATGGGCGTCTCCGTGGGGCTTGGCGAGAAGGTGGAGAACGCACCGGAGACTTTCTTCCACGAGAACGCGGACGGCGGGAAGTTTTTCGTCGTCAACTTCGACACCAAAGATCCGAAGGGGCGTGACTACGAAACGTCCCGGAAACTGGCCGATGCCGTGCGTAGGCTCTCCGGCAGGGCTCTTCCGGCCTATGTCACCGGGTGCCCGGATCTCTACGTGATGGTCAAGCGGGACGGCGCCGAGACCGTCATCGGACTTTGGAACATGTTCGCGGATTCCGTGCTGGACGGAGTGGTCGAGCTGGACGCGCCCGCAGGGGACGTCGAGTTCTTCAACTGCACCGGCAGAAAGGACGGAGACCGTCTCGTCATCGACGAAATTCCCCCGTTCTCCTTCGCCGGGATTCGCAAGGCGAATTGCAAGTGTAATGGCGCGCCATTCCGGCCTACTTCCAACAGGAGTCGCCCGAACGACGAACTCGCCAACATGGAATGGAACGCGAAATGAAAACCACCATTTGCGCCGTTGGCGCCTTTCTCTTTGCCGCCGGCATCTCATTCGGAGAGTTCGCCCCACTTGAGGGAGGGGCGTCGCCCACGGCGACCCCGGCGCGACAACTCGCCACTCGTCCCCCGTCCCTCGTCACCGGGGCTGGCGGCCTTGCCGCCAGCCCCTACGGCGTGTGCGCGCACCTGAACCGCATCGCCGAGGCGCGGGACCGGGCGGAGGAGTGCCGCAAGATCGCCGAGGCGGGCATCGGGCGCGTCCGCTTCGACTTCGAGTGGTGGCGCATCCAGAAGGGGCCGGGGGAGCCGTTCGACTTCTCGCTCTACGACGCCTGCATGGCCGATGCCGAGGCCGCCGGCCTCACCGTACTGCCCATCATCTTCGGCAACCCCGTGCCGATGTGGGCGCGCCCCGTCTGGGAGCATCTCGACGAGTGGGGACGCTACGTCGAGGCCGTCGTCTCGCGCTACGGCGACCGCTTCCCCGATGTCGAAATCTGGAACGAGCAGAATCTGGAAGGCTTCTGGCACCATCCGCGCGACCCGGCCAGATACACCGAGGCGCTGAAGGCGGCGTATTTGGCCGCCAAGCGGGCGAACCCCGCTGTCCGCGTTTTTCTGGGTGGACTGTCTGGCATTCCCTCGGGCTACATCGAGGGGATCTACCAGGCGGGCGGCGGGCCGTTCTTCGATGCGATGAACGTCCACCCCTACAACCATCCGCGCCCGCCGGAAGGCGATCTCGACGTCCGGCTGGAGGAGCTGCGCGCGCTGATGGCCAAATACGGCGACGTCGAAAAGCCCATCGTCATCACCGAACACGGATGGCCCACGCACCGCGCGCGCCTCGGCAGCCTCAACGTCCTTCTGACCGGACTCAAGGTGGCGAAGCCGGATCAGAAGGCCTGGCGCGCGGTTTACGCGGCCACGACGCCCGGCCCCGACGGCGAACCGCCCCGCGACGTGGCCGAGGCGCTGGAGGAGGCGCTGCCGCCGGGTTCGACGGCCGAGGCATGCTTCGGCAAGCGGCTCCGCGAGCGGCTTGCCGCGGGCGACGTCGATCTCGTGGTCTATCCCTTCGACGAGTCGTTTCCGGTCGACACCTTCGGGGACGTCCGCGCCTTCGTCGAAAAAGGCGGCGTCCTGGCCGTGCTGGGCGGGATGCCGCTGTGGTTCCCCATGCGCGAGACGGCGCCGGGCGCATTCCAAGGACCTTCCGGAATCACCGGCGGCGCGTCCGCGCCGAACCGCATGGCGCTGAAGATCGACGTCTCCGCCTGGTGGATCGACGACGCGCTCCCGCGCAACGCCCTCGACAACCGGGACCGCGCCTTCCCCACCGAGGCGGCGAAGGCGGCCGGCTTCAAGGGCGACCCCGCCGGCGAGCCGGGCGCGCTCCGCTTCCAGACGCCGAAGCTGCTGGAAGAAGGCGACGAATTCATCCCGCTGCTGACGGTGAAGGACGCCAACGGCCGCGACGCCGCCGCAGCGAGCGTGACGCGCTTCGCGGACGGCGGCTGCCTGATCCTCTCCGGCCTGAGCGGGCGCGGCGTGGCGGGCTCCGCCGGCGAGGCGGGGCAGGCGCGCTTCCTCCCCCGCGCCCTGGCGATCGCCTTCGCCGAGGGGGTGGAGCAGTTCTACTGGTACAACTTCCGGTCACGGGAGGACGACCCGGCCTACAGCGAGCACCACTTCGGACTCGTCCATTCCAACCGGACGCCAAAGCCCGCGCTGGGAGCCTATTCCAACTTCATTCTCGCGCGGCCTCCGGGGTCGGTGCAGACGCCGGGGCCGTGGCACGACGAGGCGAGGAAATTCTTCTTCCCGCAGTGGACGCGCCCCGACGGAACGAAGGCCGGCCTCCTCTGGACCACCGGCCCCGCGGAAAAGAAGGTGCTGAAATTCGACGCCGACCCGATCGTCTTCCGCGCCTTCACCGGCCTCAAGCTCGCGCCCGTCCGCATCGCGCCCGGCGCCTACCGCGTCCCGGTCTCCGGCGACCCGGTCTTCTTCGAGGGCGGCCG
>CAMNCG010000267.1 GCA_946534105.1 uncultured Verrucomicrobiota bacterium
GCGGCGGGCGCAGGTACCGGGGCGCGTCTTGGCCTCCGCCGTCCGTCCAAAAAGGGTGGACCTGCTTGGAACCGGGGCAACCGGGACGCTGGGCCGCTTCTGGCGCGGAACCGGGCAAGGAGGGCGCGACGTCGGCGCCGACAACGTTTGGTCACACCCCGCGCGCTCCGGGGGGTGGAAATGCGACGCGCGTTGGAGTATAATCCGGCGCGTACGGCACGCCGCGGCGGACGAAACCCGGCGCGCGCCGCAACGTGCGCGGAGAAACCGGAAATGGCCAAGAAACAGAACCTGACGATGAGCCTCGAGGACTACCTCGAGTGCGTCTACATGCTCCTGCTGGCCGCGAAGCCGGCCCGCGTCCGAGACATCGCGGCGAGCCTCGGCGTCACCACGCCGTCGGTCGTGAACGGCATCGCGAGCCTGAAGCGCCTCGGTTACGTGCTGCAGGAGCCCTACGGCTCGGTCGAGCTCACGCCGTCGGGCCTCGACTACGCCAAGGCGATCCTGCACAAGCACGAAATGCTCACCACGTTTCTGCGCTTCGTCGGTTCCCCCGAGGATATCGCCGAATCCGACGCCTGCAAAATCGAGCACGTCGTGTCGCCGACGACGCTCGACGCCGTCGAACGATTCCTCAAACGGCACAAGGTGCCGATCCACGTCGAACGCCTCTTCCAGTCAAAATAAGGAAAAACGATGAACAACCCCATCTGGATCATGTCGTCGGCCTTTCCGGGCCGCACCCTGACTCAAGTCGCCAAGGTCGCCAAGGACGTCGGCGCCCAGGGCATGGAGCTCTGCGTCTTCCGCCGCGACGGCACCCGCCGCGACCACGTCGCGACGCACCTGCCGTACGAGAAGTTCTCGCGCGACGACGCGGCCAGGCTCCTCGACCGGCTCGGCGCGCAGCGCCTCCGCATCTCGCTCGGCGCGTACGACAACATGATCGGCGGAGACCCCGCCGAGCGCGCGAAGAACCAGAACCACATCCTGAAGCTGATCCGCATCGCCCACCTTCTCGGCGGCGACCGCAACGACGTCGTCGTCGGCACGTTCGTCGGCTGGAATGCCGAACTCGGGCACGAGGACGGCGGGTTCGAAAAGAACCTCCGGCTCTACAAGAAGGTCTTCGGCCCGATCGTGAAGTACGCCGAAAGCCTCGGCGTCACGCTCGTTTATGAAAACTGCCCGATGGAAGGCTGGCGCCCGGCCACGGTCCTTGACACGATCAACAACCTCCCGTGCACGCTCGCCGCGCGCAAGCTCATGTACGCGCTCGTCGAGAGCAAGTCGCACGGCGAAATCTACGATCCGTCGCACGACGTGTGGCAGCACATCGACCCCTCCGAAGTGGTGAAGGCGAGCGACATGAAGCGCATCCGCCGCATCCACATCAAGGGCACGCGCTGCTTCCCGGATGACGCCGCCTCGATCCACTGGGGCCGCCTCTACCCGGAGCAGACCGTGGATCCGAAGCTCGCGAAAAAGGCCGGCGTGCCGATCCCGGCGAACGAATGGGACCGCCACCACTACGAGCCGCGCCTGCCCGGCTTCGGAGGCAGCGACTCGATGGACTGGTCCCGCTTCCTCGAAACGCTCATGGCGCGCGGCTTCGACGGCCCGTTCTCGATCGAAAACGAAGGCTGCAACTCGTCCCACACCGGCAACTACGGCGCCACCGTGCAGGGCTTCCGCGCGGCCGTCCTCAACACCGCCCCCGTGGTCTGGCCCCTCGGCGAAAACGGCTACGCCTTCGACGAATCGAAGCTCGCCCCGCTCGCCCCCGCCGCCGCGAAGGACGTTCCCGTCGTCACCATGGCCGATCTCGGCTACAAGGCCTGACCCCTCCCCTTCCCCCTCCGGCGAACGATCCCGTTTTCTCCGGACTTTTCCCCCACACCCCCTCCCGACCATGAAAAAATACGTCTGCCCCACCTGCGGTTACGTCTACGACCCCGCCGTCGGCGATCCCGACGCCGGCATCGCCCCCGGCACGCCTTTCGAGGACCTTCCCGAGAGCTGGCAGTGCCCGCTCTGCGCCGTTCCGAAGAGCGAATTCACGGAAGAATAGGCCGCGGCCGTGGACAAGCGGGACCTGGAAGAAGGCGCGACCCTCGCGCTCGACTTCGCGAAGCTCGATTCCGTCTCGGGCGTCGTGCCGGTCGTCGTGCAGCACGCCGACACCCGGCAGGTCCTGCTCCTCGCCTACACCGACGAAGCGGCGATGCGCGAATCGTTCGCGCGCCGCCGCCTCGTCCTCTACAGCACGTCGCGCCGGGAATTCTGGGAAAAGGGCGCCACTTCCGGCTGCCGTTTCGAGCTCGTCGACGCGTTCGTGAACTGCGAACAGAATTCGCTGCTCTACCTCGTGCGCCCGTGGCCCGCGGGCGCGACGCACGGCATCTGCCACACCCGCGGAGCCGACGGCAAGCCGCGCCGGTCGTGCTTCTACCGCCGCATCGACCCCGCGACCGGGACGCTTTCGGAATGAGCGGGCCGGAAACGCCCGCGGCGCCGAAAGCGCCGAACCTGCCGAAACGCAGGCCGCTCGCGTCCGTGAAGCTCCCGGAAAAGCGCACGGATCCAGTCCTGCCGCGCCTCGAAGGAAAGGCCCTGCGCTGCCCGTACTGCAAGGGCCCGGTGACGTGGCCCCCTCCGGGCCTCCGGTGCCCCTCCTGCGGCCGGACGATCCGGCCGCCGGCCGGACACGCGCCGAAGGACATGGCCCTGCGGCGCGCCGCGAAGGAAAGGATCGACGCCGCGCGCGACCGGGCGCTCCGCGAGCTCGGCCCGCGCATCGGCGGCGACGGCGCGAACAAGCTCGGCTGGCTCGTCGCCGCGCTGTTCCTGCTCCTGCTCGGCGCGGCGCTCGTCGGCGCCTCCCGCCGCGCGGCGCCGGTCCCGAAACCGGGGCGGGACGCCGCCGCCTGGACGACGAACGTCCTCGACACCGCCGCGATGGCGCTCGAACACTACCGCATCGACACCGGACACTACCCGACGCTCCGCGAAGGCGGCCTCGCGGCGCTCTCCGCGAATCCCGGCGCCTCCGGCTGGAACGGCCCCTACCTCAGCGGGCTCGGCAACGACGGCTGGAACCGGCCCTTTTCCTACGTCCCGGCCGCCGCTTCCGGCGCGCCCGGCGGGCCCGAACCGCCGCCGGACCTGCGCAGCGCCGGCGAAGACCGGCTCTTCGGCACGCCCGACGACCTCGCCGCCGCGCCCTCCCTCTTCCGGGCCCATCCCGATTTCGTCCCCGCGGCGGGCCGCCGCGCCGCGACGAATCCGGCTCCCGTCTCGGTCGTGATCGACCCGAAGTGGCTCGAATGACCCCTTTTGCAGCATGAAATCCTACGACGAATCTTCGATCAAACACCTGGAAGGGTTGGAGCACATCCGCCTGCGGTCCGGCATGTACATCGGACGCGAAGGCGACGGCTCCGACTACATGGACGGCATCTACATTCTCCTGAAGGAAGTTTTCGACAACGCCATCGACGAATTCATCTCCGGCTTCGGCCGCAAAGTCGAACTGCACGTCGACGAAAAGTCCGTCTCCTGCCGCGACTACGGGCGCGGCATCCCGCTCGGCAAGCTCCGCGACTGCGTGAGCGAGCTCAACACCGGCGGCAAGTTCAACACCGACGTGTTCCAGTTCTCCGTCGGCATGAACGGCGTCGGCACGAAGGCGGTGAACGCGCTCTCCTCGAAATTCCTCGCCCGCTCCGTCCGCGACGGGAAGTTCGCGCAGGTCGAGTTCGAGCGCGGAAAGCTCGTTTCCGAAACGTCCGGCGACACCGACGAACGCAACGGCACGTTCGTCGCGTTCACGCCCGACGACACGATCTTCAAGGGCTACGCCTTCCGCAGGGATTTCGTCGAGCGCCGCGTCCGCTTCTCCTCCTACCTCAACCCCGGCCTTTCGATCCACCTCGACGGCCAGGTCTACCGCTCCGAAAACGGGCTCCTCGACCTCCTCGCCGACGAGGCGCAGTTCGAAAAGATCTACAAGCCGATCCACCACCGCGAGAAGGACCTCGAGCTGTGCTTCACACACACGAACCGCTTCGGCGAAGACTACTTTTCGTTCGTGAACGGCCAGTACACCGGCGACGGCGGCACCCATCTCGCGGCCTTCCGCGAGGGCGTCGCCCGCGGCGTCAACGAGTTCAACCCCAAGGCGAAGTTCGACCCCGACGACGTGCGAGAAGGCATCGTCGGCGCCGTCGCGGTCCGGATGCAGGAGCCGAAGTTCGAGTCCCAGACGAAGAACAAGCTCGTCAGCATCGAGGCGCGCGACCTCGTGCCGCGCATCAAGCAGATCGTCGTCGAGGAGCTCAACCGCAATCCGGAGGCGGCGCGCCGGCTCTTCGAAAAGATCGAGGAGACGCAGAAGCTCCGCAAGGAGCTCGCCTCGGTGAAGAAGGCCGCGCGCGAACGCTCCAAGAGCGTTTCGATCCGCATCCCGCAGCTGCGCGACTGCAAGCAGCACTTCGACGCGAAGCGCGGCAAGGGCCTCGGCACCGAGATCTTCATCGTGGAGGGCAAATCCGCCGGCGGCACGCTCACGCTCTCGCGCGACGCCAACCGCCA
>CAMNCG010000268.1 GCA_946534105.1 uncultured Verrucomicrobiota bacterium
CCGCCGCCGGCGAAACCGCCGCCGAACGGAGCGCGCGCGACGGCGGGGAACGCCCTTCCGCGCCGTTCACGGACGACGAACGCGCGACGCTGCGGTGGCTCGAACGCGTCACGGGGCCCCTTCCGCCGGACGAGGAGCGCGCGTGGTGGGACGTCGGCGGCTCGCAGCACGGACTGTTCGCGAAGCGCTACCACATCGCGTTCTGCGGCTACGCGGCGGCGGCGCTCGGACTGCGCGGCGGGGAAGGCGAACGGGCCGCGGCGGGCCGCATTCTCGGGAGGTGCGTCGAGCGGATCCTGCGGCGCGAGGTCTGGGCCTACGCGATGTCGAAGTCGTATTGGGGCCGGAAGCCGTGGGCGCCCGATCCGTGCTTCCGCGAAAACGTGATGTACACCGGGCATCTCCTTCAGCTGCTCGCGCTGTACGAAGCCTTCACGGGCGACCGGCGGTACTGGACGGAAGGCTGGGACTTTGTCTGGGAGGACGGCCGCCGCGTCCACTACGACGTGCAAAAGCTGGTCGACGTCACCGTGGAGCAGATGCGCCGCGGCCCGGGCGGCGGCGTCCCGTGCGAACCGGGCCTCGTGTTCTTCCCCTGCAACAACCATCCGCACCTCGCGCTCTCGCTGTTTTCCGCGCTCGGGCACGGAGACTGGAGCGCGGACGCCCGGCGCTGGGAAAACTGGGCGCTCGCGCACTACCGGCGGCCTCTTCTCGGCGGCGGAGCGCTCTCGCTCGTCTACCACGCCCGCTCGGGACTCTTCTTCCCGCGCGGCCACAACGGACTCGACGGATGGTCGCTCCTGTGGTACGAGCCGTGGGCCGCCGACCGCGCCGTGGCGCTGGACCTCTGGCGCGACGCGGCGGCGGCGATCGACTGGACGGCGCTCGAAACCGGATCGGACGAAGCCGGCGCGTTCGATCCCTGCCGGAATCCGGCCGACGTGCCGCCGGTGGCGGCGGCGGCGTTTCTCGCCGCCGCCGCGCGCGCCTGCGACGATCCCGAGACCGCCGCGCGGCTCGAGGCGGTTGCGGACCGGTTCCTCGTGCGCCGGGACGGGATGCTCTGGCTCGACGCCGGACGCGAGTGGCGCATCGGCGCCACCGCGGTCCGCGCGATCGCCCTCGCCGAGTCGAACGGCTTCCGGTGGCCGTCCGGATTCCCCGCCGCCTTTTTCCCCGGACGAACGGCTACCGGACGAGCGCCATCCGCTCGGCGGGAGTGATGGCGCCGGATTCGACCTGCTTGTCGAGGTAGCGTCTGAGCGCGGCGAGGGTTTCGGCGCAGAAGGCGTCGCTTTCCTCCTGCGGGCAAAGCCCCTTCGCGGCGCGCTTGCGCGAGCGCTCCGTCGCCTTCCTCGCGCCTTCGACCGCCCGCCTCACTTCCGCCGGCACGCGCAGCAGGCCGATCGGTCCGCCGCCTTGGCGAAGGACGAAGTCCGCCGCGATGCGCCGCTGCTCGGATTCCGGAAAGATCGAGAGCGGATAGGCGTTGGTGGTTGCGCTTTCCGCCAGAACGACCTCCGCCTGCGTGAGCGCGACCGGCCACCCGGAAATCGCGTTCCCGGCGTGGTTCGTGTAGGAACCAGTTGAAAGGTTGAAAGGTTGAAAGGTTGAAAGGCCGGATGGCTGATGAACAGGAGTTGAGGCGTTTCCCGCATGAATGGAAAACGCGATGAGCAGGCAGGACAGGGGAAATAACCCCGTGAATCGCTTGGTGATGGTCAGTTGGGACATGTCTTTTCTTTCCATTCGCATCGCTATGCACTTTCTCTGTTGCCCTCCGTCATGAAAACGCTCCCCCAGTTGAAAGCCAGAGGCAAATCGTCGGCCGGAATGACGGTCTACCGGCCGGTTGCGGCGCCTCTTCGGAAGAACCGCGAGCCTTCTTCCGGCGGCAGGGTCACGGTGTAGGTGATCGAGCCGTCGTCTTCGAGTGTGGATTCCGCTTCGCGGGTGTCCACCACGGCGTCATCCGGGATCGGGAGCGTCGTGGAGGAGAGAATGCGCACTTTCTCGAAGAAGCCGTAGCCGCCATTGCCGCCGGTGACGTTGAGTGTGCCGCCGCCGGTGACGACCAGCGTCGAGCCGTTGTCGAGGCGGATGCCCGAGCCGGCTCCCGTCACGCCGTTCGCGTGGCCGCCATGGACGTTGAGCGTGATGCCCTTGGGAAGGTAGATGACCGCGGTCGCGTTGTTGACGACGTAGAGCGCGCTCATCGGCTCGCTGCCGCGCGAGAGCGTCGCGTTCGCCGTCACCTTGTAGATGGTGCCGTTCTGGAGCGTCTTGCCCACGTCGCCCGGGCCGAGCGTGTCAACGGTAGTGAACCCCGCCCGCGCTGCGGGCGCGAGGAGGAAAGCCGCGAGCGCGCGTAGGGAGTGGCCGATTGTGGCGGTGCTGCGTGTCGTCATGTGCGAAATCATGATCACTGCGGGATTATACGTGATCGCGCCCGAAAAAGATATAAAAATCGCTCGGTGGAATGGAATTGTTGCCATGAGGCGGCGGTCTGGAGACCGCCGCCCCTTTGGCCGGCGCGCCGGCGGGTCATTTGGAGGCGAGGCGGGAGCCGCCGATGAACACCCGGTAGGCGAGGTTGTCGCCGATGCGCTTGGGGAGCCCGGGGGCGTTCTCGAGCATGTATCCGGCGATGCCGGCGTTGTATTTCTGCAGCTCGTGGTTGCCCGAGCCGAGGAGGATGTTGCGGTAGAGCAGCTTCTCGTCCGGATCGAGGTCCCGCCCCGGCTCCGGGATCGGGCGCCCCAGCGCGACGAGCGTCGCGAGGAACTTGCATTCCGCGTCCATCAGGCCCGTCCGGTCCTTCCCGCTCTTGCAGTTCCACGCCGGCGTGCCGCCGAAGAGGTAGGTGAGGACCGCAATGCGCGAGGCCATCTTGTAGGGGTCGCGCCCGCCGCCGGCGTAGCCGGCCGTGCGGTCCAGCGCGTTGATCTGCCGCAGGAGCGTCTTCGCGGCCGCGAGTTTCCGCTCCCTCTCCGCGCGAAGGGCGGGGTCCTGCGTGGCGGCGAGCTCCCGCTCCATCGCGGCGAAGCGCACCTCGGCGAACTTGTTGAGCCGGAGGAGCCCCTTGTAGTTCACCTTCTGCGCCGCGCCCCAGCCGCCGAGCAGCGAGCTTCCCGTCCCGACGCTGAAGCTGTTGACGCCGTAGTTGAACGTGGCGACGACCGGGCGGATCTTCACGACCGTCTTCCTGCCCGTCACCGGGTCCGTGACGGGGACGTCGATCACCGCGCCGTTGAGCTTCTCGTAGGCCCGGTTCTGCGCCTCGAGCATCGCCTTCTCGTTGCCGTGGGGGCCCTTGATCTTGAAGTCGCGGCGGCGCGCGCTTCCTCGATCCGTCGCGAAAAGTCGGCGAAGGCGACGGGGTCCGTCGGCAGCTCCATCAGCAGGTCGTCGAGGTTCGCGAGCGCGGAGGCCGCGCCGAACAGGGCGTCGCGATACGCCTTGGAAAGCCCCTGGAAGGAGATGTCGGCCGTCTTTCGCCAATGGAGAGGGAGATGCCGCGCGCGTCCGGCGGCGGCGCGAGCCGCTTGGCGCGGAGCGAGTCGGCCAGGTCGAGCGTCCGGCGGACGCGGGACGAGGAGAGCTTTTCGCCCGAGAAGGCGCGGGCGCCGATCTCGGAGTCGAAGGCGGCCTGGGCGATCCGCTCGCCGTAGGCGCGGACCATCGCCCGCTTGAAGTCCGCGACGACCTCGGCGTTGACCTTTCGGCTCGCCTCGGTGTTGAAAAGCCGCTTGAGAAAGCCGACGCCGCTCCGGCCGGCCGAACCGACGGTCTTGGCGTCCGGCCCGTCATCCACGATGGCCAGTTGTCCGATGTTGGCGGCGGCGGCCGCGCCGTCCTCGTCCAGTTCGAGCCGCGGCGCGCCCTCGCGCTCCGCGATCTCGTCGAACATCCGTTGCAGCGTCTCGATTTCTGTCGTCATGTGTGGATTCTTGTCGGTTGAAGGGTTGTGGAATTAAGTGACGAGTTCGTAGTGCGTCGCGCGGGCGCGGCCGAGACGGGCGAGAATGCCGCGGGCGACCAGGTCGTTGATCTCGCGCGTGGCGGTGTCCTGCGAGACCTTGCGGATCTTCGCCCACTTGGACGAAGTGAGGTTGCCCGTGAAACCGTCGAGCAGCCGGTTGAGCATGGCGCGCTGGTTTTCGTTGAAGTCGGCGTCGGCGTGTCGCCGCCAGAACGCGGCCTTGCGGAAGATCGACGAAAGCCGGGACTCCGCGTCCTCCAGCGCGCGCGAGTGGCATCCGGCGAACCAGCGGATCCAGCGCGTGGCGTCCATCGTGCCGCGCTGTGCGCGCCGGATTTCCTCGTAGTAGTCCTCCTTCTCGTTCTGGATGCGCGCGGAGAGCGAATAGAAGCGCAGCCCCGACCGTTCGGCCCGCGCGAGGAGCCATTCGGTCAGGGCGCGGGCGAGACGGCCGTTGCCGTCGTCGAAGGGATGGAGCGTGAGAAACCAGAG
>CAMNCG010000269.1 GCA_946534105.1 uncultured Verrucomicrobiota bacterium
CGGCGGGGGCGGTCGGCGACGCTGCGGGAGCCGCGGCGGGGGCGGTCGGCGACGCGGCCAAGAACGCGATCGGCGCCATCGGCTCTCTCTTCGGTTCTTCCAAAGGGGAGGGGAAGGAGGAATCGAAGTGAACGAAAACGTTTTGAAGCGCAACGCGCTTCTGGCGCGCAAGGTCGTGGCCGGCCTTGCGTCGCGCCAGATCGGCGCCGAATGGGCGGAAACCCGGGAGGAGGCTCTGGCCAAGGCGCTCGCCTTCATCGGCGAGGGCGCCACGGTCGCCATGGGCGGCTGCACGAGCGCGATCGAACTGGGGCTCGTGGACGCCCTCCGCGCCGGGAACTACGTTTTCGTGGACCGCGACCGGATGTCCGACAAGCGCGCCGCCATGCTCGCCGCGTACGACGCCGACGTCTTCGTGACGAGCGCCAACGCGGTGACCGAAGACGGCGTGATCGTCAACATCGACGGCAATTCGAACCGCGTCTCCGCGATCGCGCAGGGACCGCGCAAAGTGCTGTTCCTGATCGGCATGAACAAGGTCTGCGCCGATCTCGATTCGGCCTTGAAGCGCGCGCGCAACGTCGCCGCGCCGATCAACGCGCAGCGGTTCGGACTTTCGACCCCGTGCGCCAAAACCGGCGCGTGCGCCGACTGCAAGTCACCGGACACGATCTGCTGCCAGTTCCTCGTGACGCGTTTTTCGCACCACCCCGGCCGGATGCACGCGATCCTCGTGAACGACGCGCTCGGTTTTTAGCGCCCTTCGGTCCCGGCGGGCGCTACCGCCAGAAGACCATGGCGCCCTTCGGAATGTTCCGCTCGTCGATGTCGTCGCCGGAAAGGACGCGTCGGCGGGCGGGATCCCAGTAGTACGTGTCGGGGTGGTTCCACGCCACCCCGCAGATCGCGAAGACGGGGCGGCGGCCGGAAACGGGGCCGCCGCACTTGTACCCGACGAGCATTTTCGTGCCGGAGGGAAGCGCCTCGATCTGCGCGAGCGTGAGCGTCGCGCCGGCCGAGTAGTCCTTGCCGGGGGGAAAGTAGAAGGTCGATGAGGCCGCGACTTCGTCGCCCCCGAGGTCGTGCACCGATCCGTCTTCCCCGATTTCGAGGAGCCCTTCGTCCGAATTGTCCGAGGGCAGGTCGCCGGAATCGCCGAGCGTGACGATCGTCCCGGCGGGGATCTTGCGCCATTCCTTGCCGGAGATTTCCGAGCCTTTCCTGACCGTGCCGTTCGGGAAGCGGTACGTCGTGGAGGCGGCGTCGTACTTGTCGCGGGCGATGTCCCACGCGGAACGTTTCGAACCGATGACATTGCCTTCCGGCGCGGGGGTCTCTCTCGGCGGGTCCGCCGGTTTCGGGGCCGGCTTGCCCGAAATCGTCGCCGGGACCGGTCCGGCGGATTTCGGGGCGGCTGCGAGATGCGCAGGCGTTTTCGACGGGAGCGACGGCTTCCGGTAGAGGATTTTCGTGAGCTCCGGATCGGCGTCGAAGAGGCGTCCGGCCCTGAGGTCGGGGTCGAACGACGGCTTCGACGCGAGACCGATTCGGGCCCGCAGCGCGGGATCCGCGAACTGCATGCCGCAGCGCTTGCGCCCGCGGTGTTTGCGCTTGTGCCAGTGGTTCGGGTTTCCGAAGGCGACCATGGAGTGGGTGAGCACGTGATCGTCGGTCACCTTGTAGGCGGACTTGAGATCGGCCAGAAGCCGTTGGAGCGCGTGTTCCTGCGCCCTGGTGACGGGCTTGTCGTGCCAGCCCACGACTTCGATGCCGACGGACGTGGAGTCGATGCCGGTCATCCCGTTCCACATCGAAAGCCCCGCGTGGTACGCGACGCGACCTCGGTCCACGATCGCGTACGTCTTGCCGTCGGTGTCCACGACGTAATGGCATTCCCCGTTCGCGGAGAGTTTTTCGAGCGCGCCTTTCGCCGCGCCTTCGGTCGTGTGCAGAATGATGAATTTCGTCGATTTCCGGAGCGCGCGCTGCGGATTGCGCGGCGAGCGGTACTGCATCGAGACCGAGGAGCTGGAAGCGGGCTTCGCGGCCGACTTCGAAACCGGCTTCGCGGCCGCTTTCGCGGAGGCCTTCGGCGCGGCTCGCCGGACGGGGACGGGTTTGCGGACCGGAGAAGCCGCGGACGCGCCGGGGAAGAGTCCCGTCGCGGCGACCGCGGCGACCGTCGCAAGCGCCCGCCGCAAAAGGGAAATTCCGAGTCTCCGGTCCATCGTCGCGCGCCCCGGGCTAGACGTCCGCGCCCAGAAGGTGGCGCCCGGCGTCTACGTAGACGATCTGACCCGTGACCGTGACCGCGCGGGCGAGGTGCACCACGGCGCTTGCGACGTCGGCGGGAAGGTTGCGGACCGCAAGGGGCGCCGGGCCGGCGCTTTCGCGAAGCGTCGGATCGTCCGGCACGAGCACCGGGCCGGGGGCGACGGCGTTCACGGTGAAGCGCGGGGCCATGGAGAGCGCCGCCGATTCGGTGAAGGCCTGGAGCGCCTTTTTGGAAATCCAGTACGGGAGCTTCCGCGAAGGGTGCGCGACCGTGCGGTCAAGGACGTTCACGACCCGTCCGCAGTAGTCGTCGGGGAGGATGTCGCTGCCCGCCGCGAGTTCCTGCATCCGGCGCGCGAGCATGACCGGAGCGAGGAAATTCACCCGCCAGAGGTCCTCCCAGAGCTCGACGTTCGCGCTTGCGAGCGTTTCGCGCGAAAACGCCGCGGCGTTGTTGACGAGGATGTCGACCCAGCCGGCGAGGTCCCAGGCCGTGTTCATCGCGACCTCGGGCCCGTAGACGTTCGAAAAGTCGCAGCAAACGCACCATGCCTGCCTGCCCATGGCGCGGATTTCGGAAGCCACGGAGTCCGCCTCCTCGCTCGAGGTGCGGTAGTGTACGACGATGTCGCATCCCTCGCGGGCCAGCGCGAGGGCGATTTCGCGCCCGAGGCGCCGGGCGCCGCCGGTCACCAGCGCGACTTTGTCCTTGAGCTCCATCGCGAAGCCCTCCTCAGAAGCCGCCGAAGAGGATCGAGGTCGCCGTCGAAAGCGTGTTCGCCTCGCGGACGTCGTCAATGACTTCGCGAACGTCGGTCACGGTTCCGTCGAGATTGCGGTAGAGCGAATCGTCGGAGGAGAGCAGGCGCCCGAGCGTGCCCTCGCCGCTTTCCAGCCGGTCGGAAATCTTGCGCAGGTTCGCGAGCGTCTCCTTGAGATCCTGATAGGCCGAGTCGTCGGAGGAAAGGAGCTTGCCGAGGGAGCCTTCGCCGGCTTCGAGACGCGCGGCGATCGCCTTCAGGTCCGCGATGCCGTCCTTGGCGTCCGCCACGGCGGCGGCGAGATCGTTGTAGACCGTGTCGTCGGAGGAAAGGAGCTTGCCGATCGTTCCCTCGCCCCGTTCGAGACGCGCGGCGATCGCCTTCAGGTCCGCGATGCCGTCCTTGGCGTCCGCCACGGCGGCGGCAAGGTCGTTGTAAATCGTGTCGTCGGAGGAGAGAAGCCGGCCAAGGGTGCCTTCGCCGGCTTCGAGGCGAGCGGCGAGGTTCTTGATCGATTCCGAAAAGTCGCGCAGGTTGTCGAGCGCGTCGGTCTGGAGGAATTCGCGCACCTTGGCGACGGCCGCGGAGGCGTCTTCCATGAGGTCCGACGGCTTTTCCCCGACCAGCGTTTGGGAGGCCGGGACGACCGGCGCGGCGGGGTCGCCCTCGCGCAGGACGAGCTGGCGGCCGCCGAGAATCGACGTGGCGACGACGGTGACGGCATAGCCCTCGTGGAACTCCACCGGCGCCTCCAGTTGCGCCTTCACGTGCACGCCGTCGTGCTCGTAGCGGACTTCCTTCACCGCGCCGACCGTGGTGCCGCGGGCGATCACCGGATCGTTGGGGCGGAGCCCCATGGCGTCCGGCATCACGGCCTCGATGCCGAAGACGTTCTTGTCGAAGAGATTCTTGCCGGAAATCGCGATCGTGAAGACGGCGAGACCAGCGAAAACGGCCGCGACGAGCGCGCCGACGGCCATCTCGACCGCGAGTTCGTGGTTGGAGGAGGACATGGCGGGGTTAGTCGGTTTCCCATGCGCCGCGCCTTGTGATGTACTGGGCGTCGAGGAAGGCGCGGGCCTGGGGGAGGGTGGAACGGATGAAGGAGGAGGGAGGTTCGACGGAAAGCACCTTTCCGCCGCCGAGCATCGCGATGCGAGTCGAGATGGCGAGCGCGCTGTGCAGGTCGTGCGTCACGACAACCGACGTGATGCCGAGGCGGCGCGAGAGGTCCGCGATGAGGTCGTCGATGCGGCGGCTTGTCACCGGGTCGAGCCCGGACGTCGGCTCGTCGTAGAGCACGATTTCGGGCTCGGTCACAATCGCGCGCGCAAGGCCCGCCCGCTTCTGCATGCCCCCGGAGAGATCGGCGGGCATGGCGCGGGCTTCGCCGCCGAGGCCGACGGCTTCAAGCGCG